>JAOUDZ010000123.1 GCA_029858965.1 Cyclobacteriaceae bacterium
GATGAATACTATCCGATGCAACCAGATGCGTTGCAAAGTTACGTGCGGTTTATGCGAGAGCATTTATTTGACCATATCGATATTCCAAAGAAGAACATCCACATTCCTGACGGAACAATAGCCAAAGAAGAAATTGGCGAATTTTGCAGGAGTTATGAAGAAAATATAGATAAGCTGGGTGGCCTTGACATACAAATATTGGGCATTGGCCGTACAGGCCATATTGGTTTTAACGAGCCGGGGTCATCAGAAAAATCATTGACGCGCCTTGTATCGCTAGATCAGGTGACAAGGATTGATGCAGCCAGTGATTTCTTTGGCGAGGAGAATGTTCCGCGTAAGGCAATCACGATGGGTGTAGGTTCTATTATGAAGGCGGCCAAGGTTTACATGATGGCTTGGGGCGAGGGCAAATCTGCTGTCATCTACAAAGCTGTAGAAGGTCCTGTAACAGATCAAATTCCATCTTCTTTCCTGCAAAAGCATAAAGACTGCACCGTAGTTGTAGATGGGGCGGCTTCCTCTGCACTTACGCGCAAAAAGACCCCCTGGATATTGGACAGTGTGGTGTGGAACGAAAAGCTTATCAGGAAGGCAGTTGTGTGGTTGTGTCAACAAATCAGCAAGCCTGTACTTAAGCTTACGAACCATGATTACATGGAACATGGTATGGGAGATATAATTACTGAATACGGATCTGCCTATGAGATTAACATTAAAGTGTTTAATTTCTTGCAGCACACGATTACAGGTTGGCCCGGAGGAAAACCCAAAGCGGACGACTCATACAGGCCTGAACGGGCAAAGCCGTTTCCGAAGCGTGCTATTATCTTTTCACCACATCCCGATGACGACGTTATATCAATGGGTGGAACATTTATTCGGCTGGTAGACCAGGGCCATGAAGTGCATGTGGCTTATCAGACCTCTGGGAATATTGCTGTTTTTGATGATGATGCAATTCGTTTTGCTGACTTTGTCCGTGATTTTAATGAGCAGTTTGGCCTGAGCAAAGCAGATGGCGCAAAATTCTACAAGAAGATAGTTCAGTCCCTGCAAAAGAAAGGGCCAGGTCATTTGGACAGCCCGGAAGTGTTAAAAATAAAAGGACTGATTCGAAGAGGCGAGGCGAAAGCAGGAGGGCGCTATGTGGGGATACCTGATGAGCAAATGCATTTTCTGGATATGCCCTTCTATGAAACAGGTGCGGTAAAGAAGAAGCCGTTAAGTGAAGAGGACATCCGGTTAACTATGGACATTTTGGATCGTGTTAAGCCTCATCAGGTTTACGCTGCAGGCGATCTTTCGGATCCACATGGCACGCATCGCGTTTGCCTTGCTGCTATTTTTGAAGCACTGAAACGGCTAAAGAAAAAACCTTGGGCTAAAGATTGCTGGGTTTGGCTTTACCGTGGTGCCTGGCAGGAGTGGGATATCGACCAGATTGAAATGGCAGTGCCCTTGAGTCCGGATGAATTGATGCGCAAGCGGCGCGCAGTTTTTAAGCACCAGTCTCAAAAGGACAGTGCAATGTTCCCGGGCAGTGACAAGCGTGAATTTTGGATGCGTGCGGAAGACCGTAATCATGCCACTGCGGAGGCATACAACGCGCTTGGCTTAGCAGAGTACGAAGCCATGGAAGCTTTTGTGCGCTACCAGTTTTAGTATGTCGAAGGTGAGTTGTGAGCCGACTCATGGACTCGATCAATTCCTGGGCTTCATTGTTGCATTTGCATTTCCTGGTGCCTTCGAAAGGAATTTCTTACATCAGAGGGTTTGGCTTCTGGTGTGTAAATGTCATGTTCCCCTTCTGTGGTTTGACCATCCTCGTAGGCTACTGAAACAACTACATCCAGTGTGTGATTAGACGTGCCACGATACGATCCTTTTACAGGGGAACAATCCGTAAAATGCTTTCCGACAGCAAGTCTAACGTAGGCCTCACTAACATAGGAATTATTGGTAGGATCAAGGCCAAACCATCCGTAGAATGGTATGTATGCTTCAACCCACGCATGTGTTGCACCTTCCCCACGCATGCCATTTTGCTTGGGGCATATATAACCACTAACATACCTGGCAGGTATTTTTGTTAAGCGAAGCATTACCAACAGCATGTGCGCAAAATCCTGACAAACCCCCGACCGCAACTTCCAGACTTCATCTATTGTTGATTCTACAGTCGTAATACCTTTCTTGTATTCAAACGAAGTATAGATATAGTTGCAGAAATGTTTTGCGACCACCAGCGGAGTGCCATTCTTATCGCGTTCCTCCTCTATAATTCTCTTCAGTTCGGACAAGGCCTCAGATTTTTCTTCCTGCTGAATAAAATCGATAAATTCAAGTTTATTTTTCAGCGTATCCAACTCGAGCCATTGCAATTCATGCGGAGTTGTATCATCTGGGGCAGGCTGTGCGAAAGTCTCTACTAATAGTTTTGAATCGATGACAAGTTCCTGGTGTGGTTTTGCTTGGGTGAAAGTTCCAACCTGATTTCCGTAGGCATCATTGTACAGATCTACAATCGGATCTCCTGTTATGTTTATGGTATGCTGCAGGACTATTTGATGCGCATCCTTGATTGGGTATAGCATTATTTGATTTGCGCTGTCACGGACAGGGGCTTGGTAACTGTACTTCGTAATATGGCGAATCTTAAATTTTGGCATTGGTGTTATGGTTAGCTGTATGCAAAATAATATTGATTAAGCGTGCTGCCTATTTCGTCGATTTCTGTGGTTATTTCTGTAAGGTAATCGTGAAGCCCAACATTCGAAACGCTTTGAACATTAGAGTATTGAACTTTGCTTTTCAGTTTGCCAATACTGAAGTGTACTTTCGAAAAACCCTCCGCATTCTTATCGTCCCTGAGCCTTTCAAAGTATAGGTCAAGATGGTGAAGTGAATATAGCACAGACCTTGGAAAATTTACATCGAAAAGCACCTGGTCGATAATATTACGAGCCTCAAATCCGGACTGATACTTTTTTAAATACAGTGAGTATCCGGAAATAGACATTAATAAGTATTTCCAATACGCTGTATCCGTTGGTTTGTCCAGGTCATAGGATAGGGAGTTGAGTTTAATATCCAGGATTTCTGCCGATTGAATAGCCCGCTCTATGTACTTGCCCACATTCATGAAGCAGAGCCCTTCTCCTCTAAACATGGTAATGTCTGTTATACCAAAATACAACATACATTCTTTGATCAAGGAATCGAGAACCGTTATGGGATCACCATGCTGGAGCGCATAAATCAGCCGGTCATCGCGGACAACATGGTAAAATCCATTAAGGCATTTCCACATTTCGACTGTGATGTTATCTTGTACACCCCGCGCATTTTCTCTGGCCTGGGTTGCCATGTTGAAAATAGAATTTGAGTTGTCCTTGTCCAGTACCATATATAAGAGTACCGCCCGGCTATTTTCGCCTACATTCGAAATTGCGTCATCATCGAGGTTGCCAAACACCTGCAAGACAGGCCGCCAGGAGAAATCATCCGGGCTATCCTGCGAGGAGGCATAGTTTATTTTCAGTATCCGTAGTATACTGTCTGTGCGTTCCATATAACGTGACATCCAATATAGGGAGTCAGCTACTCGACTAAGCATTGTCTTGTTTTCGTGGTTTGAAAAAATATATTCTTTACTCCGCCAATACCCATGTATCTTTACTTCCTCCACCTTGAGAAGAATTCACAACAAGCGATCCTTCTTTTAGGGCCACCCGTGTCAGTCCTCCGGGTACAATCTCAATCCCATCGGGCCCATACAATGCAAATGGACGGAGATCAATTCGCCGGGGTTGGACTTTTCCGTTTACATAGCAAGGTGCATTAGACAAACTAATGACGGGCTGTGCTATGAATTGTCTGGGATCTTTCAAGATTTCCTGTTTATAGTCATTTATTTCCTGATCAGTCGCGGCATGTCCCATCAACATTCCGTATCCCCCCGATCCATTCGTTTTTTTTACGACCATCTTGGATATGTTTTTCAACACATGATCACGTTCATCCGCCTTGCCAAGCTGATAGGTAGGCACATTCTTCAGTATTGGCTCTTCATTAAGGTAATACCGGATCATTTCCGGGACGTATACATAAATCGCCTTGTCGTCCGCCACACCGTTTCCGACAGCATTTACGATGGCAACATTTCCTTTGCGGTAGGCAGATAGTACTCCTGATACACCCAGTACGCTGTCTGGGTTAAAGACCAACGGATCAAGGAATTCATCATCTACGCGTCTATAAATTACATCTACCTGCTGAAGTCCCGCGGTGGTCTTCATGTACACTTTCTGATTTTCAACGACCAGATCGCGGCCCTCTACGAGTTCAATGCCCATGAGTCTGGCCAGCGTCGTATGTTCGAAATAGGCCGAGTTAAATATTCCTGGGGTAAGCATTACAACGTTAGGTGATGACACCTGTCGGTGCGAAAGGGCCATCAAATTCTTGTACAGAATATTGGGATATTGTGTAACCGGCCTGACATGATTTTGCGGAAGAAGGTCAGGAAATATCCGTTTGGTAATCTCGCGGTTTTCAATCATGTAGGAAACCCCTGAGGGCGTTCTAAGATTGTCTTCCAGTACATAGAAGGTACCGTCGTTATCCCGAATCAAATCAATTCCCGCAATGTGGATATAGATATCATGTGGAACATTTACGCCTTGCATTTCGCGCAGGTAATGCGGGCAGGAATAGATTAGGTCAACTGGAACGATGCCATCTTTCAGAATGAATTGTTGATGATAAACATCTTTCAGAAAAAGGTTTAGGGCAAGCAATCTTTGTTTGATGCCTTTTTCAATAAAACTCCATTCGGAGCCTGTAATGATTCTGGGGATGATATCAAACGGGAAAATCTTTTCAATTCCTTCGCCACTTGAATATACGGTGAAGGTTATGCCCTGGCTCATGAACAGGCTTTTGGCCAATTCTTCTTTCTTGATCAATTCATCAGCCGGAATGTTGGACAATGTTTCATAAACATTTTGATAATGAAGCCTCACACTCTCCTCATTGTACATTTCATCCCATGTGTTGTCAGTGAGCGGATATTTATGAAAGAGTTCAGCGGCTTTCATGCTTTATGTTTCATTATGCTAATCTAAAATACCACCTGATGAAGAGAATTGGGGACAGTTACTTCCAAAATATTTATGCAAACGTGTGTTATTGTCTGCATGATAACAAAAAAAGTCGACCCAATTGCCTGAGTCGACTTTTTTACCCGGCAAAGTATTCTACTCCGCTACAACTTTCACTTGAATTTCATGCTTCACTTCTTTGTGCAAGTCAAGTGTCACAGCGTAGGTGCCAATTTGCTTTGGAATTTCTTTCAGGTGCACTTTCTTGCGATCGATATCAAAGCCTTTCGCTTTTAGTACATCTGCGATTTGCAGCGCAGTTACCGCGCCAAAAATCTTGCCGCTTTCACCTGCTTTGGCACCAATTTCGATGATCAGGTCACCGACTTTTGCTGCAATGGCTTCAGCATCTTGCTTAACTTTCGCGGCTTTGTGAGCAGCCTGGCGAACGTTTTCTGCTATCAGTCTTTTATTGGAGTCATTGGCGATTAAAGCAAAGCCATTTGGGATAAGATAATTGTTACCGTATCCGGCTTTCACTTTTACGGTGTCATTTTTATAGCCAAGTCCTGTTACGTCTTGTTTTAATATTACTTCCATGTTCGTCTGTTCTTTAAGGGTTGGATTACTTCAGGGAATCACCTACATACGGAAGCAAAGCAATGTGACGTGCACGTTTTACCGCCTGGGCCACTTTCTTTTGGAACTTCAAACTCGTACCGGTAAGCCTCCGGGGCAGGATCTTTCCCTGCTCGTTGACGAATTTCATTAAGAAGTCAGGATCTTTGTAGTCGATGTACTTGATGCCATTCTTCTTGAAACGGCAGTATTTAGGTCTGATTTCTGCGCGTTTAATTGGTTCGTTCATTAATGTCATCGTCCGGAGCCCTCCTCAGCTTTTTTTACAGGTTTTCTGTTCTCTTTGTTCTTGAATTCACCCTTGCGCCTGCGTTCATTGTAGACCACTGCGTGCTTGTCCAGCACGGTAGTCAAAAAACGCATGATTGATTCATCCCTTCTGTACTCAGTTTCGAGGGTGTCGATAACCGGTGATTCTGCCGCAAATTCAATGAGATTGTAAAAGCCAGTTGACTTTTTGTTGATCGGATAAGCCAACTTCTTTAAGCCCCATTGCTCATTATTGAGAATGTTGGCCTTAGCTTTCTTCAACACGTTCACGAATTTTTCGACAGTATCCTTTGCCTGATCTTCAGACAAAACGGGATTTAAAATGAATACCGTCTCGTAATTGTTCATGTTACTTTTTAGTTTTTGAGCCTGCAAAAGTATAAAAATCAACCTGATATAAAAAGTTTCACACAGGATTTGGCTTTTGGGCCAACATTCCAAGATTAATTTTGGTCCAAATTTACTACCATACTCCAGGCCGATGTTGTTTGTTTAACGCCTTTTTGGCGTATTTTTATGCCCTATGCCCCGCAGAGACCATATAAGATTCTTTATTCTAGCCGTATTTGTGAGTTTTGTTTGGATTGGTGGCTGCACAAAGGAAAAGATAGATTTTAGCACGCAGGTCAAGCCAATTCTCAACAAGCACTGTATTGCATGTCATGGTGGTGTGAAAAGAAACGCCAAATTCAGCTTGCTTTTCCGCCATGAAGCACTTGATACTGCGGAATCGGGGAAACGCGTAATTGTCCCAGGCGATCCAGGCCATAGCGAGATGATCCGCAGGATAACAGCAAATGATCCTGAAATCCGGATGCCGTACAAAAAAGAACCGCTGACAAAGGAAGAGATTGAAATATTAACGCAATGGGTTAAAGAAGGAGCTGTGTGGGGTGATCATTGGGCATATGTGCCCCCCAAGCCCATTTCGGTTCCAAAACCAAAGACACTGCTGTCCGGGTTTGCAGGTGATGGCAAGGGATGGGCGAAAAGCGACATTGATTACTTTATTTTGGATAAGCTCGCGCGGGAAAAGTTGTCGCCTGCAGTTGAGGCAGACAGGGCTACTCTGATCCGAAGGGTATACATGGACTTGATCGGGCTTCCACCTGCGCCGGCGGAGGCTGTAGCTTTTATTGAAGATTCAAGTCCAAATGCGTATGAAAAGGTTGTCGATGAATTGTTAAGCTCCGCTCATTTTGGGGAGAAGTGGGCGTCGTGGTGGTTGGATATGGCTCGCTATGCGGATACAAAAGGGTATGAAAAAGATGCTGGTCGTACCATATGGAAATACCGTGACTGGGTAATAAAGGCTTTCAATAAAGATATGCCATTCGACCAGTTTACCAGGGAGCAACTGGCAGGCGACTTGCTGCCGAACCCAACAGACGATCAGCTTATAGCTACTGCCTTCCATCGCAATACCATGAACAACGATGAGGGAGGAACGGATGATGAGGAGTTCAGGGTAGCGGCGCTCATCGACCGGGTCAGTACAACCTGGGAAGTTTGGCAGAGTACCACCATGGGGTGCGTTCAATGCCATACGCATCCTTATGATCCGTTCGTGCACGAGGAGTATTATAAATCCATGGCTTTTTTTAATAATACGCGAGATGAAGACACGCCTGGCGAGTATCCTAACCTTAGAATATATAAAGAAGAAGAACAACAGAAATTGGAATCCGTAAAGTCCTGGATAAATGAAAACGCTGGGGCGGAGGAAGCTTCGTCAATAGCAAAATTTCTAAAAACACTGGAACCGAAATTTCATCCACACGATTTCGATCAGTTTGTCAATGGCTCATTAATTGACAATAAGTATTTGGGAATTCGTCCAGGCGGTAGTGCAAGGGTGAAGCAAATCAACCTGGAAGGAAAGTCGAGTCTCATCATGAGCTATTGGACCAGCGAAGTTGGTGGTTCATTTGAAATTAGAAAAGACAAACTGGATGGCGAGATTGTTGGAAGCGGAAAACTTAAAAAAGAACGAAAAGCTTTCTCCTTTCCAATAAAATCAGTAGCTGGAAAACATGATTTGTATTTCATTTTCCATAATCCGTCCATTCAGCCAGACAAGGCAGTTTGTGGTGTTGAGTGGTTCGCTTTTCGCGATGATTTTCCCGGTAAGAACGCTGCTGACTATATGCAAATCAAGGATTCTTTTTTGCAATTAGTTAATGCTGAAGTTGAACGCACTCCCATCATGATTGAGAATGATGCAGATCAGTATAGGGTCACACGGGTTTTTATACGGGGCAACTGGTTGACGAAAGGAGATACGGTAACCCCGGACGTCCCCAAAGCTTTAAATCCATTTCCTAAGGGTCAGCCGTATAACCGACTTGGATTTGCCGCGTGGCTATTGAGTAAAGATAATCCCCTAACGGCACGGTCCATGGTGAATCGTTTTTGGGAACAGATCTTTGGCAATGGCCTGGTTGAGACGCTGGTAGATTTTGGAACGCAGGGGGAGCTTCCTACACATCCGGAGTTGCTCGATTGGATGGCATTGCGCTTCATGAATGAAAATCAGTGGAGTATGAAAAAGTTGATTAAGGACATGGTGATGTCAGCGACCTATAGACAGGACTCGCGTATCACAAAAGCGCTTCAAGAAAAAGATCCTGCTAACCGGTTTCTTGCCCGGGGTCCGCGTGTCCGATTATCTTTTGAGCAGGTCCGCGATCAGGCACTTTCGGTGAGCGGCTTACTAAGCGAAAAAATGTATGGGAAGAGCGTGATGCCTTATCAGCCGCCAGGAATCTGGAGCTCAGTGTACAGCAATGAATATTGGAAGGAGAGCATCGGAGAGGACCGCTATCGCCGTTCAGTCTATACGTATACCAAACGCACCAGCCCATATCCCGCTATGATGATGTTTGATGGATCGAGTAGGGAAGTGTGTGTAAGCCGGAGAATACCGACAAATACACCGCTTCAGGCCCTCGTTACGCTCAATGACTCCTCGTTTATTGTTGCGGCCAGAAATTTAGCCATGAAAATGCTGAAACAAGGAAATGATCCACAAGCACAAATCAAAGCTGGTTACAAAGCTTTACTCATACGCGACATGTCAGAGGAGAAATTACTTGTGTTGGAAAATCTATATGAAAATGCTTTGCAACGCTACAAGACAGATTTGACTGCCGCCGAAGAACTGACTCCGGGTGATGCTGCGTCCCCGGTGCTTGCAGCGATGACTATTGTGGCGAATGCCATGCTAAATCTGGACGAGGTCATCAACAAAGAATAATATGAAAAAAGTATACCGAAATTGTCAGTCATGTGGAATGCCATTAAAGCGAGATGCAGAAGGAGGAGGAACAAATGCGGATGGGACTAAGAACGCTATGTATTGTTCCAAATGCTATGCAGTTGGGCAATTCACAAACCCCGATATTACTTTGGATGAGATGAAGGCGCTGGTTAAGGGCAAGTTAAAAGAGTTTGGCTTGCCGGGTTTTCTGGCGGGGGTATTTACAAGAAACATTCCTAAACTTGAAAGATGGAAACAGAATGATCGATAAATATGCTGCTACGGATACACTTCGGAATGTATCGAGAAGACATTTTTTAATTGAAAGTGCGGCAGGGCTAGGTGCGGTTGCTTTGGGTACACTGCTGGGTGGCTGCGGTTCGGCAGGAACAGATACCGCAAATGATTTGTCGTCTCTGATGGATCCCATGATGCCGAAACCTCCTCACTTACCTGGAAAAGCAAAACGTGTTATTTACCTGCACATGGCTGGCGCGCCATCGCAACTTGAGTTATTTGACTTCAAGCCGGAGTTACAGAAACTGAACAACCAATTGTGCCCTCCGTCCCTGTTGGAAGGAAAACGGTTTGCCTTTATTCGTGGTACGCCACGCATGCTTGGCCCTCAAGCTGTATTCAAACAGCGCGGCCAATCCGGGGCATATATTTCAGAATATTTGCCGCATTTTGCGGGACTTGCAGATGAAGTTTCTTTTTTGAAGGGCGTTACGACAGACCAATTTAATCATGCGCCTGCCCAACTTTTTGTGCATACCGGTTCACCCCGACTCGGCCGTCCCAGTATTGGATCGTGGGTTACGTATGGTTTGGGCACAGAGAATAGTAATTTACCCGGATTTGTGGTGCTAACGTCGGGAGGGAAAACCCCTGATGCAGGCAAAAGCGTTTGGGGAAGTGGATTTCTTCCCTCGGTGTATCAGGGCGTTCAGTGTCGTTCAGAAGGAGATCCGGTTTTGTTCTTGAGTGATCCTGAGGGTGTTGACCGTGAGTTAAAAAAGAAAACCATTGAGGCTATTAATGCAGTAAACCGTCAGCATTATCAGGAGTATAACGACCCTGAAACACTTACCCGGATTGCACAATATGAAATGGCATTCAGGATGCAGGTATCTGTACCCGAAGTAATGAATATCAACAATGAGCCGGCGCATATACATCAGCTATACGGCACTACGCCTGGTGAAGCATCGTTTGCAAACAATTGTTTGCTGGCCAGAAAACTGGTTGAGCAGGGCGTCCGCTTTGTTCAGCTGTTTGATTGGGGATGGGACAGTCATGGGACCTCGGAAGGAGAGTCAGTGGATATTGGATTAAGAAATAAATGTAGGCTTATCGATCGACCTATGACGGCGCTATTGCTGGATCTAAAACAGCGCGGATTACTGGAAGAAACATTGGTCGTTTGGGGCGGTGAATTCGGTCGGACGCCTATGGAGGAGAACAGGGAAGGAAAGACAATGCCATTCCATGGGAGGGACCATCATGTTGATGCCTTTACAATGTGGATGGCAGGTGGAGGAATCAAGCAGGGGATGACATGGGGTGAAACAGATGAAATTGGATATTACCCGATCAATGGAAAAGTATCTCTGCACGATGTGCAGGCAACGATAATGAACCAACTTGGATTTGATCATGAAAAACTTACCTACCATTTTCAGGGAAGGCCATTCCGGCTAACCGATGTGTCGGGCAAAGTAATAAGTGAAATTGTAACGTAGCGCATTGTTTTCCTTGTGGAATAGTGTAGGACTAGGAAATCTTAAACTTGGATTATAAGATCGAACCATGTCGTTAAACCGAAGAAAATTTATAACGCTGAGCACAATGTCAGGTGCTGCTGCAATGATGTTTGATCGATTGGATGCATTTGCAGAGCCAGCAGAAAAAACAAAGGCGAATCCAGGTTTTGAAGTATTGATTTTTGCAACGAATTGGGGTTTTGACGGAAGTTGGGATCAGTTTTGCGCAAAGATCAAAAAACTAGGGTACGATGGTGCAGAAGCATGGTATCCAAGCGGAGAATCTGAACGAAAAGAATTTCTGGAAGCATTTCAGAAACACAACTTAAGAATTGGCTTTCTTGTTGGAGGATCCGACAAAGACCATCAGGGACATCTGCAACAATTTAAAGCTATGTTGGAAGGCGCCGTGTCGCTGAATCCTGTCTATGTCAATTGTCATTCAGGGCGTGATCATTTTTCCTTCAGTCAGAACAAGGCTTTCATCGATCTTACCATGGCTGTACATGCACGCACCGGTGTGCCCATTTACCACGAAACGCATCGGTCCAGAATCCTGTATTCGGCACCTGTGGCACGTGAGTTCATGGAGAAAGTACCGGACCTTCGGATAACACTGGATATATCGCATTGGTGCAATGTCCATGAATCGCTTCTGGATGATCAACTGGAAACAGTTGCATTGGCCTTGAGCCGAACAGATCACATTCACGCGCGCATTGGCCATCAAGAGGGACCACAGGTGAATGATCCCCGGGCGCCTGAGTGGAGAGAAGCCGTTCAGGCTCACTTTGCGTGGTGGGACAAGGTTGTTGATCAAAAGCGGAAGGAAGGAAAACGGATGACAATACTCACTGAATTTGGCCCTGCGAATTACCTTCCGACTTTACCATACACGCGACAACCTGTAGCGGATCAGTGGGAAATGAATACACATATGTTGCACACACTTCGGAAGCGTTATGCCTGATTCAGTGATATGCAGATAATTACAGCGTTCATTGGACGGTTCCATCCGCTGCTGGTGCATCTGCCAATAGGGATTCTGTTCCTCGCATTTATATTTGAATTCCTTTCGGTTTTTCCAAAATACCGGAAGCTTAGAAAATCCATACAACCTGCTTTGTTGCTGGGTGCGCTGTTTTCCATTGCATCGGCAGGTAGCGGTTATTTTCTTTCGCTTGAAGGAGGTTATGAAAACGAGCTCCTGACACTTCACAGGAACTCCGGAATTGCGACTGCAGTTTTTGCTTCTTTATTTTACTTTCTTCATAAGAACGCGGTTAATTTTTTTCGGGATAAGCGTAAGCGCAAAATGGCCAGAATGCTTTTGTTCATCCTATTAATCGTTTTGCTTTCATTTACAGGGCACCTTGGTGGATCCCT
>JAOUDZ010000210.1 GCA_029858965.1 Cyclobacteriaceae bacterium
CAGAATTGCTTTTTATGGTCTGAGTTACGGAGGTGAAACCGCCATGCGTGTACCGTCAGTGTTGGAAGGTTACTGCCTTTCTATATGTTCCGGTGATTTCGGAGACTGGACCCGTAAGGTTGTGGATACACACAACAAGGCTGGCTTCATGAATACATTGGAGTGGGAGATGCCTTATTTTAATATGGGTAACACTTTCAGCTATGCAGAAATGGCCTATCTTATCTTCCCCAGACCCTTTATGGTCGAACGCGGCCATGACGACCTTGTCCAACCGGATGAGTGGGTTGCCTATGAGTACGGAAAAGTCAGGTACCTGTATGACCAGTTTAATCTTAAAGATAAAACAACAATAGAATTCTTTAACGGTGGGCACTCCATGCGCAATGATGGTACATTTGAATTTCTTCACAAACACCTCAACTGGCCATAATTCGAAATGATAACGATTCTTATACAATTGAAAAGAGGAAGTACTACAATCCTTGAATACATGGCAAACGCGAATGGCTTCAGCGTTCACAAATTGATTTTTGTTGCTTTTGCGCTTTACGCGCTCTCCTCTTGCGATACCGGAAAACCAGAGGTCCCCCATCGCCCAATGGATCCCTGGGCCTTCAGGTCAGTTTTGGATAAGCAGCCCCGGATGCTTACCCTGGCACTGGACTCATCCTGCTACATCGCCTACGATCTCTCCCGTTGTACCTTGTATAAAGCATGGAAAGGAGGCGTTACGCTTGAGGGCGCTCCGTATACCGATAAAAAGAACGTACAACCCATGTCATGGGGAAAAGCCTATTTCACGGATAGCCTACATGTTGCCAGGTGGGTCACAACAATAAATGGAAAAAAGAGCACAGCAAAGGTAATAAGCAAAGGTTATTCTTTTCACAATGACCAGATTGGTTTATCTTATGAAATACGGCTGGCGACCGGCGATACAATTCGTATCCGGGAACAACCGGAGTATATTCTCGGTAAAAATGGTGAGCCCGGATTAGAACGCATATTTTCCGCAACAGGTATTCCCAGTGGCGTAGTAGTTTCCTTGTATTCCACGGACGGCACACTTTCGTTTGATGGAAATAAAACCACGCGCGTACTCAGGTATTTTGAAGCGCTACCTGCTCAGTTTCCGCCGAAGCAAGAAGCCGAATACGATCACCGGGGAAGATACTTTATGGAAAAAAGCGACTGCCTGACCTGTCATGAGTTGGACAAGAAAACAGTGGGACCTTCCTTTTTACAGATTGCCAAAAAGTATCCAGATGAAAAATCAGCCATACAATACCTGATTAGGAAAATTATAGAGGGTGGTACCGGCGTATGGGGCAACACAGCAATGACAGCACATCCGAGACTTTCCGAAAAAGAAGTGAAGACTATGCTGGACTATATCTTTTCGTTGAATCCAGCCGAAGATAAGACGCTTGGGGTTTTAACAGATAATACTGCCAAAGCCAGTCAAAATGTCAAACCCGGCTTCGGCGCTCCGCTTGAAGGTCTCCATCCAAGCTATGATGTACAGACGCTTCATTCTGAAAATTTCAAACCGCGGGTAGGCGGACTGGCATTCTATCCCGACGGCAGATTGCTCGTTACCACCTGGGACGCTACCGGTTCTGTTTACCTCCTTGACGGTGTTGAGACCGGCGACACAAGCAAGATTTCTGTGAAGCGAATTGCATCCGGCCTGGCAGAACCGTTGGGAATTACAGTTGTCGATGGAGAAATTTATGTTATGCAAAAGCAGGAACTTACCCATTTGATCGATCAGGACGGTGACGATATTATCGACGTATATGAGGCCGTTTGTAATCAATGGGGTGTTACTTCCGATTTCCACGAATTCGGTTTCGGCCTGGTTTATAAAGATGGATATTTTTATGCCACCCTTTCCATGGCCATGCGGCTCATGTCTGATGAGAAGCAACAGCCAGACCGTGGCAGAACTATTAAGATCGGCAAAGACGGCCAGTACGAGTGGATCAATTTTGGCTTGCGCACACCAAATGGCATTGGCCTTGGTGTCGATAACGAAATTTTTGTAACCGATAACCAGGGAGAATGGACCCCCGGTAACAAACTAATTCATGTTAAAAAGGGTGCCTATCACGGCATGCGCTGGGGTCTTCCCGACGCAATGCCTGAAACAACCCCCGTGGTTCCCCCTGCCATCTGGATTCCAGAAGATGAAATCGGCAACTCTCCATCGGAACCCGTCTTCGTGCAGGATGGTCCCTATAAGGGGCAGATGCTGCACGGCGATGTAACCCACGGCGGCATAAAAAGAGATTTCCTTGAAAAAATAAACGGCGAATATCAGGGCGCCGTATTTCGCTTCACACAAGGACTGGCGGGTGGCGTAAATCGGATGCGCTGGGGTCCGGATGGCGCACTTTATGTCGGCGCAGTAGGTATGGTCGGTGGATGGAGTTGGAAAGAACATAAGTACGGTCTTCAGCGACTTCAATACAATGGCAAATCGACGTTTGAGATGCTGGCCATCCGGGCAAGACCAAAGGGTTTTGAAATTGAATTTACAGAACCGCTGGAAAAAGGAATTGTCTTCAATCCTGCTGACTTTTTTGTCCAGCAATGGTGGTACCTGCCGACGCCCAACTATGGGGGACCAAAAATGGATTTGGAAAAAATGAGCATTACCAAGATCACCGTTTCCCCGGAAAGGTCGAAGGTGTATTTGGAAATCCCCGGTTTAAAAAAGGAGCACGTATTGTATTTTCGCTTGGCTGATGATCTTCACAGCGCGACCGGGCAGTCACTTTGGTCGTCGGAGGCATGGTACACATTAAATAACATTCCTAAATAACATACCTCATACTGCATGATTACCGATGAAAACGATAGTGAAAAAATCAATCGCAGAGAATTCGTAAACCGCACTGCGTCATTGATGGCACTCGGGATGGCCGGATTATCATCTAACGCAAATGCTAAGGGTGGCCATTTTAAACCACCACTTACGATCCGTATCAAAAATGTTGATTCCAATTTCGAACGTGAGCCGCTAATTCCTTATCGTTTCAAGG
>JAOUDZ010000211.1 GCA_029858965.1 Cyclobacteriaceae bacterium
ATGCTTCATTTACGATTTTAAAAATTTCTTCGGCTTGTTTATTTTCAGGATTTCGATCCGGGTGATATTCTTTCGCCAAATGTTTGTAGGCTGTCCGGATTTGTAGGGCATCCGCGTTTTGATCGATTCCCAGTATTTCGTAGTAATTATGCACTGTATACCTGCTTTCTTAGCTAAACGTATTCCAACCAATAAATTACCATGCCGCGATGGTCATATAAAGATAAAGTGAATATTTCACTGTTTTATGGCTAAATGATCCGGGTTGAGAGAAAGATTGCACAGGCAGAGGCCTTTTCTCTGCACAGCCATTGTGCATAAGGAGGGGAGATCGGACAGCTGATGGGTGAGCCCTGGGGTGAAAGGCGCGCACATACCGGGCAAAGCGAAAATGCGATTTTGAAAATCCAATAAAAAAGCAATCCCGTATTACACAGGATTGCTTTTTGCGAGGTATTCGTTTTATGCGCTGCCGTTATACTTTGGCAAGTTCTTGCACCAGGTCAATTAACTTATTGGAATATCCCCACTCGTTATCATACCAGGAAACAACTTTGATGAAATGATCATTGAGTGCGATACCCGCTTTGGCATCAAAGATGGAAGTGCGTGGATCGCCAACGAAATCCTGCGATACAACATCTTCTTCCGTATAGCCCAGGATTCCTTTGAGTTCACCCTCGGAAGCGTCTTTCATAGCTGACTTCACCTGATCGTAGGTGGCGGCTTTGTCCAACCGGACGACGAGGTCAACAACAGACACATCTGGAACCGGCACGCGAAAAGACATACCCGTCAGTTTTCCTTTTAATTCAGGGATGACGAGCGACACAGCTTTTGCCGCGCCCGTGGAGGAAGGAATAATATTCTGGTATGCACCACGTCCACCTCTCCAGTCTTTCATGGAGGGACCGTCCACCGTCTTTTGTGTGGCGGTAACGGCATGTACGGTGGTCATCAGACCTTCAACTATACCAAACTTATCATTCAATACTTTCGCAAGCGGGGCAAGGCAGTTTGTGGTACAAGATGCATTCGAGACGATGGTATGCTTTGCATTCAACTGTTTGTGGTTGACACCCATTACAAAAGTAGGCGTGTCATCCTTCGCGGGTGCGGAGAAAACAACTTTCCTGGCGCCGGCTGAGATATGCTTTTGGCCATGCTCTTGTGTTAGGAAAAGACCGGTAGATTCAATGATGATTTCAGCACCGACTTCAGACCACTTTAAGTTTGCAGGATCCTTTTCTGCGGTTACGCGGATTTTTTTTCCATTGACCACAAGGTGACCACCTTTTACTTCAACTGTGCCATCAAACCTACCGTGTGTGGAGTCATATTTGAGCATGTAAGCCATGTATTCAGGATCTACGAGATCATTGATGCCAACGATTTCAATATCCTTTCGATTGATTGCAGCTCTGAATGCCAGGCGGCCGATACGGCCAAAACCGTTAATACCTACTTTAGTCATTTTATTTATGGTGTTTAAATTTCGAGATGGCAAAAATAAATGACCTAGCGACCAAAACCAACGAAATAAAATATGGTTTCCCTAAAATTTTACCGCACAGGTTTGCAAATCAACATCACCGATCTATCTTTGCAGCCTCTTTTTGGGGGAATATGGGAAAGGGCCGTACATGTGCCCAAAATGGTCCGTTCGTCTAGGGGTTAGGACACCAGATTTTCATTCTGGTAACACGGGTTCGATTCCCGTACGGACTACACATATTTAAGCCTAATGTGTTATAAATAAACACATTGGGCTTTTTATTTTCGGGCATGCGGAAGGTATGCAGTGCTCTGGCAACATAACTGCCAGCACGATCAAACTTACCTACGTTTCATTAATGTCAAGTGTGCGCCTCTCAGCGGGTGTCTTATCTCTCACATCTGCAAGGTCTTTCTCATTCGTACCGCACCATCCTGAATTCAGACATAGTCAGGAAAACCAGACAATAAATTGTCAGGAAAACCGTACAGGCTGAAATTTGGCTGTATCCCACAACCTGGATTGCTTTGTGTTATCACTACTGTATTACTCACAAACCAAGGTAGGTCTAACGGCCTGTCTTTTTTTTGTTTCTTTGCAATATGCTTTGGCTCCGCATCAAAATACTGCTCGCTGACATCCGGAATTTCTTCGCGGCTATGTTCCTAACGTTCCTGAAAGCTATTGAAAGGGCCTTGCGATTTATTGTTGGAAGGCATTGAATTTCGATTTTGCTGGCTGTTTGCTGAATGTCGGGTTCAGGTGAAAGCCTGGCCTTTTTTATTAACCCTGATTGATATGCGCCAATAATTGAACGATTTGAGTTAAACCCAATGATGGCTTATTCATACCTTGTTTAAATAAACCAAAAGGCCAACCTATGAAACAGCTAGCAATATTGGTATCGCTTTCGCTGTTGCTATCCTCCTGTTTTTCATACAAGAATCTTACAAAGAAAGAACCTATCACGAAGGATTTCTTGTCAAAATTGGAACCAGGAAAGAAGTATAAGTTTGTGCTAAATACAGGGCTGACTCAAATTATTAGAATCACAAGTATGGACGATGAAACGATAGTTGGGTTCATACGTTTAAAGGACGCAAATGGCATATTGCAGAAGGTTAGTTACTCGTCAAGCTTTGAAAACATTGAGAAATATGTAGCCAAAATATCTGTTTGGAAAGTTGACGCACCCAAGACATTCGCATTGATTACTGTCGGTGGTTTTGTAGCATACATTATTATAAGTTTAAGTGATGGACTTCCCGGTGGGTTTACGTTGTGATCTTGACGCCTAAGCTTCATTGCATCCTCTACTTGTTCCCTGCTATCGTGCACGAAGTTGATACGAATTTCATCAATGTACGTTGCTTGGTTCGATAATCCCAAAATATAGACTTTAACACTTCCCTTGCCCTCGGCAATTGAATAAAATTTCGTGTTGCTCTGGTTGCAGCCTGATGCAATTCTGCCTTGGGAGTGGAGGAAGAAGAACTCGATTATTGATATTTTCAACTTCAATACTTCCTGTCCTTTTCTACTCTCAACGAAAAT
>JAOUDZ010000212.1 GCA_029858965.1 Cyclobacteriaceae bacterium
ATATTCTGTCTGCTGAACAATCGTACCAATCGAAAGATCTTGAAAAACGCATGATCCCGACGCCACGGGGTTCAGCACTTCGAGAGGCTCATGTTAGTTTTTGGAATCTCTTTTCAAAGTATATATTGTACCCCTACCGCAAGTAAAGCTCCAACAATTGCCACTGCCATTTTTTTTGCATGGAACCGATGCTCCGGGCTACTTTCAAAAACAATGGTTGTCGAGATGTGCAGAAAGTTTCCACTGACCACTGCGAACAAATAAAGTAGAGCAGTTGCTGAAATTACTTCATGATTTACCAAGTAGGTGCTAAACAAAAGTCCCATAGGTGCCGCAAGGGAAAATCCAATGAGATGCGGTATTGCCTTATTTCGTGAATGCAACTGAAAGGCTAGCACCGTCATGAGCGCAAATGCCGCCGGCGCACGATGAAGCGCGATCCCCAATAATATCGCATTGATATCATATATCGATCCTAAACCAATTGGCTTTGCGAGCATCGCACCTTCCAGGAAAGCATGGATGCACAACGCGAACAAAAGCACCAGTGCAGAGATTGATCTATTTCCATGGCGATGATGCGAATGTTTTTGGTGATCATGACCATGATGTTCGTGTGTATGAATATGTCCATGCTCGATCCCAGAAGTAAAGTATTCCAAAAGCTGTTGAAGGAAAAACCCTGCCAGGACGAATAATCCAATTAACTCAATACCTAAACTTTGACTGTATAATTCGGGTAAAATATGAATGACCGTTATAGCAAAAAGATATGATCCTCCAAACACCAAGAGCAACTTGTAATTTGTGTCCTTGCTTTTAGGCACCAGGTAAATCAGCAGCCCTGAAATCAAAGGTGTCAAAAAGAGCACCAATATTGAGAATACCATAAATGAAAGTTACGGTTCAAGTTTTACAAATCGACTTATTCCAGGAGTAATGTACGTTTCCATTATGCCCCCCGGCACAGAATACATCAGTATGGCATCCAATTCAGGATGCTCCTTTAGTATTTTAATCGCCTTCTCATGCCCCATTGACATGAATGCAGTTCCCCAAACATCTGCCGTTACACCATCATCTGCAAATACAGAGGCACTGAGGATAGCACGTTGAGCCGGGAAGCCTGTTAACGGATCAATAGTATGTGAATATTTCTTTCCATTAATTTCGTGATAATTAAAATAATTCCCTGAGGTAGTAAATGATTTGTCGTGCAAGGCTACGTAAGCTTTAAAAAATTGATTTTCATACGTGGAGTTCGGATCTAAAATACCGATTTCCCAAAGCTTATTTGTTTTTAAGTTTTTTCCGACCGCCATTCCTTCGCCGCCTACCTCCACAAGCATATCCGTAATACCTTTCGATCTTAGAAATTCAGTCACAACATCCGCTCCGTATCCCTGGCCTATTCCACCAAAATCTAATTGAACTCGTGGATCAAGTTTTACTATACTGTCTTTCGTAAGACGGATCTTATCAAACCCAACAAATGCCTTGATAGAATCAACTTGTGCACTATCCGGATCTATTCGATTATCAGGCCCAAACCCCCAGGCATTAACGAGCGGCATAACTGTAGGGTCAAAAGCTCCACCGGATTCCAAAAAGACTTGCTTTGCCTTTTCAATAGGTTTACTCAAATGAGGCAGGCGAAATGCCAGACCCACTGTGCTTTTATTAAAGTGCGATACCTCAGAGGCAGAGTCATAATTATTGATGGATCTATTCACGACCAGCAAAAGGGAATCAACAGCGTCCTTAAAGTTAAAACCCCTGGGGTCAAAATAGGTGATATGATAGGATGTCCCCATCGTTTTTCCCTCTATCCGTATAGGGTCAGGGGCTTGATTTCTTCGATACAGCCAAACTGCAAAAACCACGGCGAATAATATGATTGAATACAAGATGTTCTTATTCCGGATACTCATGGTTTGCTGTCCATGCAAGTTATGAAAATTGGCTCAATGCAACATTGCCGTTATTGGTTTAGCGCCGTATTTCAATCTCATCGATAGTGCCAGGACATAAATGAGGCACAGATATTCAAAGCGGCAATGAATATCCTGAATTACCAAAATAATGCAGACCTTTGTCAATAATCGAACGACTAACAAGTCATTCGATAAAATATTAACTTCACACATGCGCGAAGACTACCTCAAAGCGGACAACGAAGAACAAGGTGCAGCTGAAAAAGAAATAGAAAGAGCCTTACGCCCGCTCTCCTTCAGTGATTTTTCGGGGCAGCAAAAAATTGTTGATAACATTAAGGTTTTCGTTCAGGCGGCCAAACAGCGTGGAGAATCCTTAGACCACGTTTTACTCCACGGCCCGCCAGGACTTGGCAAGACTACCTTATCGTATATTATTGCCAATGAGCTCGAGGCGGGCATCAAGATCACATCTGGGCCCGTGTTGGATAAACCAAGCGATTTGGCCGGACTTCTAACCAATCTGGAGACCCATGACGTACTATTCATTGACGAGATTCACCGGCTCAATCCGGTTGTTGAAGAATATTTGTATTCGGCAATGGAAGATTTCCGGATTGACATTATGCTGGACTCGGGGCCGAACGCCCGATCCGTTCAAATTGGATTGAATCCATTCACGCTAATAGGTGCAACAACACGGGCAGGGCTGCTTACTTCTCCACTTCGTGCGCGTTTTGGAATTAACGCCCGATTGGAATATTATGATTCGACCTTGCTCACGCGGATCGTAAAACGCTCTGCAGGAATTATTAACTCACCCATGGAAGACGACGCTGCTTTTGAAATTGCAAGAAGAAGCAGAGGGACTCCCCGCATTGCAAACAACCTTTTGCGACGCACCCGCGACTTCGCCCAGATAAAAGGCGATGGCGTGATCACCATGGATATTGCACAAGTGGCGCTCAAAGCACTGGACGTTGATCAAAACGGTTTGGACGATATGGATATCCGGATTCTGCTTACGATCATAGAAAAGTTCAAAGGTGGGCCTGTCGGACTGAGCACGATCGCCACTGCTGTGGGTGAAGAGGCTGAGACCATTGAAGAAG
>JAOUDZ010000030.1 GCA_029858965.1 Cyclobacteriaceae bacterium
GATGTTTTGCTTCAACCAATCCGGCAATATGGAAAATTCAGCTACAGCATCTGTTTTGCCCTGGTAATGATAGTCCATTTCCATGCGTTGCATGATAATGCGATATGTATCGAATCCTAATTTTGACAGCAACATAAATCCTGTGGCATATTCAGAAATGGTGGCCAGTGCACAGGCATGAAGACCACGAATGTGATTAAAGTTCTTTCGCTTGTAGGGTATTACCATTTTTACATGATGATCACCAATTTCTGCAACCCTGAAATCATGTGGCTTGTTAAAGGGAATCATGCGCTGAAGCCCCAGGTTTAACAACCAGAGGTGAAATGCAGATTGCCGGGCACGCTCGATAAATTTATTGACTTCCATAATATCGAAAATTGACTGCGGAAGTTAGTAGAAAATAATGTTCTTATGTTGCTAATCGGTGTTTATGTTGTATGTCCTTTGGCAAAGAATCTTTTGAACATTTTGATGCATCCTGCAAGAATACTTTAATTTGCGCCTTGTATAAATAACCAAAGCCATGAAGAAGATCATAGTGCTCGGTGCTGGCCTCGTTGGTAAAGCGATTGCCATCGACCTTTCCCACACATTTGATGTAACCGCGCTTGATATAAATGAAGAGGCCTTGGAGCCACTGCGTCAACAAGGTATTCAAGTGCAGCAACATGACTTTTCAGATCATGCTTTGTTGTCCTCTGTTATCCAGCCTTTTGATATTGTGGTTGGCGCCGTACCGGGATTTATGGGTTTTCAGACGGTTCGGACCGTTATTGAGGCAGGCAAAGATATGGTTGATATCTCTTTCTTTCCGGAGGATCCATTCCAGTTGGATGCGTTGGCAAATGAAAAAAAAGTAACTGTTGTTACGGATTGTGGTGTTGCGCCGGGCATGGGTAATATTATCCTGGGTTATCATCACAAGCGAATGAAGATTGACTCATATGAATGCCTTGTCGGTGGATTGCCTGTTGTGCGAGAGTGGCCATACGAATACAAGGCCGTTTTCTCACCGATTGATGTTATTGAGGAATACATTCGGCCCGCACGTTATGTGCAGAACGGAGTACTTGTTACGAAAGAGGCTTTATCAGATCCAGAGCTTATACCTTTCGAAGGTGTTGGCACACTCGAATCCTGGAATTCCGATGGGTTGCGCTCATTGATCAAAACAATGCCGGATATTCCAAATATGATCGAGAAAACGTTGCGTTATCCGGGATGCATCGAATACTTGAGGGTATTAAGAGAATCAGGTTTTTTCTCCTTTGAGGAGGTAGAAGTAAAAGGCGTTAAAATCCGACCTGTGGATGTTACCGGAAAACTACTTTTCCCAAAGTGGAAATTAAAGCCCGGGGAAGAAGAGTTTACCGTGATGCGTATTCGTATACAGGGAGAAGAAGGGGGTAGGGCCAAGGGCTTTGAGTACAATTTACTTGATCGAACAAATAAAGCAACCAACACATTATCGATGGCCCGAACAACAGGTTACACATGTACTGCCGCCGTTAATCTTGTATTGGATGGGAAATTTGCACGCAAGGGTGTTTCCCCGGCAGAGTTCCTGGGTGAACACGAGCAAAACTTCATGTTCGTAATGAATTACTTAAAAGAACGGCAAGTGATATATCGAGTATCGGAATTATAATCAGAAGAAACGGTGCGTCCAGGAGTAACCTGGAAACAACCAGCGTTGCGTGAACCCTGGGAACAACAATTGTGCTAATCCCAAAGTACTTCTTCTTCATGACGATACCAATGGGAATACTTTTCGGCGTGGATTTTCTCTATCTCATTTCGTTTTACTTTCAAGGAAGGTGTCATTAATCCATTTTCTATCGTCCAGTCTTCCCGTAGGATAACGACCTTTGCCAATCGTTCGTAACTTTCCAGCGAGGGGTTGATTTCCGCCAATGTCTGGCTGAGGCTCTTCCGGACAGCAGCTTTTGTTTTTGCTTTCGCGGCAGCTGACAAAACAATCAGGGCAATGGGTTGAGGAATTCCCATACCTACTACACACACTTGTTCAATGTCTTTATTTATCGAGAACTTCATTTCAATAGGAGCGGGAGCAATGAATTTTGCTTTGTCAGTCTTGAATTGATCTTTGACCCGCCCAGTGATCGTTAGGTATCCTTCTTCATCGATCGTTCCTTTATCACCCGTTTTCAAAAATCCATCAGTTGTGAAGACCTTCGAAGTGGTTTCGGAATCTTTGAAATAACCCGTCATCATCCCTGGATGTCTCGTCAGAATTTCGCCTTCATCGCTAAGCTTACATTCAATGTCAGTCCACGTTTTGCCAACTGTTCCCAAACGCTGGGACTTTCCGTGATCGCCGTGAGAGTAACCACAGTTTTCGGTCATCCCGTAGATCTCTTGAATTTCAATGCCTAGCGCTTTGTACCAACGCAATAAGGCGACGGGAATGGGAGCGGCACCACTTATGATCGCCCTTGATTTTCCAAAACCAAGTTTTTTCCGAACCGTCTTTTTAACGATGGAGGAAAGGATTGGAATGGATAAAAGTAAATCCAGTTTCTGCTGCGACATTTTAGCCAATACACCTTCCTGGAATTTCGCAAAAATACGGGGCACTCCGCCAAAGACCGTAGGCTCAACCTCCTGCAAGTTGGCTGTAAACTTTTCCAAAGACTCTGCGAAGGATACGGAACTCCCGGAATACAAGACTCCCATTTCAACATAGGCTTTTTCAGCAATATGACTCAGTGGAAGATAAGAGAAGAACCGATCTGCGGAATTAATATTTAGATGTTGAGCGATAGAGCGGCCCACAAAATCAAAAGCTTTAAAGGGAAGCATGATACCCTTTGGAAAGCCGGTTGTCCCGGAGGAATACATGATGGAGGCGAGCGCTGTTGGATCTGGCACTTGGCTTTCTGCAACAGGATTTGCCCGGAGAAGGTTATTCCAGTCATCTCCTTCATGGGCACCATAAGCCGGGAAACTAATCCTTTTGACCGATTCGGGAATTCCTGGACGTTGTTTTTCGAAGTCGTCCAGCTTTCCGATGAAGATTGCTTTTGCCTCGCTGTGCTCAAGAATGAATTGAATACCTTTAGCCGATAGTGTCGGGTAAATGGGCACTGAAACATGCCCGGCCATCCAGATAGCGAGGTCCGTAATGATCCAGTGGGCGCAGTTTTTGGAGAGGATGGCGATGTTACTTTGGGGCGGAAGACTAAGCGTGATCAATGCGCTGGCCATTCGTCTGATTTGCTCACCGGCTTCACGGTATGTATAGTGCTGCCATTGACCACCTACGGGCTGTCTTAGAAAAGTACTGTCCGGGGTCTGACGTTCCCAATGGTAAAATGCGCCAAGGGGCGATGTAAAAGTTTCTGTCATTAAGTATACACAGATTAATATTGTTTTGTGATTTTAGTGAATATGCTTCATTTCACAAAAATAGTCTAGGAGGCGAGTGCAATAATTACATCTTATTGTTCAAGTGCCTATACCGTCGAAAGTAGAAATAAACCTATAGGAAAGCAAGCACACGAAACAGGCAGCCGGATTTTGTCTTCTGCAGCATCTTGAACTGTGTACAATGACCTGGATTTATTTTTTGCCCCGTACATATGGTAATCGAATCGGGCGTAATGGCTTTGTGAGAGTGAGTGATCAACGCTAGGTCTACCCTTAGTCAAAGCAGGGCGGCACAGGCCGTTTGAATATTCGAACCTGTTCAATCCCCGCCAGAATATGGCGTGCATTATTAAATAATTCTGTTATATTTAGTTCGAAATATCTACAGCCTTTTGAAAAAAGTCGTAATCCTTGTCTCTGTTTTGATGGTATGCCTTGGTACTACCAGAACGCTATTTGGGCAAAATACGCAAATCAGAGGCTTTGCTGATGTCGTAACAAGTGTGCAGAATGGTAAAGCATCATTTGGGATTGATGAGCAGGATTTGTTCATTACCTCACAGCTAAACGACCGCTTTTCCTTTCTGGGGGAAACTGTATTCAAGTACACGCCGTCTTCAGCAACAAAATTTGCTGTGAGTATTGAGCGGATCGTTATTAAATTCAATATTGCAGGCAATCACAATGTACTTGTGGGCAAGCACCATACGCCAGTAAATTATTGGAATGATACCTACCACCATGGTAGAGTTTTCTTCCCCACCATTTATCGGCCACTTTTGTTTGATGCCAATATTATACCAATACACACTACAGGTATCAGTTTTCGGGGGCAAAACCTTGGTGGAGCGAAATTTGGCTATGACTTCATGCTGGGAAATGGTATTGGCTCTAGTGATGTACTGGATAACGACAAAGGCAAATCCATTACTGCGGCTGTACACATTAAGCCTGCCGCAGGGCTGCGAATAGGTGCGTCCTGGTATAATGATGTTATCGCAAAAGGGAGTGTCACGCACGATGGTGTCCTTGATTGGGAGGTTAGGCAGAATCTGATCACTGGATCATTATCTTATTTTGGAAAGAAGTTCGAATTGCTGACGGAAACAACAGTGGGCAGTAACAAAACTGACACGACAGGGGCGAAGCAAACGGTTGCATTCTATGCTTATGCAGGGATTAAAATAAAGGAAAAAGTTGTGCCCTATATAAGGCTTGACGCGTTAAGCTATCAGGCCGGCGAAATCTATTATCATAAAGATAACACGAGATCCTTTGTGGGGGGTATACGGTACAATATTAACTACCTGATTGCACTTAAGGTTGAATATCAGCGCCAACACTCAGAAATCAGCGGAGATGCCGACAAGCTTACTGCACAACTCGCTGTAGGATTTTAAGTATAAATAGCAACAAATGAACTTCAGACCACACAGATTTTCAGCGTGCAGAAAGTATCTTTCTGTTATTCTGTTACTGTCTGTTGGGATAATTGCAAATGCGCAGGAAACAATGATTACTGTGATCAGCCATACAAAAGGTGCACCCTCGGAAATGAAAATGGCTGAATTGAGGTCAGTTATGAAAGGTGAACGGCAAAGATGGAGTGATGGAACAAAAGTACACATTGCGTTAATGAAGACTACCACTCCTGCTGGGCAAAGTGCTTGTCAAAAAGTATATAACATGAGTGGAGATAGGGTTAAGCGATTTTGGCTTGAACTTTCATTTGCCGGCAACGCCGACCCTCCCACGTTTTGCAATACGGCCGCTGAGCTGGAGTCTTTTGTTTTGCAGAATCCTGGGGCTATAGGCATTACAGATAACTTTTCTGGCAATGATGGTATTAAAATAACCGAGATTGACGGACAGAAATCTTTTTGAATTTTCCTACCCTGTTATTGTCCTGGAATAGTTTACCATTTTGAACGGATTCACTGGTAAAGGTTTAAATTCGGTTCATCAATATGCGAATCACTTTAAAAACAAAAATCTGGTTTACCGTTATCACGATTGTGCTGATGTTTTCTTTCTTTTCTCTTTTTTATTTTCCAGCACAACAGGAAAAGTATCTGCTTAATAATTACAACAATGAAGTGCAAAACCTGGCCAATACGATCTCGCTGGGCGTACGAATAGCGCTCACGGAAGAAAACTTTGAGGGGGTTCAGACGGCCATGAGCTTTGTTAAGGATGACCCGCGGCTTCAATTTGTCAGCCTGCTGATGACAGATACGATTTGGAGCAGTGACCATCAGCGGTTTTCGATCAAGGATTCACTATTGAAAACTTTTCCTGAAAAAACCGAATCTCTTATTTCCTCAGAATCTGTAATAAGGAAGCGCTCCCCATTTACTACGGAAATGATGTCTGGCGCTATTGAACTGGGACTCACAACGGACCAGATTAGCATTGGAAAAAAGGAAATTCGCCTTACGTCAATGTTGGTCAGCGGTGTATTTCTGGTTATCGGTATTATTATAGGCTTCTGGCTGGCGCGGAACATTTCGGTCCCTGTTTTAGCATTGCGTGACGCAGCCAATAAAGTTGGTGATGGCGACCTTACACAACGTGTTATAAACGATTCGGGAGATGAAATTGGGGAACTGGCAACCGCATTTAACAAAATGGTAGTGGACCTAGGCAAGGCCAGGGAAGAACTGCGTCATGCAAATCTTAGCCTGGCATCCACAAACGATGCTCTTCACGCCACCGTAGCGGATCTTCAAGCAGCACAGGAACAACTAGTCCAGGCAGAAAAAATGGCATCGCTGGGTCAACTGACTGCAGGGATTGCACACGAAATAAATAACCCCATTAATTTTGTAACAGCCAACATTCAACCACTGAAGGATGATTTGGATGATATTCTTAAAATTATTGGCAGCTACGAAAAAGTAGTTCGCGAAAAAGGCATGGAAAAGGAATTTCTCGAAGTTGAACAGTTTAAGCAGGATGCACAGATCGATTTTACCATGCGGGAAGTAAATGATCTGCTTAAAGGAATTGAAGATGGCGCCATGCGAACTTCCGAAATAGTGAAGGGCCTTCGGAATTTTTCACGGTTGGATCAGAATGTATTTCTCAAAGCTAACCTGAATGAAAGTCTGGAATCTACGCTAACCCTGTTACACAGCTCCTTTAAAAACAGGATTCAAATCGTTAAGGACTTCGGAAAAATAGAGGAGGTGGAATGTTTTCCCGGGAAAATAAATCAGGTATTTATGAATATTCTATCCAATGCTATTCAGGCTATTCCGGGTGAAGGTACTGTATTCATACGAACGAGGCAGGAAGGTAATCTGGTAAAAGTGTCCATCAAGGATACAGGCGCCGGTATGTCGGAAGTTGTACGGAAAAAAATATTTGACCCGTTCTTCACAACAAAAGATGTTGGAAAGGGAACCGGGTTGGGGTTGTCTATTTCTTTTGGTATTATTCAAAAGCACCATGGCGAAATTGAAGTATTTTCAAATCCTGGTGAAGGAACCGAATTTGTTATTAGTTTACCGGTAAAGCAGGAATCTGAGGTTTAGGATATGGACGTTCGAACTGATACCTACAATATTCTTTATGTGGATGATGAAGAGCATAACCTGAATTCATTCAGGGCGGCTTTGCGCAGGAATTACAATGTCTACACAGCATTGAGTGGGGAACAAGGTATGGAAGTGCTTAGCAAAACCGATATTCATGTTATCATCACAGATCAACGGATGCCCAATATGACCGGGGTCCAGTTTTTACAACATATTCCGGGAGAGCAGGACAATATCCGGATGATCCTCACCGGATTTAGTGATATGGAGTCCATTATTGACGCCATTAACACAGGGAAAGTTTATCGCTATATCACCAAACCCTGGGACAGGGAGGAACTAAAAATCACCATTGACAACGCTATCGAGACCATCATGCTCCGGCGAAGTAATAAGCAACTGATCAGTGAATTAAAGGCATACAATGAACTCCTTGAGGAAAAAGTGAGACAACGGACGCTGGAGCTTCAAAGGCAGGCTGATGAAATTCAGCTGCAAAATGAGCAAATACAGTCCCAGGCAGAAGAAATTCAAGGTATTAACGAAAATCTGGAGTTGCTGGTAAAAGAACGCACTGCTAAACTTGAAAAGAAAAACCAGGCCGCGGAAGAATCTGCTTTTATCATCGCTCATGAGCTCCGTTCACCGGTCGCCAGCATCCTTGGTTTGATAAATCTGGCAGCAAAATGCGATCTGAATGAAGAAGCTAAAACTATTGTTACCCACATGGAGAGTTCTGGTGACAAATTAAATACGATCGTCAGGAACATAACAGAGGCCATCGAGCGAGGTGATAAATAAATGAATTCCTATGATAGGAGGGGCTACTGCATGATGCTCGAAAATATTGCCATGTTGCAAAATAAAGCTTGTTGGGATTGTCAATTTCTTTCGGTATAATGTAATAGTCAATTATGGGAATATTTTGATGTATTCACCAAATTTGCTAATTAATAGGCTTGTCGAACAAGCATAATAAAGTTACACATGGAAGTGCTAAAAGATACCTTTAATGTTCTCTACGTAGATGATGAAGAGAATAATCTAAACTCCTTTAGGGCCGCGCTACGGAGAAGTTATAATATATATACGGCAAGTAGCGGTGATGAAGGAATGGAAGTCCTTTCCAGGAATGATATCCACGTTGTGGTTACGGATCAGCGCATGCCCAATATGACCGGTGTACAGTTTTTACAGCACATTCCCAGTGACCAGGATAATATCCGAATAATCCTTACCGGCTTTAGCGACATGGAGTCAATAATAGAAGCCATCAATACGGGGAAAGTTTACCGTTACATCACAAAGCCCTGGGACAAAGATGAATTGAAAATAACCATCGACAATGCTATTGAAACTGTAATGCTGCGGCGAAACAACAAGCAGCTAATACAGGAGCTGCAGACGTACAATGAACAATTGGAAGAAAAGGTATTGGAGCGCACCAAGGAGATACAAAAGCAGAAGGCAATAATCGAAAAGGCTAAGGCCCAATCCGATTCCTTGCTGCTGAATATCCTCCCTGATGAAATTGCAGAGGAACTTAAAAAATTCGGAAAATCGTACGCCCGAAAGCATGAACAGGTAAGCGTATTGTTTGCGGATATTAAAGGGTTTACGGCCATCGCAGAAATACTTACGCCCGTCAAGCTGGTGATGCAACTTGATGAGGTGTTTGGCGCTTTTGATAATATTATCGCCAAGTATGGCATGGAAAAAATAAAGACCATTGGTGACGCATACATGTGCGCCAGCGGATTGCCGCAGGCTGATAATGAAAATGCGTATAAGGCTGTACGCGCTGCGCTTGACATGCAGCAGTTTGTCAAAGAATTCGGCTCGGCTAACAAGATACAAAACCTTCCTGTTTTTGAAGTAAGAATTGGAATACACACAGGCCCGCTGGTGGCAGGCGTTGTTGGATCGAAAAAATTTGCTTACGACATCTGGGGCGATGCGGTAAACCTGGCATCCCAAATGGAACAACACGGCGAACCGGGTAAAGTCAATATATCTGCCGACACCTTTGCGCTGGTTAAAGATTATTTTGCTTGTACCGATCGTGGAAAGATTGTCACAAAAAGCAAAGGTGATGTTGAAATGTATTTTGTTGATGAAGTAAAATCGGCATAAAGTAATTTAGTTATTTTTACCAGACTGCTGTTAGGTAATCAGCATTTTCCCAGGGTAGTCGATTTCCCTGCCTGGCCTATCCTTACGCCTCCGTATTAAAAATCAAGCCTTGTGTCAGTCATACCATAACAGAATTCCCGCAGAGCATCATATTATGTCAAAACGGTTTGATGCGGAATCCCTTTCTTAATACGCGTTTTCCCGCAAACCGGGAATAGAATAATCCAGTCATTGTTGATCATAAAAGGCTTAACCGCCTGAAGGAATAACTCTTTGAATTGATTCTTGCACTATGATTGCGATCATAACAAACAGATAAATAATCGTTCCAACTTTCGTCATTGTAAAACTTAAATAACTGATCATGATAACTGTAGCGAATCAACTGGATTTGGAAAACATGACGGTAGCCGATGTGGCGCTAAGATTTCCACGAGCACTCGTGATATTGAACCGCTATAACCTCGATTACTGCTGTGGAGGAAGAAAGCCTTTTGTTCAGACCTGTGAAAAAGCGGAACTGGACGCAGCTTTCGTATGGCAGGAGATACAACGGGAAAGCGCCGGTCTAGGAGTTGATAACCACATGAATTTTGGGACGTGGGATCCTTCCGTTTTGATTGATTTTATTGTCCAACATCACCATGGCTATGTGAGAGATTCTATTCCGCGTATTCAGGAAATGCTGGACAAAGTATGCGAGGTCCACAGGGAAGATAGTCCTTTTCTATTGGAGGTGCATGATGACTTTGACCGACTGGCCGAAGAGCTTTTGGGACATTTGCCTAAAGAAGAGGAAATACTTTTTCCTGCTGCGCGCAAATTATTCAAGAACGGTATTACTGAAAATATGCTGAGGGGTGCCTCGTTACATCTTGAGGCTCCCATTGCGGTAATGGAGCATGAACACGAAAATGCGGGTCGCCTGATTAAATCTATTCGTACGCTGACCGCGAACTATTCGCCTCCCGAATATGCCTGCCCCACCTTTAAGCTAACCTACACAATGCTCCAGGAATTCGACAAGGATTTGATGCAACATATTCACTTAGAAAATAACATTCTGTTTCCGAATATAATAAAAGCGCAAGAACAGAGGATTCACCAATAGAACTTCTTTGGGACCATTCCGGAACGAAACGCCGGAAGGAAAGGAACATTAAGGTTACGGATCTATTTCATTTGGCGGAACACGGTGGCGAAACAGATCGTAAAACAGAAGCTGCCTGCGCCGTGGTTGTTTGATTATCGGAACAACGCTCAATTAATCCACAGGAGTGTCAGGCGACCAACTGTTCAGTCCACTTTATGTTATAAAATAAGCTCCTTGTGTATGACATATCCTATTGATTTGTCTAATTTTCTTGTCCAGAAGAGAAGAAAATTGATTCCGACACAATTATTTCTGCAATACAACGCAAGGCTGGTAAATCTTAAGAAGGACCAGGTTTTGGTTGAAGAAGGTGATCCTGCACGGGACTTCCTCCAGGTTGAACATGGGCAAGTAAAGATGTACATCATTAACCCGGATGGCCAGGAATTCACACAAGGAATTTTTAATGCAGGCGAAAGCTTTGGAGAACCTGCGTTGCTCGGGAGATTCAACTACCCAAGCAGCGCCATGGCAACAATGCCGAGCAAGGTCTGGAGGTTGCCAAGAGCGGAATTCCTGCAGTTGCTGCAAGAAAACTTTGAGATTCATCTTAAGCTAGACCAGGTACTCTGCAAACGCCTGCAATATAAGACGATGATACTGACAGAGGTTTCGTCATATGATCCCGAACATCGACTCAACACGTTGCTGAAATATTTCAAATCTAACTTGAGCAGAGAAGATCTCGGGGAGAAAATGATTATTCCTTTTACCCGGCAGCAACTTGCAGATATGACCGGACTCCGTGTGGAAACCGTGATACGAACGATAAAAAAAATGGAGAAGGAAGGAAAACTCGAACTTGAAGGTCATAAAATCAGATTTTGACGGGTTATAGGGCAGTTAGTATCCTGCGTTTGGGATTTACATCCACTTCTAGTGTAATCCCATTTTATGCTGAAATAGTTGTGCGATATGTTGGGCTCTGGTTTTGATTTCTTCAGCTCTTTCCCCTTGAAAGTTCTCATCCACTGTATTGACAAACAGTCTCAGCCATTGTCCAAAATGTTCACTACCAATAGCAAGGTTTATGTGTTTTTGAAAAGGATTTCCTTGATAGCTTTGTTCACCCAAAATCATGGATGACCAGAAATTATACATTATCGGTAAGTGTTTGGGCCAGTCCACGTGGCTAAACTGTGGTGAAAGCAGTGCATCTGACTGCACGCACGCATAGAAGTGGTTTACCAAAAGCTCAATATCTTCCCGCGTGGTAATATCATTTCGTACTTTCATCTAAAACGCGATTAATGTAACAATCTATGTATGGATATACAAAAGCGCTTATTATCGTGGAGAACGTCACCAATAAAACGCGCTTTGGTGCTCAAGCCAAAATCTCATAAATCCTTTTTGGAAAAGATCCGTGAGGCAGCCATTAACGGCACGATGATCCATATAACAAGTATGGAAGTTGAAAATATGATACCTGCATGGCTTCCAAAAAAATCCTTGTAAAATGCTCCCGTGTAGCCCATTAGCGCGGCAATGTCAAGTTTCAACAGCATAATGATCCTTGCCAGGTCAACAGGATTTAGCGCAATTAGGGCAAGGGTTACCTTTTCCAGCGGATAGTCACTGAAGCTGAATACTACCCACAACAAGAGACCATCGTAGATCAGTGAGAAATAGAACCAAAATAACAAGGCAATACCGATAGCCTTTGCTTTGTCCCGGGTCAGCACAGAAGCAAGGAAGGCTAAGGAGACAAATACCAGCGTAAGCGTTACTCCGGTAAAAAGTAATGTGATAGCCCGTTCATCCGCTCCAAACAATAAAGCGGGAACGCCAATTCCTACCAGACAGGCGCTACAAAGTGATATTGCCACAGAGAGATACTCACCCAAAAATATTACGCTGCGATTTACGGGTTGGGCGAGCATCAGTTCTATAAACTCGTACGAATTGTAGAAATGGATCGTGGTGAAAACCACACTTATAAGTGGCACAACAATCAATATAATATTCAATAAACTAAGAACAACTTTGCCTGTATCACTATCCAACTGAAACATAGCAAAGGTGCTCACCAGCAAGAAAACTGTGTACAGGAGAATAAATCGCGTGCGGAGGATGTCGTAGAAAATATACTTAATAACGCGTGTCATATTATTGATTGATAGAAGCTAATAATTCTTTTTGGCGTATGAAGGTAGCTATTGCTTTACCCAATCGTTTTTCATTAGTTTCCATTTTTAGGGATTCAATGGTATTGTTAAAATGTACTTTTCCCTCGAAAATGTAAACCACCTCCGTGGCGAGTTCCTCCAAATCATTAAGAATGTGCGAAGATATAAGCAATAGTTTTCCCCTGCGTTTTTCATGCAGAATTTTCTCTTTCAGAATCTCGACGGATACAGGATCTAGTCCTGCCGTTGGCTCATCCAGGATTAGCACCGGGGCATTGAAAAGAAATGCCAATGCGGCACTTACCTTTTGCCTGGTTCCTCCTGATAGTGTATGCATTCGCTTCTCATAGATTTTATACAGCTTGAAAGCGTCGATCAATTCTTCGTCCACTTTTTCGTGATCCTCATCCCCGCGGATGTTCTTCATCATATCCACCAATTGGCCTATGGTCATATTGTCGGGATACCGTCCAATCTGCGGCATGTAGCCTATTTTTTTGCGGTACTTCCAATCGTTGGCGATGCTTTTTTTGTCAAACAGAATTTCCCCGGTAGTGGGCACGACAAGGCCCAATAAACTCTTTATCAATGTGGTCTTTCCTGATCCATTGGGGCCGACAAGCGCGTAACTCTTTCCGGCGTTCAATTCCAGATTGATATCATCCAATGCCTTCAATTTTCCGAAATTTTTGCAAACATTATTAAATAAGATCATAGGGTTTGATTGAAGGTGATTCATCTTTCAGATTTTCAGGAGTTAGTACCGGGATAGCTTTTTCAGCACGGTCCATCAGGAACACCAGAAAACTCCGCCACAGCAAAACAGCAGTTGGCATACGTTCAACCACCATAGAATACATGCTAACGGGCCGGTAGGGGATGTCGCCAATGTTATCTTTATTCAGGTCATAGCCTTCGTATCGGTCCCAGTAGTTGCTGTTTATCGTATTCAATACAAGATTTCCGTTGGTAGCAATATCGAAGGTGTTGGATGAGAAGTTGTTGTGCGTAAACGTGTTACCATCACAGCTGGCTTGCAACTTTACAGCGTAGCCGTTTCTGTAAAATAAATTATCTGTTAATTCGATCCGGCTGGATCCCTCCATATAAATGCCAATAGAATTCTCCAGGAATCTATTTCCGGTTACAAAACTGTCACTGATCTCTTTGAGCAGCAGGCCGTATGAAGATGACCCCCAGTTATGCTTAAAAGTGTTATTGATCATTTTTACACCCTTGGTATACATCACGGATACACCGGCGCCATTGTCGACGAAGAAATTATTCCTGTATTCATCATTATGCGAGAACATAAAATGGAGGCCATACCGCAGATTTCGTTCACTGCGATTATTTGTGATCAGGCAGTGTGTAGCAAATTCAAAATATATTCCATCGCGGTGACCTTTTATTACATTGTTATTGATTGTAATATTTTCACACTTCCATAAGTGAATGCCATTTCCAATTTCTTGCTCTGCCGTAGCATCCGATTCCAATTGGTTGCTTTCTATTAAGGATTGCGTGGTATTTGAAAAATGAATTCCAAAAAAAGTATCCTGGAATGTATTACCAATGATCTTAATGCCTTTAGCGTCTGAGACACTAATCGCGGCAATGTCGGTGATGCTTGCTGTACCGGTGTCAATAAATTTTAGTCCTGAAATCGTGACGTCATTGGCATTGATGGTAAGAATTTCATATTTGTTTTCGCCATCTAAAACCGGAAGCCCTTCTCCCAGAATCACAATACTTTTGTTGACAAGAAGGTTGCCCTCTCTATATATCCCTGGTTTCACCAGTAGCGTATCTCCGGGTGCAGCTATACTTATTGCCTTTTTTAATGAATTAACTTCACCGTCACGACTTACGACAATGGTCTTGGAAAGCAAAACCAGTGGTGCCGCTGATAGCAGGACGGAAAGTAATATTGCGTTCATTATTTAAATTGAGTCACCAACTCTCCCCATACAAGGTAAATGCCATTCCATTGTTTCTTTAGCTCATCCATATTTTCTTTTTTTTCAAAAGCAGCAATCTGGCTGGCCATGGGTGTTTTTAGTTCTGGCGATTTCAGATAAAAAGCATCACTTGCTTCAATCAGTGTACCTGGTTGAGCGAAGTCGACTACAAGCCGATAGGAGAATTCCTCCTCAGCAACAGATCCGGAATTATAGAAATCCAGCATGCAATTAATATCATCAAACTTATATACTCTTCCTTTTTTCGTTACGAGCTCTGCACCAAATTTTTTGTCCATTAAGGTCATTTTGCAGGTATAACATGCATCCTCGCCATATTGCAGTGACTCAGGCTCCACAGTGCACGAGATAAAGCCTACAAACAAAAATATCGCGATAAGGATTTTCATATTTTGTTATGGAATCTCTTGAATTCAAACACTACCGTTCCAATGGCCAGTATGCCGGAAGCAATAAAGATCCAACCGCCAATATCCGGGCCTGAAAATGCTGTAAAATTCAGCAACTGTTTTGTTCCAATTAACGGAGGTTGGTAAGACATACCTGGTACTATAATGGGGGCAGTAGGATCAAGGTTGTGGCCGTAGTCGTATCCCCACAGATAAAAATCCACAAGCGCTGCAAGGGCACAAGCGATGATCAATGTAGTAAAGGTAACCAACATAAAACGTCTGTTTACCAGACTTGCCAGCAAGCCGAAAGCAATCAGAAATCCAACAATGTAAATCATATATTGAAATTCAGGAAACATGCTTACTTCAATATGACGCATGCCGATATAATGATTGAGGGCACTGATGATTTTCACGTCGCCTTTGATGTCATTTATCCAGATTTGCATATCGAGCCCTTCCGGGTATTGCGGAGCCCACATGAGAATTTGCCATAAGGGCAGGAAGTAGCCGGAGACCATCAATACTGCGGAAAGAATAATCAGAATACGAGAAAGGGGTTTTAATTTTTTCATTGGGTATGTTTAAGTAGGCCCCGTCCCAATCGCAGTGGGACCGGGGCCCTTTCAACCTGTAAACTATGAATTGATCTCTTGACAACCTAAGGCTGGCCTTCGATCTTTCCGGTTGAAAATTTCAGTGGCGTATTACTGCCTGCTGGAGATATGCGAATGTAGCCGGACATTTCCTGGTGAAGCGCGGAACAGAAGTCGGTACAATAGAACGGAACGACTCCTGTAGTTAAGGGCTTCCATTTTAATGTTTGCGTTTCGCCTGGCATGATCAGTATCTCAGCGTTGGCAGCACCTTTGATGGCGAAGCCGTGCGGTACATCCCAATCCTGTTCCAGGTTTGTTACATGGAAAAACACTTCATCACCCAAACGTACACCTTCAATATTATCCGGCGTTAGATGAGATCGGATGGCTGTCATGTATACGTGAATTTCATTTCCTTTCCGCTCTACTTTGGCCTGGGCTTCACCTTTGGCTGCATACTGATGTTCATTTTCTTCTATCTTGTAAATCTTAGTAGAAGTAGGTGTAATCATGCTGGCCGGAATTGCTTCGGCATAGTGCGGTTCGCCTACGGTGGGAAAATCGAGAAGCAATCTCATCTTATCTCCGGAGATATCGTAAAGCTGCGCAGATTGCGATAACTCAGGGCCAGTAGGCAAATAGCGATCTTTGGTGATCTTATTGTATGCTATTACATACTTGCCATGTGGCTTTGCTGTAGGTCCGCCAGGAACGGATAAATGCCCAATGGAATAATAGGTGGGAACCCTATCCAGGATCTCCAGTGTTTTTACATTCCATTTTACAATTTCAGAAGAAACGAACATGGAGGTATAGGCATTACCTTTTTCATCAAACTCTGTATGCAATGGCCCAAGTCCCGGTTTCTTAACCTCACCATGCAGTGCTGCCTCGTATTTGATTACGGGTATCCCGTTGAAGTCACCTTCATAATCTTTGTTGGCGATTGCATTTTGAATTTTTGTGAAAGAGAATACCGGCATCATCGCTGCCAATTTACCACTACCCACAATGTATTCTCCCGTCGGATCAACGTCGCATCCGTGGGGTGACTTTGCACATGGAATGAAATAAACAATATCAGGGAATTCTGAGACATCCAATACCAGAACTTCATTTTCCATTTTTGACGTAGCAGAATGTGTTTTATCATCATACGTATTGTGGGCATACCTTACCTTTTCCGTCTTCCCTTTACCCTGTGCGATATATTCTTCAGCCTTCTTCCAGTTTACGGCCATGATGAAGTCTTTGTCTTTCTGTGAAGCATTTACCTCCAGCAAAGTGTAAGCTTGTTCCGTGTTGTAGCATGAGAAGAAAAACCAGCCATGTGAAGGACCTTTCCCTGCGCGGCTTAAATCATAATTAAAACCTGGTGTTCTCAATTGGAAGGCGATGTTCATGTGTCCGTTCACAGGATCAATTTTTACAAAACTGATAGAACCTTTAAAGTTTTCTTTGTAAGAGCTGATGGGTACATCTTTGTTGTCCATTGGAATACTGAAGCGCGTTCCGGCAACCAGATACTCGGTATTTTCTGTAATAAACGGAGATGAGTGATTTCCCCCGCTATTCGGAATCTCCAGGATCTCTTCCGTTCTAAAGGACTTAAAGCTTACGCGTGCTACGCGCGGAGTGTTGTTACCGTTGGCAAAAATCCAACGGCCATCATGCTCGCCTTTCGTCGTGGAAAGGGCAATATGATGCAGATCGTCCCAGGGTACAAAACCATGTGATGTATTCAACATCGGTTTTGTCTCTTCGCTGTACCCATAGCCACTTTCGGGAAATACAGAAAAAACAGGAAGGATTTTAAACAAGCGACCGGACGGAATTCCATAAACGGCAATCTGCCCATTGAATCCACCGGAAACGATGTTGTAGAATTCATCGTATTTACCAGGGGCTACATATACTTTTGAAGCAGCATCACCCATAGCTACATCAGCAGGACCCTTTGGCTTACAACTACTGAATACTGCAGCGGTACCAATTAGCAGGGCAAGCATTTTGAATATTGTTGTTCTTGTTTTCATAATTTTCTATTCTGAATTATTTTCTGATTATTTCTTTTCGGGAGGGAGTAATACTGCGTCAATAATATAGACGATGCCATTTGATGCCTTGACAACGCCCAGTACATTCGCACCATTGACCGTTATTTTTCCGTCTTTCTTGTTAAGCGTTACATTATCCAGATTTACCTGGTTTAGGGTCATGCCGTCCTGGATAAAATCTTCTTTGATAACACCTACGTAAACATGGTATTCCAATATGTTGCGGAGCGCATCTTTACTTTCTGGTTTCAGTAACCCCTCAACAGTACCAGCCGGTAGTTTATCGAAGGCTGCATTGGTTGGTGCGAAAACAGTAAAAGGACCGGCATTCGAAAGTACATCAACGTATTCAGCACCCTTGAGGGCTGTAACCAACGTTGTGTGATCAGGAGAACCAACAGCAACATGTACTACATCCGGTTCTGATGTGTTGTCTTGTACAGTGGATTGCCCACCCCCAACGGCTTCGTCCGGAGCAGAAGCATCAGTACTTGTGGATTGCTGCTGGCCGCAGGAAAAGAGTGCCAACAGCGTAGCTACTAGAATTAATCTTTTCATATTATATTTTTGTTAGGTTGGATTTTATTTTTCGCCGTCGTTCTCCCGCATAAATTCAAGGATATCGCGGGCATCACCAAGTGATACATTTTGATTTGGCATGCGCATCAGGCAAAGCTCAAGTAGTTTTTGCGCTTCAGGATCCTCATCCAACATCATATCAACATTGGTTATCATATTCATGATCCATTCCGGCTTTCTTTTCTTTGTCACATCTTTCCATCCAGGCCCGACGACACGTTGATCGGTCAACTTATGACAAGCAGAACATTTCATATCGTAAATCGCCTTTCCTCTTCCTATCCGTTCCTGTTCCAGGGGTGTGTTAAGGGTAACGCTTTTGATTTGGCCCAGACCTTTTGTGGGGTCAGCAATTTCCTCAACAGCGGTTTTGGCAGGGTCTCCTCCGCCCGCGTTGGGTCTATCTGGGGCACACGCCGCCAGCATGGTCAGCGAAATAAGGCTTAGCATCAGTTTTTTCATGGTTCTTGGTTGTATAATTGGATTTGGCTATGATTATTTTCCCCCGCAAGGTATCCGTGCTGTGGGCAACGCCTTATGATTTGAATCACAATCATATCATGATTAATGTCAGCATTATTGTCGAATTGAATGCCCAGATGGACCTTGTCTGGCACGATGGAAATCCCAAATGAGCAATGTAGCCATAACCCGTGTATTTGCCGGTTACACCCATATTTGCCGGACTCTTCCCAAATATTTTTTCCATTGTGATTTACATCATAGGAGTTTGTGCATAGCATGTATGCGGCGCAGCTTTCAATTCCGCGGAAAATCCTATCAATTAAGTTCAATGCACCTGATTTTCATCAGGTGCATTGACAGATTGTTGGGGAAGTCGGTTTAGCTGCAGCGGAAATACACGTCCAATGTATCCTGATTTCAATCCTTTTGCTGACTGACCAAAGTCATATTTTAGCCTACCGGCTAAATGTACCTTAAATCTTCATCTATTAAGCGAAGCTATTATGAAAACCACCGAGACATTAGAAAAAGATCAAGCCGTCAAAACAAGAAAATCTGCTGGATACGTCTACGCGTTCAGGGAAGGCGACGGGAAAAACAAGCAGCTCCTGGGCGGAAAAGGAGCTAACCTTTGTGAGATGACCCAAATTGGATTAAACGTGCCGCCAGGATTCGTTATTTCGACAGCGGCGTGCTTAGAGTATCTGGCCAAGCCAGATCGCACGTTGCCAAAGGGTTTGATGGACGACGTACGCAAACAAATCAAAGACATTGAAGCCACAACCGGAAAAATTTTCGGTGATCCCGAAAACCCACTTCTGGTTTCAGTCCGTTCCGGCTCGGCTATGTCAATGCCCGGAATGATGGACACCATATTGAATCTCGGATTGAACAGGAAAACATTGAAAGGACTTATTAAGCAAACCAAAAATGAGCGTTTTGGCTATGATGCATACCGCAGATTCATCCAGCTGTTTGGAAAAGTGGCCTTGGGCGTTTCTGATGAGAAATTTGACAAGCACTTTGAGGAAGTGAAGAAGATGGCTGGTGTCAAGGTGGATATAGGCTTAAGTGAAGCAGACCTCAAACTTATTAGTGAGCGTTTTTTGAAGGTCGTCCACGAATCCCTGGGTAAGCCTTTTCCGGAAGATGTGTATGAGCAATTGGAGATTGCCATAAAGGCAGTATTCAACTCATGGATGGGCAAGCGTGCCATCGATTATCGAAGGGAGTTTAAAATTACCCCTGAAATGGCTAACGGTACGGCTGTCAACGTGGTGACGATGGTGTTTGGCAATATGGGTAACGATTGTGCCACGGGTGTAGGGTTTACCCGTGATCCTGGCACTGGTGAAAACGTGATGTTTGGCGAATACCTCACCAACGCACAAGGTGAAGATGTCGTGGCTGGCATACGCACACCGAAACCCGTGAGTGAGATGGCAGTGGAAATGCCTGACCTGTATAAACAATTGGAGACGTTGCGCAATAAACTGGAAAGCCATTACAAGGAGGTGCAGGACTTTGAGTATACCATTGAAAAAGGCGTCTTGTTTTGCCTGCAGACCCGCAACGGGAAAATGAACACCACAGCGATGGTGCGCACCTCCGTAGAGATGGTGAAAGAGAAGTTAATCTCCAGGGAGCAGGCCCTGCTCCGCATCAAGCCGGAAATGCTGGAGCAACTGCTTCATCCAAGGTTAGATTCCTTACATAAAGTTGCTCCATTGGCACAGGGCTTACCGGCTTCACCGGGGGCAGCATCTGGTCATATCGTGTTTGATGCCGATCGTGCGGAGCTGCTGGGCAAAACCGGAGAGAAGTTGATACTGGTTCGCGAAGAAACAAAACCAGAGGACATACACGGATTCTTTGCCGCACAAGGTATTCTCACCAGCCGCGGTGGAAAAACTTCACATGCAGCAGTAGTGGCTCGGGGTATGGGTAAGCCTTGCGTGGCGGGTGCCGAAGGAATTCATGTCGATACAAAATTGCGGCAGGCAAAAGTGGGTGAAAAGGTTTTGCACGAAGGCGATTACATTACTATTGATGGCGGGACAGGGTTCGTGTATCAAGGCATTATTCCTACCGTAGAAGCCACTTTCTCGGATGAACTGAAAGTGTTGTTGAACTGGGCGGATGAGTTGGCAATTCTAAAAGTAATGGCCAATGCGGATACACCTGATGCGGCCAGTAAAGCCCTTGCCTATGGAGCCATGGGCATCGGTTTGTGCCGCACAGAGAGAATGTTCAACGACGTAGATCGGCTGCCAGTTGTGGTAGAAATGATTCTGGCAGCAACAAAAGAAGAACGTGAATCAGCGTTAATTCGGTTGAAGGAAATGCAGCGGGAAGACTTCAAAGCGATACTGCAGGCTATGGCACCACGTCCGGTAACCATTCGTTTGTTAGATCCCCCTATTCATGAATTTCTTCCTACCGATGAAGTGTTGCGTGACGAGCTGCAACATTTGTATCACCTGAAGGATACAGTAAGCGGCGTGGCTAACTTATTTGGTAGCCTCAGACTGCTCAATGCGGATTTGAATATGGCCGACAAATCACCTGCCCCTTTTAATATGATGGGTGTGGAACTTGTTGGACAAGCTATTGACAAGAAAGAGCAAATGCTGCGAAAAGTCCGCGAGTTGCATGAAGTAAACCCGATGCTTGGCCACCGAGGTGTGCGCCTGGGTCTCACCTTCCCGGAGATTTACAAGATGCAGATCCAGGCTATCCTGGAGGCTACTGCTGATTGTCAAAAAGCGGAAATTGACGTACGGCCTGAAATTATGGTTCCGCAAGTATGTACGGCTGAAGAGTTGCGTGAGGTAAAGGTTTTCGTAGATGAAATCAGGACCAGTATTGAAAAGGAAAGTGGAATTAAGCTTAACTTCAAGTTTGGCACAATGATCGAAGTGGTGCGTGCTTGTCTTCAAGGCGAGGAGTTGGCGGAAGTTGCTGAATTCTTCTCCTTTGGCACAAACGATCTAACACAGGCAACGTTCTCATTCTCGCGTGAAGACGCTGAAAATAAATTTTTGCCATTCTATATTTCGAATGGCATTTTGAAAGACAATCCCTTTGAGGTGATCGATGCCAAAGCCATGGGCAAGCTGATGAAGCTTGCCGTGCAAGATGGTCGCAAGAATAATCCTAAACTTAAAGTGGGAATTTGTGGTGAACATGGAGGTCAACCTGAATCCATCATGTTCTGTCACCAGCTTGGTCTGAACTACGTTTCCTGCTCTGGCCCGAGGGTGCCTGTAGCACGCTTGGCGGCAGCCCATGCGAAACTGGGAGAGTTCAAATATTCCGGTAATTAGAATGGCCTCAGGATTTTCAAACAATAAGAAAGTGAATCACATAAATGTTGAAATCAAAAAACGAAGAAAAGCTTCAATTGCACCTTGATAGGAAGATGATCGTTGAAAGATGGCAAATGCGTGCCTGCTGATATGTTGTTTAATGCTCTCATTTGACAGGGGTCGTAGCGATGGCCAAACAGAAAGATACTATATCAGCAATATGAAAATCACAAAAGATTAAATACTTCGAGGAAGTAATTACAAAATCCAAGGTGTTTGTTTCTTGTTTGCTGAATCAAACAATTTCATGACTGTCTGTACCTGATCAGTTAAATAATGACAATTGATGCTGTATGAATTCAGGTTCAGGTATTGGCATTAAAGTTTTCCCATCAGCATTTCTGATGTGATAAAGCTTCGTTTCCTTTTCACGGGTCGCGATTATGATTTCTGTTTGATTTGCCACAGGGAAAAATAAGTCCTTGACAATTTTCGGTGAATTGTTATTTCTGGATAAATGTGCCAGGAATAAGTGACTCATGAATGAAGGCCTGTGTTTGGTAAATAACTGGACAGCCTGTTTGTTCGACAAATGGCCTTTGCCACCCCGAATGCGATTTTTCAACGCCTGCGGATAACCACCTTTCTCCAGCATGACTTCATCATAGTTGGCTTCCAGGAAAGCGGCATGACATTGTTTAAAATGATGGATAACATTTTCGCATGCAATACCAATATCAGTAAAGACGCCCACGTTCACACTGTTTGAAGAAACTATGAAGCTGTGCGCATCTGATGCATCGTGAAATTTCGGAAATGCTGTGATGGTAAGGCTTCCTATCCGAAAAGGGTCACGCGAATGGAAGGAAAAAGTCCTTTCTTCAGTCAATTTCAGCTTTCCATTTTCATATGTTTTGGGCGTAATGTAAACGGGCAAAGAATATTTTTTTGAAAGCGTAGTGATGCCATGGATATGATCACCATGCTCATGGGATACAATAACTGCCTTGACTTTCTTAATTGAAAGGCCCAACCGTTTCATCCGTTTTTCGGTTTCTCTACAGGATATGCCGCCGTCAATTAATACGGCTTCATCCTGGGTACCGATGTAATAGCAGTTGCCATTGCTTCCGGAATTCAACGAGGCGACATATAGAGACATTGTAGAGTTGGTTATACTAGGTTTAACATTCGATAACTTTTACGCCAACGCATAGACGTGAACCTAAAGTGCAAAGAGGCGCTGAGTTAAGTTCTAGCACCGCAGCGTGTATTTTCTCTGTGCCACGCTGCGGTAAATCTTTTACCACGCCATATCATATTAACTTTCCTGCGAAGCCAGCTTGCTTTTCCAAAGCCCGTAACTGAAATAAAACAGTAAGCCAAGCCCCATCCACCCAAAGAATACCATCCAACTCCGGGCAGGAATCTCGATCATGAGATACATGCAGCACAACATCCCCAACACCGGTATAAGCGACAGTTTGCGGAGAAACGAGAACAGCGTAACCGCCGCCATGGCGAGGACGAAAATCATAAATAAAATCTCCTGGTGCGATTCAGTTGATAAATTTGTTGCAGCGCTCACCAGACGAGCGCGGAAGCCATATATGAAAACACAAAATAACACCGGCACTACCCATTGCCCATTGATGTACGGAAGGTTGAATCTTTTCTCAACGGATTTTTCTTTCGGCGGCAATGCAAGTACACCACCACACACCACGGCGAAAGCAAAAAGGGTTCCAATACTGGTAAGATCTGTCATCAGACCACTTTCAATAAACAAGGCAGGAATTGCAACCATTATACCGGTTATGACTGTGGCAAATGCCGGCGTTTGATATTTAGGATGAACTTTGCCAAACCTTTTTGGCATCAGTCCGTCACGGCTCATGCTCATCCAGATACGGGGTTGTCCAATCTGAAAAACCAACAAAACGCTGGTAGCAGCTACCACGGCGCTGATAGAAACAAAAAAACCAATTTTGCCTTGATTAATTTTTTCAAATACATAGGCCAACGGATCTGCTACAGTATCGAACTCGGAATAGTTAACCATGCCGGTGATCACCAGTGTAACAATGATATAGATAATGGTACAGATGACCAGCGAGTAAATCATTCCGCGTGGCAAATCCCGTTGGGGGTTGGCACATTCTTCGGCAGTCGTGGAAATGGCATCGAAACCTATGTACGCAAAAAATATTGCGGATACACCTTTCAGTACACCGCTAAAACCATTTGGCATAAAAGGCCTCCAGTTATCTGTATCAATATAAAAAACACCAATCCCCACAACGAAGGCTAACACGACAAGCTTAAGGCCTACCATGAAGTTGGCACTCGAGCGGCTTTCCTTCATACCGACAAAAGCAAGCATCGTAACAAGGAAAATGATAACAAAAGCGGGAATGTTGCATATGAATTTATAGCCTCCGATGATGGGAGCCGTTGCCCAGGCCATATCAGTTGTAGAATTACCAGCCGCAAGAGCAGATTCAAACAACGTTTTTGCCGTGGTAGCATCCGTAGCAAGCCAGGCTGGCATGTGAATACCGACACCCTCCAGCAGGTTCACAAAATAACTACTCCAGGAGATTGACACTACAACATTTCCGATACCATATTCAAGGATAAGTGCCCATCCAATAACCCAGGCGATGATTTCTCCAAAGGTTACATATGCATATGTATATGCACTTCCCGCCACCGGAACACGTGAGGCAAATTCGGCATAGCACAATGCAGTAAAACCGCAGGTGACAGCGGTTATGAGAAATAGAAAAACAACGCCAGGCCCGCCATCATAGGCTGCCTGACCGATCGTAGAGAAAATACCTGCCCCTATTACCGCGGCAATACCCATAGCAGTAAGGTCGCGGACGCCCAATACTTTGTTTAGTACTGGTGCACCGTGACCCTCCTGATTTGTATCATTCAGTATGGTTGAGAGTGGTTTTCTTCTAAAAAGGGAGTTCGCCATTTGATTAGATTTAGGAGACCTCAAAATAGTTGATTTTTTTGACTTAAATTTAGGGCATCAATGTTTTGGTATTTTTTAAGCATGGGTTATTAAGATTTTTTAATGCATTTGTCAAAAGATGAGCCTCATGGCGCTCGAAGCCATCATAGTCCAAAAACGAATATTACGGCAGATGAACTTAATTTGCTTCCATTAAAAGCATTTAGTGGAAAAGTCTCCGTGATTACGGAATCCACAAGACTTTCCGGTGTATTGCGTGAAATTGAAAGACACGATGTAGTAGGATTTGACACGGAGACCAGGCCAAGTTTCAAAAGGGGACAAATTTACAACGTTGCGCTGCTCCAATTGGCTATACCCAACAAAGTGTTTCTGATTCGCATGCACCAAACCGGGTTACCGGAAGAAATTATATCAATATTTCAAAACGATGATATCATAAAGGCAGGAGTAGCCATACGCGATGATATTAAGGCGCTCCAAAAGATAAACCGGTTTCAACCCGCTTCGTTTATTGAGCTGTCTGCGATGGCAAGAGCTTCAGGTCTTCAGGTCGAAAGTGTAAAAAAACTTGCAGGACTACTGTTGGGTTTCAGAATTTCAAAGAGTGCGCAGACATCAAACTGGGAAGCGCCCACGCTCACTGAAAAACAACTTGAATACGCTGCTACTGATGCCTGGGTATGTCTGGAAATATACCGACACCTTAAGCACAAATACCTTCATGTATAGTTCAAAACCGTGCAGACCCTAACCGCTTATGAGTGTTAAGATTCTCGACCAGAAAACACTTTCAGAAAACTGGTATAAACTCTACAAGTTTACCTATGCCATAACAGACAAGCATGGAAACGAAATTATTCAAACCAGGGAAGCCTATGATCGGGGTAACGGCGCCACGATTCTTCTTTACAATCCAAAACAACGCACCGTCATTCTTACACGTCAATTCAGGTTACCTACCCTGGTGAACGGAAACGCAGGGGGCATGCTTATTGAAGCCTGCGCGGGTCTGCTGGATCGTGATAACCCTGAGGAGTGCATTCGCAGGGAAACGGAGGAAGAGACAGGCTATCGGGTTGATCAGGTTCGAAAGATATTTGACGCGTATATGTCACCCGGATCCGTTACTGAGATCCTTCACTTTTTTGTCGGTGAATATTCAGCCGATCAAAAAATAGGCGAAGGAGGAGGTGTTGATGAGGATGAAGATATTGAAGTAATCGAAAAGGATTTTGAAACTGCGTATGCCATGATCGCATCCGGGGAGATCAGAGATGCTAAAACGATTATTTTGCTTCAGTATGCAAAATTAAATCAGCTGCTTTAATCGACGGCAAAAACAGTGGTTTCCTGATTACCGCTATCCATAAATTTCATTTAGTAATCCGGCTAGTCGCACGCCAGCCTGCAATAGACGCAGCCGCACGATATGGAAATTATTGTAGTTGTAAAGATAACCTAGTTTCCCGTCACCATAGTCATAAACAGCCTGACGAAAGCCAATACTTTCATTTGCCCATTCGCGGACGCTTTCTTTTTGCCATGCCGTTACCTTTGCAGCATCCGGTTTTAGAAACGATTCTGCCAGTTCGGTATAGCTGAGGCGTGTATCGTTAATCATTTGGCTATCCCACACACGATGCAGGTTGCTGTCCTCCCTGAACCACATGACCATTATATCATTTCCACCCCGGTCATCTCCTTTGCCAACGTGAAGTGGTTGGTGAATGTCACCAACCAGATGAATTAACATTTTTACGGATTCTGTTTCTGCCTCCTTGCTCAGTTTTTTAGATTTCAGGGCAATCATAAGACGCTCAATCGTCTGGATAACATCACCGTTAGGGTTCTTTTCGTTCTGATCGTAGGTTTCTCTCTCAACCACAGTCACCCAATGCCAATCACTCATGTAATCATACGTGGAATCGGCGCGGATTTCATCCATCCAGGTGCTGGCCATCGCCAGTGATTGACCATTCAGTACGCTTAATAGCGCCTTCTTTGCCTTCTTGCTTAAGTATTTTTCGGCGACAAGCCCTGTTGTACGGTGTCCGGTTGGACCCCATGCAAATGCACCAATGGTGCACGAGATGATAAGCAAGGTGAAGAGGCCTTTTTTCATTTTTATCATGCAACGTACTTTATCTGCATCGTGGATGCAATTAGCCAAATTTATGGCACACGGAATATGCACGCATTAAATTAAATTTATATCTTGATTAAAGGTATTCATAATGCGTTAGTCATGCCCCAGACAGTAAAACTTGCTGCTTTTCTCGTGGCCAACCAGCTCGATATTAAGGGCATAAAGACGCTTCTGGATAGTAAGCCATTGGCGGATACTTCCTCTGAGCTTTTTTATGGCTTTGGAGGAGAAAGGTATCTGTATTATTTCAACTTTGGTGTCCTTGTTTTTGCAGGCTATACGGAGGATGAGATGAAATTGGCAATAAACGCGGTTCAGGCCCAACAACGAAATTCGGTCAAGCAATGGCTTCGCGACGAGCTTGAAGTTGATGTTCAGGAAGGGAAGGAAATCGTTTTTGATTTTGCCAAATTGAAGTTGGATAAGATTGATCAGAAAGTAATACGTATAGCCATGTTTAATCTCGCGCAATCGGTCGCGCTGGATCACTACCACGTTGTTACAGAAAACCTGCTGGATGAGGTGAAAGGATTTTCCAAACAGCTTGAGGCAACAGGTAAACTGAAGATCAGCCGCAAAAACATGATGCGCTTTCTGGGTAGGGCATTGAACACGCAGAATGATATAGCCGAGAATATTTACATCTTTGACGCGCCGGACCAGGTGTGGGATGATGAGTACCTGGATAAACTTCATCAGGGATTGATTAAGCACTTTGACCTACATGTCAGGTTTAGCGAAATAGAATATACATTGCGTATTATTGATGACAACCTTTCCGTATTCCGGGAAATCATTAATCAGCGCGAAAGCAATTTATTGGAAATAATTATTATCATTTTGATTTTGGTAGAGGTTTTCGACCTATTCATTACGAAGCTTCTTAAACTAACCTGATCTATCCACCTCCCCGCATGAAGAAAGAACTGGTATTGGGTTTTGATATGCAGATTCAACCTGACGAGGTAACCTGCGGACCTACATGCCTGCAGGCATTGTACAATTACTACGAAGACCCGGTAGCGCTCAAAGATGTTATCAAAGAAGTAAGACAGCTTAAATTCGGAGGAACGCTGGCAGTTATGTTGGGGCATCATGCGCTGAAACGAGGCTACAAGGCACACATCTATACCTACAATCTGAATGTATTTGATCCAACCTGGTTTAAGGGTTCTTCCAAAAAGATGATCCAGCAACTGCAAGCGCAGATGGAGTTTAAGCATAAGCGGAGAAAGTTACGTGTGGCCTCAGATGCGTATATTAAGTTTCTGGAAGCCGGTGGCGAACTGCGCAACACAGAATTAAATGATGCGCTTATTAAGGATTATCTTAAGCAATCCATTCCAATATTAACCGGACTAAGCGCAACTTACTTATATGGTACCCCCAGGGAGATTCCGCAATTTGACATTTATGACGATATTAAGGGGGAACCTTCCGGACATTTTGTGGTCATTACAGGCTATGATGAAGAAAAGAACAGCGTTTATATCGCGGATCCCGTGGAACCTAATCCATTGGGCAAAGGGAAGGTGTACAATGTCAATTTTTCGCGCCTGATCAATAGTATCATGTTAGGTATCGTTACGTATGATGCTAATTTACTTGTCATAGAACCGAAAAAGAAGCCGCATGCCTAAACTCATTATCGTTGAGAACCCGGACAATTGGCAGTTAAACCTGGAGGACGTTGAAGTCATTGCACCCTCACGGTACATTTCTGATGAGGTTTACCAGCAGACCAAGGGTTTGAAGGTTATCAACTTGTGTAAGTCCTATCAATACCAGAGTATGGGGTACTATGTATCCCTCCTGGCGGAAGCGCGTAAGCACAAAGTTCTCCCCGGAGTATCCACCATTCAGGATTTACGATTCCCCTCCATATTGCGTGAAGACTCTCAGGATTTTGACGACTTGATACAGACGTCTTTCAAGAATGAAAAGAATGAAAAGGTCGAGTTTGACATCTATTTTGGGATCACCCGGGAGGAAAGTCTTAACAAACTTGCCAAGCGACTTTTTCAATATATCCAGGCGCCTTCTTTGATCGCAACGTTCGCAAAGCGCAATAAGTGGGTACTACAAAGTATCAAACCCATAAGCTTGGGTGAAGTCCCTGAAGAAGACAAGATTTTATTGCACAAGGCGGTAGAAAGATATTTACAGCGAAAACGAGAGGTAAGGCCCGATAGGAAAAAATACGATTTGGCTATTCTGGTTGATCCCAAAGATCCCAATCCGCCATCAGATGAAAAGGCGATCCAGAAATTTGTAAAGGCAGGTGACCAGGCTGGGTTTAATGTGGAATTGATTACCAAGGATGATTTTGAAGAGCTCATTCAATATGATGCACTATTCCTCCGGGAGACAACGTTTGTAAACCACCACACCTTTCGCTTTGCCAAAAAGGCGCAGTCACTGGGACTTGTAGTAATCGATGATCCGGAGTCTATTTTGAAATGCACCAATAAGGTATACCTGAGTGAGCTACTCACGGCCAACAAAGTTCCTACCCCCAAGTCGTTTGTTGTGAGCAAGGAAAACTACAAAAGCCTTTCGGAAAAACTTCCTTATCCCTTCATACTGAAACAACCGGATGGTGCATTTAGCAAAGGTGTTTTCAAAATTAAGGATGCCGAGGAATATAAACAGGTAAGCAATACGATGTTTCAGAAGTCGGAACTACTCATCGCGCAGGAGTTTTTGCCGACTGCATTTGACTGGCGCGTGGGCATTATTGATGGAAAGCCTTTATATGTCTGCAAATATTTTATGGCGTCAGAACATTGGCAGATTGTGAACTGGGATTCGGAGAAAATGAATCAGGAAGGTGAAGTCGAAACCATAGCGGTTGACCAGGCGCCTTTGGGATTAATCCGAACGGCATTGAAAGCTACTGCCTTGATCGGTCGTAGCTTGTATGGCGTGGATATGAAAGAAGTTGATGGAAAGTATTATGTAATAGAGATAAATGATAACCCAAATATTGATTCCGGCATAGAAGATAAAATTTTAAAGGATAAGTTATACACCACTATTATGGAGACGTTCCTGAACAAAATCAAAGCTGATAAATAATGAATCTACCCTCTCGTATTCATTTATTTCAGGGCTACGGTATAGAACTTGAGTACATGCTCGTTGATCGGGATACCCTGCAAATCAGACCAATTACTGATGAGTTGTTAAAGCACCAGCTGGGAACCTACGGCAGCGATTTTGAAAATGGCATGGTTACGTGGTCCAATGAGTTGGTGCTTCACGTCATCGAGTTGAAGTCTACGAAACCTGAACATAACTTCTCTGCGTTGGAAAATGAATTCGCGGAGAATGTTGTGCGCATCAACGCCATACTTTCGGGATGGAATACCATGCTTATGCCGACAGCGGCGCATCCTTTCATGAACCCGCTGACAGAGACAAAACTCTGGCCCCACGAGAGCAACGAAGTGTATGCGATCTACAACAGCGTATTTGATTGCAAAGGTCACGGCTGGTCAAACCTGCAAAGCACACATCTCAATTTGCCATTCTATGACGATGAAGAATTCGCCAGACTTCATGCAGCGGTCAGGCTAGTGCTCCCGATCTTGCCTGCGCTCTGTGCCAGTTCACCTATGTTGGATGGAAAACCTACCGGGTTGATGGATACCCGGCTCAAATACTATAAAGCAAATCAGGCGAGAATCCCTTCGATTACGGGGAGGGTTATTCCGGAAGCAGTATTTTCAAAACGAAATTACCTGAACACGATCTATGAAAAAATAAAAAATGACATTGCACCATTTGATCCTGCGCATGAATTGAATCCAATTTGGGTCAACTCGAGGGGCGCCATTCCTCGTTTTGATCGTGGCTCGGTTGAAATCAGGATTATGGACATCCAGGAATGTCCAGCAGCAGATATGGCAGTCGTTACCCTGGTAATTGAAGTTATAAAAGCGTTAACTGCCAACAAGTTTATCGACCTTGAGACGCAGATGAAATGGAGGACAGAGCCACTGGCACGCTTGTTGGACCAAACTGCCGAAAAAGCCCAGGAAGCAATCATCGTCAATGCTGACTACCTGAATGTGTTCAACTACGAGGAAAAATCTGCCAGTGCGGGACAACTTTGGCAACATCTGCTGGATTGGGTCGTCAGGGATGGTAATAGTGCAATACAACAGTGGAGGCCACAACTTGACGTTATCGTTAAACAAGGAACGCTTTCTCAACGCATTTTGAAATCTATCGGAGCGGATCATTCAGGAGAGCGTATCATAACAACATATAAGAAGCTATGTGCCTGCCTTGCTCAGAATAGGATGTTTTTGGATTAATACGGCATTGGATTGCGATGAAGTTAAACGCTGTCATTACATGCGAACACGCTGGTAATAGGGTTCCTCCTGCCTATGACCATCTTTTCCAGTACGCAGATGAAGTACTGCGATCACACCGCGGCTGGGACCCTGGGGCATTGCAGATTGCCACTGACCTTTCGGAAAAACTGAATGTACCCCTGTTCAAATATGAGAATACCCGGTTGCTGGTGGAGCCTAACCGTTCGGTGACGCACAGTGCACTCTTTTCTGAGTTTACATTAAGGTTGGCACCCAATGAAAAAGAGAAATTGCTTGAGCACTTCTATTTCAGGTACCGGAACGAGGTCGAGGCCTGGATACGGGAATTGGATAACGTTTTGCACATTTCTATCCACACGTTCACACCTGTGCTGGACGGAATGACCAGGAATATTGACATAGGCCTTTTGTTTGATCCTGCGCGAAAAGGTGAATCGTCATTTTGTGAATACTATTTTGCTGCTGTAAAGGAGCAGTTACCTTCATTGCGCATCAAATTCAATGAGCCCTATAGCGGCGTAGACGACGGCTTTACAACTTACCTCAGAACATTGTTTGGTGACGATAGGTACCTGGGAATAGAAATCGAAATCAATCAGAAATACGTTGGAACAAAACTATGGGAAACAATCTCCGCTTCGCTTGGAGAAGCTTTGCAAAAGTATGTTCACTGATCTAGTTTATACGCGCGGGTGTAACGGTATATCCAGCGCTTCGAAGTAGTCCGATCAACCCATTTTCACCGGGGAGGTGAAGTGCCCCAACAGCAATAAAGGTCTCCTGTTCTCTGATTATGCCAGGAAGTTTTTCCATCCATTTTTTATTTCTGTCGTCTAGCATAACTTCAATCTCTGATTTGGAATATGCTTGTGTTGATAAAAGTTCTTCAAGTTTAGTCAGATTTCCTTCCCGATAGTATTTATTCATACTTAAGAATTCCTTTTTCACCGTTTCTTTTCCAAGCACGAATGCCGTCAGCATTTCTGCCTGACGTGGCAGACTAAACTGGTGGTACATGGCGTTAACCTGAACTTCAAAAGTTTCTAACCCTGTCAAGTTCTTTCCTTCCTTCTTCGCGCGCTGTTGAAAATACAGATCCATCGGCAATTCTTTTGTTTGGTCCAATGGAAAATACTGCTGTTGAAGCATGGTCATCAGTATGATCTGAATGGTTAATGGGTTAAACGTATTGAACATTTTCAAATCATGCCCCGATAATTCCTTTAACCATATCGCAGTTTGCAGAAACTGCACGGAATCCAAAAGTCTGTCAAGTGTCGTTTCCTGCATCTGAGCTGCGGCCATTGCCTTCATCGTTATCGTGCTGTCCAGGAGCAGTTCTCCAACAACGTGAGTACTTGTGCTAAATTTTTCCGAAACGTTTGTAAGGCTATCAACATAATGTGAGCCCACGAGATGAAATGTACCAAACAGATAAGAGGGCTGCATAAGACCATTTCCGCTTATTTCCCAAAAGACTGAATTTTCAAGCGTACTTTTTTGCGCAAACCCTTCCGAAAGGATGAATGCACCAACAAGCATAGTGAAAACCGCTATGCCTCTTTTCATTTTACTATTCCTGAAGATCATCCAAAATGCTTTTTAGTTTTTCGAGATGGTTCCCATAAAGTTTTTTGAGATACCAGTCGGTAAACTTTGTGCTTAAAAAATAGAAAAGGATGGCCATGAGGATGAGGTAAATTATTGTTTGTGGCTTGGCCAGATTGATTAAAAATTCTCCAGCCCCACGCTCCAGCCCGCCAAAGAGCAAGCCGATGCAGAAGTAAACAGGATAAAGTATGGTATAACTTCGCCTGTAAAACTTAAGGTAGCTTGAAAGGTTATTGATTAGTGAAATCAGGTTACCGCGAATATTTTCTTTGGCCGGATCAAAGCGATTAAGCAGAACGAGCTTTTTCACGTAAAAAACAGAATAAACCAGGCACATCAGAATGATAGCGATGGACGTCCATTTGAGTGCTCCCGGTGGCAGCGAAAGCGCATAGATCAATAAGCCCAGACTAATCATTAAGGTGAATAGAATTTCAAACCATATGCTCCGCTTCAGTTTGTCAACAGCTGATAAGCTCCTTCTTTTCAGCATAGTAGCAATTTCTGTTTCCCCTTTCGGTTGAAATACGGCCCCGCTATGTTTCCATATATTCTTTAAGTCTTCGAGTTCCATGGCTTATGGCTCATCAATTTTTTCAGTTTTTCCCGAATACGGTTCATCCTGACCCGCACATTGTTTTGTGTAATGCCGATCGTTTCTGCTATTTCATCGTAGGGAACTTCTTCAAGGGCCATCATTATCATGGCGCGTTCAATTTCGGAAAGCTCCTGGATTGACCGACGAAGGTGTTCAATGTTTTCCATCATGTCATCTTCCGACGCGTCGGAAATATTAAGGTGCAGATCTTTCAGGTCCTCGGTTTTCACGCTACGGGTTTGTTTTCTGAATCTGGAGATAGCTGTATTCAATGCTATACGATACATCCATGTCGTGATCTTTGCTTCACCGCGGAAGGAGCGAAATGACTTCCACAATTGGAAAACAATCTCCTGAAAAAGATCGTTGCGAACATCTGAATCGTTCTCATACATGAAACAGATTTTGTGGATTAGCCCCTGGTGCTCATTGATTAGGCTAACGAATCTCTTTTCTTCCTCTATTGCCAAGGGGAGAATGTCTTTGATGAATAGGTCGAAGGTAAAGAAAGATAATTACAGGCAAAAAATGACAAAAGCCAAAAGCTATGGGATTCCTTAAGGAGGGCAACTCTAAAGACAGTGCAAATACCCTGGCAGCGCTTTCAAAATGAGAACTGGTTTTCCGGCAGGTAACGTCATAGAACGGAAATCAAGGACCAACGGCTTTGTATGGAAATACGGTGTTAAGCTGAGGGAGTAAAGAAAAATCTATTTGGTCGATTTTTCATGCTGGCCCTCCAGATTAAACAGATCGTTGAGCATTTCAGATAACGTTGAAGCATCTCCACGCTTGCACGCGGCCTTCAGCTGAAGTACGGGATACTTTAGAATCTTCTGCATCAGCGAGCGGCTCATCTCTTCAAGCTTTTCAGCTTCCTCCGGCTTGGAGTTCTTCAGGAAGCGGGCTAATTCTTCTTTGCGGATTTGTTCCAGTGTATTTTTTAACTTCTGAATAGTAGGTGATACGATCATTTCTTTTGACCAGTCTTCAAATTCAAGTATCGCTTCCCGGATAATCGCCTGGACCTCAGGGATAGCGGCTTTGCGTTTTTCCAGTGTCTCATTTGTTTTCACCCGTATATCGTCCAGATTGTAAACTATTGCTCCCGGAATGTCTTCGATTGATGGTTCAATACTGCGTGGCAAAGAGAGATCCATGAAGTATTTGTGGGAGATAATGGTTATATCACCAAGAAGCTCGCGGCTAATTAGCGGTGAATTGCCGGAAACAGAACTGACAATGATATCCGCAGCACTAATTTCAGCTGCCAGGTCTTCTATACTGCCAAACTCAAAGCCACACTTTTGAGCAAGATCTTCCGCTTTTTCGCGTGTCCGATTTAGAATCTTTACTTTGCTGATACGTGTGCCGATAAGATTAAGACAAAAATCATGTCCAATCTCACCAACGCCAAGCGCTAGCAGTCTGGGCTCGCGAATACCTACTGTAAGATCCTCCGCCAATTCCTTGGCAGCATATGAAATGGAAGCTGCACCATCTCTGAAGGAAGTCTCCTGCACTACGCGCTTATTAACAAAGAAAATAGTATGCATCAACCGATGTAAGAATGGACCCGCCATGTTTTCATCGGCACTCCATTGGTATGCTTTTTTTACTTGACCCGAAATTTGGAGATCGCCGATAACCTGCGCATCGAGCCCCATCGCCACATCAAATAAATGCTGAACCGCTTCCTGATCTGAGTAGAATTTGAAGTATTGCGCTGCTTCAGCTCCTATATCCTTAATGAAGGAAATACCTTTGAATATCACACTCGAAAAATCCTGTTCCGCCAAATAATAAACTTCCGTCCGATTACAGGTAGAAACCACCATGGCGTCGGATGCTTTCGTGTAGTCCCTTATAAAGTGAAGCAGCCTTTTCGAAGCTTCCTCATTCAAGGATACCTGCTCGCGGATCGCTACCGGGGCAGTTTTATACGTGAGCACTAAAGCTTTGAAATTCTGTGTCATCTGATGTTACAAAAGTAAAGCCTGATCCAAATTCAAGTATGACAAAAGTCAACTAAATCGCAATTTAGAATTATTATAAATAACATGACTTACGTTGAAATGTAAGCTGTTGATTTTATGCTGGTCAACATATGCATTTTTTCTGGCAACCCCATAGTTGTGTTGTGAAAAAGGCTATAAACTCCCTGTAAAGTAACAAATCTACCGGTCGATAATTATCACGGGAGGACGTTAACAGACAACAACCCTCCATCTCGGTCCCCGTCAGGAAAGCATTTGTACTGCTAAAATAGTTCAAAAAAAATACGATTTTCGAAGATCAGTTGGCCGTTATGATTAGGTTAAAACGTTGGGTTAAGAATTTTTTCGGGCTTTCGCATGCCCAGGTAAACGGATTTGTAATATTAATTCCGCTCCTCGCTATCATTTTGTTTTCCGAACCCGTGTGGCATTGGTATGTCAGCCACCAGGAGGAGGATTTTTCAGGAAATCGGGCCAAGTTGGATAGTTTGATTGCGTTGTGGGAGACGAAAACCCCTAAAGAACGCGCAGATTCTTCTGGTGTCGCGCCTGGCATAACGGATTTGTTTGTCTTTGATCCAAATAATGCGACGGTAGAGGAGCTTGTTGCGCTTGGCTTTTCGTCAACTTTGTCGGCCAGAATTGCACGTTATCGCGAGAAAGGGGGAAAGTTCACCATCAAGGCAGACTTGCTTAAAATCTATGGTATTGACACCTCTTTCTTTAGGCAACGGTACGCGTTCATTGATCTGCCCGAAAAATCAGAACGCAAAGAAAAGGCAAAGGAATATAGCCAGTTCGCCATTGAAAAATCCTCGCCCGATTTAATGTTTGACTTAAATCAGGCAGATACTTCGCAGCTGAAGAAGATCTTTGGGATTGGTGACAGGCTTTCCATGCGCATAGTTAAGTACAGGGATGCTTTAGGCGGGTTTACAACCTTTGATCAAGTGCGGGAAGTGTATGGACTGGATTCCGCGGTAATTGATCGATTGATAAATTCTTCTTTTTTGAAGGACGATTTTCAACCAACTAAGATTAACATCAATACAGCTGACGAAACGGCAATGGCGACTCATCCCTATATAAGGAAGGCTGCAGCCAGGGCCATTGTCGCTTACCGATTTCAGCATGGGGAATTTGAGGCATTAGATGATCTTCGAAAGATACATGCGCTAGACGATGAAACCATTCAGAAAATCGCCCCATATTTGACATTGGGAGATTAGCGTATGGGAATTGAATAGCGCAATCTATTCTCTGCAATGCGCTCACCACAAAGGAATGTTAACAATGCCTGATCCCGTTAAAAATATTTTGTCAACTTTTCTGCGAAGGCTAACCAACCTGTCTGGTAATAGCAGATCATTGCTGCTGCTCCGTTTACAGGCAGAACAATTGATCGACATCAACGAATTTGGTTTCCTAACGGGAAACAAGTCGTTTGAAATCATAAATGCACTTATTGAAGGTCGCAGTAAAAGACTTTGTCAGATACTGGATAGCAGGGTTGAGTCAAATAATATTGCCAGTAAGAAACTGAAGAAACTTCAGCGAATCGACGGGTTGATTTTCGAAGAGCGTGGGTCAAACGACTTGCATGTTGGATGGCCTTTTGTGCGCGGTAAGTTTTCCGATGGCACGCTTGTAAGATGCCCATTACTCTACTTTCCGGTATCGATTATTCAGGAAGGACAGTATTGGTTGGTGCAGCCAAGAAAAGAAGCCGGGATTACCCTCAACAAATCATTTTTGCTCGCGTATGCCTTTTATAACCAGGTTAAACTCGATGAAGAATTGCTGGATACCAACTTTGAAGAATTTGATACAGACAGTACGGTTTTCAGGACCCAGCTTTACCAGTTGCTGAAAGACAAAATTGAATTAAATTTCAACCCTGAGAATTTTCACGATGAATTGATTGCCTTTCATGCTTTCAAGAAATCAGAATTTCAAGAGTCTCATCGTCATGGAGAGCTTAAACTGTTTCCTGAAGCCGTACTTGGAATATTTCCACAAGCCGGGTCACAGCTTGTGCCTGACTACCTGCAATTAATTGAGAACAATTCCATCAACGATCTTGAGGAATTCTTTCTTAACAAAAATACACTTGACGGGCAACCTGTAACAAAGGAGAGCAGCTTGTTAAGCCAGGTGATCAGTGAGGAAAAGATTCATACCCCTTTTGTCTTGGATGCATACCAGGAAAACGCTATTAAAGCAATAAAGAAAGGTCGTTCTATCGTTGTCCAGGGTCCACCCGGAACCGGCAAGTCGCAACTTATTTGCAACCTATTGGCCGATGCAATAGCCTCCGGCAAGAAAGCATTGCTGGTTTGCCAGAAGCGCGCTGCGCTTGATGTCGTGTATGAACGGTTGAAAGAAACAGAACTTGGAGATTTTCTTGGTCTTGTTCATGATTTCAGAAATGACCGCAAGGAAATATTTTCAAAAATTTCACAGCAGGTCGAATGTATTGAAGAGTTTAAGACGCGGAACAGGAGTATTGACGTCATTCAAACGGAACGAAAATTCTTTCAACTCTGCCGCAGAATTGATCAGATTATAGAAGAATTGGAGGAATTCAAATTTGCTTTATTCGATGATAAGGAATGCGGTATTTCCGTCAAGGAGCTCTATCTCACCTCAGACTTACATGCGCCAGCGATTAACTTAAAGCAAGAGTATCAATATTGTTCCTTTCCTGAAATAAAAGGTATTGCGCGTAGGCTAAGGGTTTATTCCAACTATGCTTCCTATATGGAAGATGAGGATTATCCCTGGCGTGACCGAAAGCCATTCTCTGCGCTGCAAGCCTCGGATCAAACGGAAATTGAAAAAACGGTGGCGGATATCCCGCATTATCAAAAGCAAATTGCTGAAGCATTTCAAACATTGATAGGTGCCCCGATTTCTCTTGAGGCCTGCGGTTCGCTCTATCTGAAGCAAGATGAAATTCTTGGAATGATCAGCGTTCTCAAGGATGAGGAAACATATCGGTACTTTCAGTCAATGATTAATGAAACCGATGAAGAGACAAGCTTGCTTTGGCTTTCCAATGTGGAGCGCGTAAGTTTGAACTGTTTTACAGGTGAGCATCCGGAAATTACACTGCCCTCGGTTCAATTGGGAAAATTCCAGGAGGTTTTGCAGCAATGTATGAAGGCGCGAAGAAACCTTGTTCGGTGGGTGAGATGGGAGTTATTCTCCAAGGAAAAATTCTATATTAAACGGGTGCTTGTTTCGAATGACTTACCCTACGCCAAGGCCGGACTGAAAACACTTGAAAGGAGGATTGATGGTCGTCTTAATCTCGAGCACAATCTCACGGCGCTAAAGCAAAAGAGCTGGCTGATTGAATTACCGATTAACTATGATGAAGAATCCCTAAAAGTTTGGTTTGAAAAGCAGAAGCTGGCGATGCGTGCCAAACTGTTGTTCAATACACTGCGTGAACTTGAAGGGTTAATTACCGTTGAGAAATACACCCTCGCGGAGTTCGCATCTTTAATGCGTGAAATCCTTGCTATCATAAAGGAAGTGCCAATCAAAAGAATGCAGTGGCAGGCGTATTTAACGCCGTATCAGGTTAACCAACTGATCCAGGAGCCGACCCTTGAGGAGGAGTATTCAAGAACTTTACTGCGTGATTTTGACAGCCTGTGCGAGTTTGATGGACTTAAAGAGGATTTGCAATTCTTTGAGCAGAATATTATCTCAAAGCTGCATGACCACCTGAATACATGGGACCCCGCCGAGATGGAAAAGCTTTTTCAAAATAGTTTGCGGCTGGCATGGATAGATCACGTTGAAACAAAGTATCCAATCCTCAGGTCCGTGTCATCAATGAAAATGGAGACACTGCAGCGTGAGTTGGGTGAATGCGTAGAGGAAAAACAAAAGCTTAGTGCTCAAATTTTATTGGTTCGTGCGCGCGAACGCGTCTACGAAAGCCTGGAATACAATCGCCTGAATAACATGGTGACGTATCGCGACTTGCTGCATCAGGTTACGAAGAAGAAGAAAATCTGGCCCATCCGGAAATTGATTTCAACGTTCCATTATGAATTGTTTCAGCTGATTCCCTGTTGGATGGCGTCTCCGGAATCCGTTTCTGCCATTTTCCCCATGACGGAACTTTTTGATATAGTGATATTTGATGAGGCATCCCAGTGTTTTGCGGAACGCGGTGTTCCTGCCATGTACAGGGGAAAGCAAATCGTTGTGGCAGGCGACGACAAACAGCTGCGACCCAGCGAACTTTATCAGGTGCGCTGGGATGATGAACAGGAATCTCCTGATCAGGAGGTAGATTCCCTGCTGGCTTTGTCCGGAAGGTACTTGTCAACAGCCCACTTGCAAGGACACTACAGAAGTCAGTCCCTCGAGTTAATTGATTTCTCCAACACGCATTTTTACGAGGGTAGATTGCAGCTGCTGCCGGACCGCGAAATTATCAATCGGATGGAACCTGCTATTGAATATGAAAAAGTAAGTGGGGTTTGGCAAGACCAAACCAATGCGATAGAAGCCGAAGCAGTAGTGCGTAAAGTATTTGAAATTGCAGCACGATATCCTCACAAAGAAATAGGTGTTGTAACCTTTAATGCGCCACAGCAAATGCTGGTGCTGGATCTGTTGGAAACTGAGTCACTCAAAACCAATATCGCTGTCCCGCCGTCTCTTTTTGTCAAAAACATAGAAAATGTACAGGGTGATGAACGGGATTATATAATCTTTTCGATCGGATATGCTCCTGATAAGGATGGAAAGATGGCTATGCAATTTGGAAGTCTGAATGCCGCTGGTGGTGAAAACCGGCTTAATGTGGCCGTCACCCGAGCGCGTGAGAAAATAATTCTGATTACCAGCATATCACCTGAGCAACTCAAGGTTGCAGAAATCAAGAACGAAGGACCAAAGCTCTTGCGCAAATACCTTGAATATGCCCGTGAAGTGGATATGCGAAAGTATATCCCGAAGACCAGTCATCGACTAAACCATGCCGCCGATTGGTACTTGAGCCGCCGCCTGCAGCAATGGTGTACAGAGCGACTGCCGGAGTTCTCGTTTGATATAAATTCACTACCATTTACCGATATGTGTGTGCGTCATTCAGATCAGTACCTGGGCGCAATTCTCACAGATGATGCACGGTATTTTTCCAGTTTATCCGCAAAAGATGTCCATGCCTATACGCCTGCCTTATTGACAAAAAAGAATTGGAAATACCATATGGTCTTTAGCCGCAACCTCTGGAAAGACAGGGAGCGTGTTGAAAGCGATCTGATGGTTTTTGTGGGATCGCAGTTGCTGCAAAATCAAAAAGCCTGAAGACATATGGGTGCACGGCATTGGCATTAACCTGAACGACTTAGTTGCGTTGCCTGTTCGATTGTCAAGTTGATTCTTCACTGATACAACACTTTTGCGGTGCGTTTCAAACATCGCTGTTGTTTCGGCTACCATCTCCGGACATTGTTCAATAATTTTATGCTGTTATGAAAGGATCGTGCGAAATGTTGTAAAGTTGAAAGGTATAAACTTTCTCGACCTTGGATGGATATCCAATGGGGATTGTTCCTGAAGAAATATAGCGTATAGTCTCTTTTCCGTACGGCAAAATTAATGGAGTTAGATGCAGGTCACGGTTTAACAAGCCTAAATCTGATCAGGAATTCTTGCTCAAAAGAAAAATATGCAGGCTATGATTGTCTATGGCTGGCTAAAGAAAGAAGCCGGGCATAGCTACCCGACTTCAAACTACAACCAGACGCCCTGAAAAAATTATTGATAACCGTTCACCGTAGCATACGCGGGCACAGTTTTTACAGTTTTAATGATTCTTGCTGCGACCTTATACGGATCTGCAGAAGAGTTGGGTCTCCTGTCTTCGAGCCAGCCTTTCCAGTTATTTTCAACCGTTGCTATTGGAATTCGGATGGAGGCCCCGCGATCGGAGATTCCATAGGAAAATTTGTCAATAGATTGTGTTTCGTGTTTACCGGTCAGCCGCAGGTGGTTGTCGGCACCATACACGTCGATATGGTCTTTAACAAATGGTGCAAAGGCCAGGCAAATGGAATCGTATGTATCCTTCGATCCACAGGTTCTCAGTACTTCATTGGAGAAGTTGGCATGCATGCCAGAGCCGTTCCAATCGGTAGCGCCAAGTGGTTTACAGTGCCAGTTAATCGCGATGCCATATTTTTCAGCTGTTCTTTCCAGGAGGTAGCGGGCAACCCACACCTGGTCTCCTGCAGCCTTGGCTCCCTTGGCGAAGATTTGGAATTCCCACTGACCTGTTGCCACCTCCGAATTTATTCCTTCTATGTTAATCCCGGCTTCGATACAATAGTCCAAATGCTGTTCAACGATTTCTCTGCCGAACGCATTCTTCGCACCCACGGAGCAATAGTAAGGCCCCTGCGGACCAGGATAACCACTGACGGGGAAGCCGAGTGGCTTGTCATTTTGCGGGTTCCAAAGGAAATACTCCTGCTCAAAACCAAACCAAAAATCATTGTCATCATCATCTATCGTTGCTCTGCCATTCGATGTGTGGGGTGTTCCGTCGGGATTCAGAACTTCACACATTACCAGGTATCCGTTTTTACGGGCGGGATCAGGAAACAGTGCAACCGGGGCGAGCAGGCAATCGGATAAATGTCCATCGGCCTGTGCTGTGGAACTTCCATCAAACGACCAGCCCGGGCAGGCTTCAAGTGTTCCCTCAAAATCCTTTACAATTTTTGTTTTGCTCCTCAGGCTTTGCGTGGGCTTGTATCCATCGAGCCAGATGTATTCGAGTTTTGTCTTTGACATAGATTTTAGTGATTGTGCATGTTAAAAAACCAGGATGGAGTCTCAATTCCACCCTGAATCATATACTCTTAGAATTGATATACTGCGGCCATCGTTAAGCTGGGCATCAAATCTTTGGATGCACCTTCCTTATCGCTGAAAGAATTTTGTGCTGTTTTGTCAATTCTGAATTCAGGAATAAAGGTAAATCCACCTATGTTGTAGCTGCCAGAAAGAGTAAATTCCATTACATTTCCATCTCCGTTGTCATCTACTCCGAAAATGGGCAGGTGGTAATTTTTAATGGCAAAATACTCTGCCCTTAATCCCAGTGCAAAGTGTTCAGAAAGCGACAATTTTGGATATAAGGCAATTCCAGAAAAGGAACTTGAACCACTGGTAGATTTCACAATCGTACCAGGTCCGGTAAAAGCTTCGCCGGCAGCAGTCGACTGGTAGGAGGCATTTACGCCGAGATAGAAATTCTCAGTAAGATCCCAGCCACCCGTAACGTCTGCCTGAAATAATTTACCGGCAGAAGTAACAAAATCATCATTTTCATCTAAGTAAGGATCAGTTTTCTCAAGCGTTCCATCCTGGTCACCGTAGAGAAAGTTTAACCATATCCCTCCTCTTTCCCCGGTCTTTCCGATTTGCGCACCCAGTGTATAGGTATTAGTCGGATTGAATTCGACTATGTCAGTTGGGTTCATGACGGCTAATTTTCCAACGAAACCTCCACCAAAATCAAAATCCGCCCGAAGACCTGTATGGTTGAAGGGTCCCCATGAAAACAGATAAGAAGTTGAGTAATGAAAGTTAACTGCGGGTGAGATTACTTCATATCCTAAAAAGGTATTGAATTGCCCCATGTTCAACGTGATAGCGTCGGAGAATTTGTAATAGGCATACAACTGGTTCACGATGGCCTGCCCGGATGCCGTTCCAAATACTGCGGCTTGTCCCCTGGGACCGAAAACCACATCTGCAACAAATCCAGCTTTTTCACCCTGGTAGGATGCGATGAGGTTAACCATACCCAACGAGAAACCTTTTAGGTCTGCAAACGAAGTTGATGGACCGTACGAGCCGTAATCGTTCGTCGTTTTGAATGCTGTGCGGTAATACGTGTCGATTGTTCCTGAGAAAGTAAAGGTCTTCGTAGAATCCTGGCTATAGGCATTGAATGAAGACACCAATAGAACTCCGCTAAATAAAAGTAGTAGTTTTTGAAATTTCATAATGTTTAGTGTGTTTAAATTAGCAATCAGACCTGGTCGTCTCGCTGGGCATTTCCCAATGCCCGAACGGATGCTTTGTTTATGAAATGAGATAACTTTTCGTTTCCCCATTTGGCTACCGGGGTAATTCTCAGACCAAGCAACGATCTGAAGACGGCAGCATATTGCGCTAAAGGTTGTTGCATGAAACGTTTTTTGTAGCCTTCATGACAGTCTCAATTTTGTTTTGTTAAATACAAATATGAAGCGGCCCCGAAAGTTTGGAGCCGCTTCATATTTATGCGATTTCTCTTAGTGTATTGAATTCAGCAGGAAACAAATTCTCTCCATGCTGGCTGTAATCTGATCCCGCTTTCTTTTCTTCAGGACTAACATTTAATCCGAATATGAGATCAACAACCTTCAACAGTGCCAAAGCGCCAAGGAAAGTATATGCTACCACGATGGCCAATGCTTTCATATGAACGATAAACAAAGTAGTGTCTCCGAAGAACAATCCGTCGCCGGTTGTATTCGCGCCATTCACTGCAGTGTTTGCCAATAGTGCTGTCATAACCATTCCAACGGCTCCGCCAACTCCGTGGCAAGGGAATACATCAAGCGTGTCTTCCAATGAAGTTTTGGATTTCCAATGCACTACTACATTGCTGATGATGCTGGCGAAGGTTCCGATAAACAAACTTGATGGAATAGTCACGAAACCTGCAGCTGGCGTGATCGCTACCAAGCCCACAACCGAACCAATACAGAAACCAACAGCAGATGGCTTTTTGCCGCGCGCGGCATCAAAAAGAATCCATGCAAGACCTGCCGCCGCTGCCGCAGTGTTGGTAGTCGCAAAAGCAGATGCCGCTAAAGTACCAGCGCTTAAGGCACTACCCGCATTAAATCCAAACCATCCGAACCACAGTAAACCAGTACCCAACAATACGAAGGGAATATTTGCTGGAGAGATGGCTGTTTTCTTTTCAGACTTGTTTCTCAGATACAGGGAGGCGGCCAATGCCGCGAAACCGGCTGACATATGCACTACCGTTCCACCGGCAAAGTCTAATACACCCCACTGGAAAAGAAATCCTTCAGGATGCCAAGTCCAATGTGCTAGTGGTGCATATATCAATAAAGCAAAAAGGATCAGGAACAGGATATAGGCTTTAAAACGAATTCTCTCTGCGAAAGTACCCGTGATCAGCGCAGGCGTGATAATCGCGAACTTCAATTGGAAAAAGGCGAACAATACGAGTGGGATGGTGGGAGCAAGCGACCAGGGATTACCATCCAGTACGTTTTGGAACATGAAGAAGGTCGCGGGATTGCCAATAAAGCCACCCACATCTTCACCGAATGCCAGGCTAAAGCCTACGACGATCCACAAAACACTGATAACACCCATCGCAATAAAGCTTTGAAGCATTGTTGAGATTATATTCTTGGTATCAATCATACCTCCATAGAAATAGGCTAAGCCCGGGGTCATTAGTAATACAAGGGCTGTTGCGGCAAGCATCCAGGCAACATCTCCCGAGTCAATTCCTTCTGTTACAATCTTGCCTGGTACAGCTGGCATGAACACGGCCAGAATGCTAATGCCGACCAGAAGTACAAGAAAGACAATCGATCTTTTTTTCATGGTTTGTAGTCTTTAGGGTTATTTTTTAACTGGTTTAGTAATAAATCAAGCGCAAGTATTGGATTATAGGGCTATAATTAAACCACTTTAGAATAAAAATTAACGAAATCGTTGTAGGAAGGGTCTAATTTGAACAGAAAACGTTAATAAATTGTAAATTTTCAAAGAAGACCGCCCGGAACCTGAAATTCTATCTGTGAAAGGGCAGTACACATAATATTATTCTGATAAAATGATTTTTTGACAATGTTTATTCTGCAAAGTATCCATATTGGTGTTTTACCTATCCATCTGGGTTCTAAAAACCTTTGCATTTGGGTGTGCGGCTTTTCTGGCTACCCTATTTTGATTCGGGTCTATTGTTAACCGGAAATGTGTTTTGGGC
>JAOUDZ010000124.1 GCA_029858965.1 Cyclobacteriaceae bacterium
AAATTGTCACATCCCGAAGGTGAGATAAAGTTTTTCGAGGTGAATGTCTTCAATTCAATTTCGAGCTTCTTTCGTTCCCAGGGTGTCATTTGTATGTGTATAAATGCACAATTATAGCACAATCATATATAATTAAGCAAGTTAATATGTGTATTTTTGCACACTTTCGGTTACGGGCCTGGGTTTAGCATTTCACAGCCTGGTTTAATCATGAGTTGCATAAAATACTTATTAATAACTTTTTACAGGCTTGATGTTAAAGTATGAATCAAAATAACCATACCGGTCGGGGAAGCCTGTGAAAGATTCATTAATGTGGCGGACAAAGAATTATTCCGGTATTAATTATGTGTATAGGGTTTGAGGAATTATTGTTGGGAAGAAACTTTGGAGGGGATGGCAATCAATCAAGGATGTGAATTCGTTTTAATCATTTATCTTTAAAAGCATTATTACACAGCTATGGAAACTCCTTCTTTGAATACATTTCTTGATTACTGGCACTTCAGTATGATTATTGGCGCGGTCATCATGACTATAGTGGCCATAATAGTTTATCTCGCGTATCATGTGAGGGTTTCTATGATCCGGGAATACAAGGACAGATACGACTTTATCAACACGAAGGAAATCGCAACTTACAAAGGGGTATTTCTTTGTCTGGGCATTGCCGTTATGCTCGCTATCAACTTGTACGGTATGGGCAAACTCCGTGATATAGGGGTCTGGTTTTTCGTTCGGTTGTTTATGTCAATGGCGGGTGGAACCTTGGTGACGTATGTAGCCTTTCTGGTACTAGAATATTACTATCCCACGATTCTGAACAAGAAATTGCGAAAATGGCGGTATACGCCCAGGATAGGTAAATCCGGAAATAAATTGAGGTTGCTCGGCGAAGAGGAGGAGGACGTTCATCTTGAAGAAGGGATGCTTGCGGAAGAAAATGTTTTCTCTATCGATTATGATGTGTGGGTGGATGAGAGAAGCGGTGACGTAAAAATTGAAAAATATCCCGGGCATCTTCAGGCAATGAAATGCAACAGCTGTGGCTTTTATACAATGAAAGTAGTAAGAGAAGAGGTCGTTCGCGAGCCCAGTAAGGACAGCCCAGGTGAATTGATAAAGCATTATCAATGTTATTATTGTAAATCGGTACGGGCAACAGCATTTAATATTTCCACGAAGGCGGTGGATGACTACAAGCATGCCAAGAGGTATTCTTTTAAGAGCAACAAGAATATAGACATGGTACGGGTTGAAATACATTCCAGTCTGGGGGGGAAGAAATTTTACGAATTCCAAAATATCGGACAGGCGCAAAAATTCCTGGATGAGTACGATTCCGATAAGCCGGCTTGATTTATTCATCCAAACAGGGTCTAAACCGCCGCAAATTCAACTGATATAAACCATAATCTAAACCAACGAATTGACGTTTATATGTCAGGCATCCTTTTTGCCGGCTTTTGTAGTAAAACTTAAATGAAGATGAAAAGAGTACTTTTTGCGGGGATATTAGGCGGAATTGTATTGGCCTGTGGAATTACACTAGGGGCACAAGTCACCGATTCCGTTCAATTGAAGGCTAAACCAATTTATGGGAGAGAAGCCAAAGTGGTTGCCTATATTCTAGACAATAATCATTACAGAAGAATTAGCCTGAATGATTCACTCTCCTCGGCCATCCTGGATGAATATATCAAAAGTCTGGATAACAACAGAACTTATTTTGTGGCGTCAGATATAGCGGACTTTGAAAAGTACAGGTATGTTATAGATGATCTTACCCGGGCTGAAAATGTGGATGTCGCCTATGAAATTTACGCGCTTTTTCGCAAACGGTTCAACGAACGCATGGACTACGTCATGAATAAGCTGCTGAAGGAACATTTTGACTATACAATTGATGAGTATTATGAGACTGACAGGGACAAGGAACCATGGTGTAAGAATGAGGCTGAGCTTAATGACATATGGAGAAAGATTATCAAAAACCAGGCGCTGAGTTTGAAGCTGGCAGGCAAAGCGCAGGCTGACATTGACAAGACGTTGATGGATCGTTACGATCGCTTTAGCAAATCCATTCGGCAATTCAATAGTGAAGATGTTTTCAGCATGTATATGAATGCGATTACAGAGTCATATGACCCACACACAAATTATTTTTCTCCGAAAGCAGCCGATCTATTCAAACAACAAATGAGCTTGTCGCTGGAAGGAATAGGAGCAAGGCTGCAAACGGAAAATGACTATACCAAAGTTGCCGAAGTTATTTCCGGTGGCCCGGCGGAAAAGAGCAAATTGATCAATGCCGGCGACCGTATTATTGGCGTTGCCCAGGGCATTGATGGTGAAATTGTAGATGTAATCGGTTGGCGGATAGATGAGGTAGTGAAACTGATCAAGGGCCCAAAAGGGACAACGGTACGTCTTCAGATTTTGCCCGCAGAAACAGGCATAACTGGTCCGTCTAAAGTAATTACACTAGTCAGGGACAAGATCAAGCTGGAAGATCAGCAAGCCAAAAAGACTGTTATTGACTATCGCGTAAATGGAAAGAATTTGAAATTCGGTGTAATTACCCTCCCGAGTTTCTACATGGATTTTGATGCTTATCAAAAAGGCGATCCAAACTATACCAGCACAACACGTGATGTTAAAAGGCTGATTGAGGAACTCAATGCAGATAAAGTAGATGGTTTGGTGCTTGACTTGCGCAATAATGGCGGTGGTTCACTGGCTGAGGCGATTGACCTTACCGGGCTCTTTATCAAGGATGGCCCTGTTGTTCAGGTGAAAAATTCGGCGAACAAGATTGAAGTTGGAAAAGACGATGATTCGGGAGTGGCTTATAACGGACCACTAATCGTGCTCACGAATCGATTTAGTGCATCCGCTTCTGAAATTTTTGCTGGCGCTATACAGGACTATCACCGTGGCGTCATTGTCGGGGAATCCACTTATGGAAAAGGCACAGTGCAAACGGTTGTAGATCTAAATCGTTTTATAAAAAACTCGGAAGATCAGTTGGGGGAATTGAAAATTACGTTTCAGAAATTCTATAGAGTGACGGGCAGCAGTACGCAGCATAAAGGGGTTACACCGGACATTGAACTCCCCTCGGCGCTGGATTCTGAACAATTCGGAGAAAGTTCCAACCTGAGCGCTTTGCCATGGGATGAAATAAAGGGAACCTTGTATAACAAGACGCCCCTGATTGATGATCGGACACTGGCCAATCTGAATAAACTGTATCAGGATAGATTAAAGACTGACGTGCGCCTGGAACGCTTTGTGGAGGAAACGGATGAAATCAGGAAGAGCTACAAGGAGACTAGAATTTCGCTTAATGAAGTAACAAGAAAAAAGGAAACGGAGGAGTCGGAACGGAAGAAAGCAGCAAATGATAAGCTCAATACCAACATCGTGGGAAAAGAGTCCGATACTGCCTCAGATCTTATGGATATGGATGATGAATACCTCCGTGAAGGGTTATTTGTATTGAGCGATTTGTTGACCACAAAAATCGGGTAAGAGAGTAGCAAGCGCAAAGCGTCAGGGCAGGATAACTTTCCTGCCTTTTTGCTTTTGGGATGTTGGCGACTTGCACTTTTAATTTCCCCTATTTAAGCACTATTTTAGGGCTGGATATACAACCATGAGTGAAGAACTACTCAAAGCTATTTTACAACTTTTTGCTATCGTTTCCCGGGAACGGGTGACAGATGCTGAACGAAACAATATAAAAGATTTCTTAAGTCTTCATCTTAATCGTGATGCGACAAATTATTATCTGAAACTTTTTGATGAATTCGCACAATCACATGAAATAGATTCGCGTCAAGAACTCAGCAATGTTGATGTTGAGACACAAGTCTTTGTTGACGATTGGGCCAAGATCATGAAGATCGTGAAGCAGGTGAATCAGGCGCTCACCATGCAGCAGAAGATCATTTTGATTGTAAAGATCATTGAACTGGTTTTTGCCGATGATGAGATATCAGAGCGCCAGGGAAATCTTATCTTTTATATTGGTCAGGCCTTAAAATTGGAGAAAGCGGATGTTGATACGCTTCAGTCTTTTGTTACAGGGCATGATATTGATGAATTGGCATCCAAGAACGTATTGGTTATTGATGAAGGGTCCGGAGAGTATCCTGGTCCAAGAATTATTGAACGGGACCTAACTGGCTTGATTGCAATTCTTCATCTTCCTGATTCTGATATCTACTTAATTAAATACCTGGGGATTACAACACTATACCTCAACAGCATTCTGCTGAAAAGCAGGAAAATTGATGTTTTCCCTACAGGGAGTACTATCCGTGGGGACAAAGTTGGTCCGATCTACTATAGTGATATAATAGGGAAATTTCTAATCGATGAGGATCAGTCCAGGATAACTTTTACAGCAGATCATATTTTCTATCACTTCAGGAGTGGCAGAGCGGGTCTGCAAAATGTTAATATAGCAGAGCAGGGGGGGAAGCTTATCGGGTTGATGGGAGCGAGCGGTTCCGGGAAATCAACGTTGCTAAGCGTACTCAACGGATCAGAAAAACCTTCGAGTGGACGGGTAATCGTAAATGGTATTGATATACATGAGCATCCGGAAAAGGTAGAGGGCGTAATAGGATACGTTCCCCAGGATGATTTGCTAATTGAAGAGTTAACTGTCTTTGAAAATCTGTACTACGCCGCGAAGCTGTGTTTCGACCAATATACCGAAAAGGAAATTATAGAACTTGTTCTCCGTGTCCTTGTAAATCTTGGATTGACAGAAATTAGAAACCTGAAAGTAGGTTCTCCAATGCACAAGACGATCAGCGGTGGTCAGCGCAAACGACTGAATATCGCCCTTGAATTGCTCCGGGAGCCAACACTTCTTTTTGTGGACGAGCCAACTTCAGGATTGTCTTCCAGAGATTCTGAAAACATAATGGACTTGTTAAAAGAATTGTCCTTGCGTGGAAAGATGGTTTTTGTTGTTATCCACCAGCCGTCTTCTGATATTTTCAAAATGTTTGATACGCTGGTCATCATGGACGTTGGCGGGTTTCAGATTTATTATGGAAATCCTATTGAGTCGGTCTTGTATTTTCGAGAGATCATTAACGCTGCAAACAAATCGCAAGGAGCTTGTCCGGAATGTGGCAACATCAACCCGGAACAAATTTTCAGTATTATTGAGACGCGCGTTGTCAATGAATATGGACGTTTGACGAACACACGGAAAGTATCAGCGGGCCAATGGTATCAATACTTTAAGCAAAAGATCAAGATAGCCAAAATTGAACACGTACAGGACACACTTCCTGTTTTGCAGGAAATTCCAAACTGGTTTAAGCAACTCAAGGTATTCATAACCCGTGACGTATTGGCAAAGATCGCCAATAAGCAATACCTCTATATAAACTTATTGGAAGCACCTGTGCTTTCCTTCTTTATCGCATTCCTGGTGAAGTACTATAATCGACCCGAGAATAGTGAACCCGTTTATAGCTTCTATCATAACAGCAATATTCCAGTGTATTTCTTTATGAGCGTGGTCGTAGCATTGTTTTTCGGACTTACCATGAGTGCCGAAGAGATTTTTCGAGATCGAAAAATACTGAAGCGTGAAGAGTTTCTTAACCTCAGTCGCAGCAGCTACCTGGTTTCCAAAGTAAGCGTAATGTTTACCATTTCCGCCATACAGACTATGTTGTTCATCTTTATTGGAAATTCAATACTGGAGATTCCGTTGTCGGAGTTACGGTATTGGCTTATTCTTTTCAGCTGCTCCTGTTTTGCCAATATGCTTGGGCTGAATATCTCTGCCGCGTTCGATTCTGCTGTTACCATCTATATTTTGATTCCGCTGCTGGTTATCCCGCAATTACTCTTAAGTGGAGTCGTGATTAGTTTTGACAAGTTTAACCCGAAGGTAGGCAAGCCTATTGGTGTACCATGGATTGGAGAGGTGATGGCGTCAAGGTGGGCTCTTGAAGCGTACATGGTAACACAGTTTAAAGACAATCCTTTTGAGCAACCATTCTACCCGCTGGAAAAGATAATTGCAGAAGCTGATTACAAACGCGTGTACTACATTCCGGCATTGGAATCAAAACTGTCTTACTGCTTAAACAACAAACGGGAGTGGCGTAATTCAAACGCTACAAAAATGGTTAATGCACTCGCTGTCTTACAGAATGAAATTAAGAACGAACTAAAATTTGTCGGCGACGACAAGTTCCCGGAAGTTACTAAGCTTGCCATTGGAGAACTTGACTCCACGGTATTGCTGAAGACCTCTCGATTTTTGAATAAGCTAAAGAATTACTATCTCCTGAGAGCTGATAAGGCAACTGATCAGAAGGAAATTATGAGTTTGGAAATGAGGGATACTCCTGAAAAAGCGGCGCTATTCGAAGCACTAAAAAGCCGGTATACCAATAAGGCTGTCACGGAGGCAGTTGAAAACACTACTTCACCGGAACGTATTGTGGAGTACAACGGTACGCTCGTACAAAAGATTTATCCGATCTATTTAGATGACCATAAACCATCGAATAAATTTGATTTTTCTGCTAATTTGTATCAACCTACAAAACATTTTGCGGGATACTATTTTAATACACTTTACTTTAACGTTGCCATAATCTGGTGTATGACTTTACTGCTGTTCATCACCTTGTATCTGGATGGGCTCAAATGGGTAGTAAAGAGATTAGAAGGGAGTAGAAAATATCGGACAACTGACAAGTAGAATCTTACGGTATGGTATTAGATACAAGAAAGTATGGGTATGTTCAAAGCAGAAATTGTAGAAAAGACATGGTTACTTTTCATTATAGGATTAATGGTAGCCTGTAATGCTAATAAAGCGCATCACGAAGATCAAATCAAGCAAAATGCGATTGCTGATGAGGAGTGGATAGCAATGGATAACTTTCACCTGCTTATGGCGGAATGCTTTCACCCTTTTAGGGATTCTGCTGATGTTGAACCTGCAAAAAGAAATGCTATCGCTATCGCTTCAGCAGCAGCGGAATGGCTTGCGTCGCCTTTACCCCATAAAGTTGATAGCGATGAAATTAAGTCCAAACTTCAACAACTCAATAGGGACGCAGCTTCTTTGGTCGACAATGCCAGAAACGGAGACGACGCAGCGATTGGCAAATCGCTTACTGCTATACACAGTGTTTTTCATGAGATTCAGGAAGCATGGTATTCCGGTCATGAGGATGAAAAGGGCGATCACTAGTTTCATCACTTCGGCTGGTGGATATCTTTACCCCATTGTCAATCGCAAACGTTCATTTATTGAAACAGTAGGTTTGCATGGTTTTTATTTCTACCTATCTTTCCATACCCGTAGACCTAACATAACAGCATGCAGACTACTGTCATTACGCCACATGAAAAATCCAAGCTATGGCTTGTTATTGCCGCCTCCTCTGTTGGAACGCTGATTGAATGGTACGATTTTTATATTTTCGGTAGTCTAGCTGTTATTCTTTCTGAACAATTCTTTCCGCAAACAAATCCATCCGCGGCATTCCTTTCTACCTTGGCAACATTTGCAGCGGGCTTTGTAGTCCGACCTTTTGGTGCCATTGTATTCGGTAGGCTTGGGGATCTCGTGGGACGGAAATACACGTTCCTTGTTACGCTGATTTTGATGGGCGGGTCCACTTTTGCTATCGGCCTGGTCCCGGGCTATCAAAGCATCGGGATGGTGGCTCCCCTTGTAGTCCTGCTGCTTAGGTTGCTTCAGGGCCTGGCGCTGGGAGGAGAATATGGCGGTGCTGCAACTTATGTGGCGGAGCATGCGCCGGCGGCAAAGAGAGGCTACTACACGAGTTTCATACAGACTACAGCCACCCTTGGTTTGTTTGTGTCTATTGGCGTGATCTTGGGTGTCCGTGAGCTTATTGGCGTTGAGGCGTTTAATTCCTGGGGATGGCGGGTTCCCTTCCTGCTGTCTGCCGTGCTTGTGGGGATTTCAATTTACATCAGGCTCCGCATGCAGGAATCTCCTTTGTTTACCAAGATCAAGGAAGAAGGAAAACTGTCCAAGAATCCAATTATGGAAAGCTTTGGAAAAAAGGCGAATCTTAAACTGGTGCTCATTGCCCTGTTTGGTGCAACAGCCGGTCAGGGCGTGATTTGGTACACCGGGCAATTTTACGCCATGACTTTCATTGAAAAAACGTGTAGCGTAGACTTTGTGCAGACTCGTAACATTATCGCGTTAACCTTGGTCATCGGTACGCCCTTATTTATTTACTTTGGCTGGTTATCGGATAAAATTGGCAGAAAGATGATCATGATGGTTGGCATGCTGATGGCTGTTTTCCTGTATCGACCTATTTACAAAAAGATGTTCGCGTTGGCTGATACAACACAGCAAAAAGAAATTGTGGACCTGAAGCGAATTGAAAAATCCAGCGAGGTTAGTACAACAGGTGACTCCATCATCACCGTTAAGACTACCCAATACTACGAGGCAGACAACAAGGTCATTCAAACGTCGGTAAGCCATTTGCCGAGAGGAGGAAATGGAGAGGCAAAAATTCAAAACAAAAAAGAAGTGGTTCTTGGCCGGAATGCCTTTTGGGGAATGACGAGTTTGGTGTTAATACAACTTGTACTGGTCACTATGGTGTATGGTCCAATAGCGGCGTTCCTGGTAGAACTATTTCCAACACGGATACGCTATACATCCATGTCGTTGCCCTACCATATTGGCAATGGAATATTTGGCGGGATGACACCATTTATTGCCACGATGCTTTACGAATCGAGTAAAACAGGAACGAATCCTGCAGGAGACCCGTTCGCGGGTCTTTGGTATCCAATAGCCATCGCTGGCATTTGCTTTGTAATCGGCATGGTATTTCTGTCAAACCGTAAAGTTGCGGAAGTAGTAGAATAGATCTTGTGGATATTCAATAAACCCCTTGAATGCCTGCAGCGTAGGGATGGATCGGTTAGCTGCTTGCCAGCAAACAATTACCTTTGTTTCTGAAATACACATTGTAATTCATTATGCCCGTAACACCTGCTCATCCTGCGCTAATCCTTCCTTTTACGAGGTCTCGGTATTTCTCGGCTACTGGATTAATTATGGGAAGTGTATCTCCTGATTTTGAATACTTTTTTAAAATGGGCGTAAGCAGTGCATATAGCCACACGCTTGAGGGTTTGATTTATTTTGATTTGCCCGTAACATTATTCATTTCTTGTTTATTTCATTTGGTTGTAAAGGGGAATTTCATTTACAATATGCCTGTATTCTTCCAGAAGCGTTGGCTGGCTGTATTGCATTTTGATTTCCTTAAATACATCAGGGAGCACTGGTGGGTTTTTGGAATCTCTGCCCTGCTTGGGGCAGCATCTCATATATTTTGGGATAGCTTCACACATAACAATACCTACTTTGTTCGAACCCTCCCTGTCTACAAAGGGACATATGTATCCTTCCAAGGTGTAAAGTATCCGCTTTTCTATGCACTCCAGCAGATTAGTTCGGCGGTGGGGTTATTGTCAGTCGTGATCTTTTTATGCTTCATGAAACCTTCGGAAACGGAGATCATTAGGGTACCCAGGATTTTGTACTGGTTCTTGTGCGTACTAATTGCAACGGCTATTGTATGCATAAGATTCGTCATTGCACCGTCTGATTATGATTTGGGAAATTTTGTTGTAAGTAGTATCAGTGCATTGCTAATCGCATTTCTATGCTGTGGATTCATTAACTTTAAGAATGCACCATACATCAGGGGCGCTTAAATGGCTAAGAAGAAAACACAATGGGCGAGCGTAGGCAAGCGAGAAATTGAACTTTCAAACCTCGACAAGATTCTGTTCCCCGAGGATGGGATTGTTAAGGCTCAGGTAATTGAATATTACTTGAAAATTGCACCGACTTTGCTCAACCATGTTATGGGGAGATCGCTTACCTTGATACGGTATCCCGATGGAATTGCGGGGGAAAGCTTCTACCAGAAAAACAGGCCTGATTGGGCTCCGGATTGGATTGAATTCGTAACGCTGGGAAAGGAAAAGAAAGACTACATTATTGCCACCGAGCCGGCACTCCTCGTGTGGTTGGCAAACCTGGCGGCGCTCGAAATTCATCAGCTTCATAGCCGCAAACCGAACTTTGATAGTCCTGATTACATGGTCTTTGACCTGGATCCTCCGGAAGGGTATAACTTCAAAGAACTTATACCCATTGCGTTGGATTTGAAAGAGCGTATTGAACAATACGGATACACGCCTTTTGTAAAGACAACAGGAGGGAAGGGCCTGCACATCTGTTGTCCCATTGAACCCAAATATGATTATCACACTGTCTTTGAAGCGGCCGAAGCTATCGCGAAACCCTTTGTAACAGAACAACAGAAAATGGTGACCCTGCACCTAAAGAAGGATGCCAGGAAAGGCCGCGTGCTCATTGATATTTACCGCATTCGCTCCGGGCAGAGCATAGTCTCCCCCTATAGCCTACGGGGCAGGAATGGTGCACCTGTTTCAATGCCCGTAACCTGGAAGGAACTGGAATTTGTGAAGAGCCCGCTGGAGTTTAACATCAACACTGCGGTTGATAAAGTAATACGTGAAGGGGATGCATGGGAAGGTTTTGATGCCTACGCCGTGAGACTCCATACCCAACGCGCAAAAGTGACGAACAGAAAAAAATCTTCCAATCCACAGGGAACGAAGCACAAGTCGCCGGAGCAGCTTGCGGCATATGCTGAGAAGCGCGACTTTAACAAAACCCCCGAGCCAGCAGCAAATGTAATGGACGAAAGCGGGAACAGGTTTGTTGTTCACAGACACCATGCTACGCGGTTGCATTACGATTTACGCCTGGAGCAGGATGGCGTACTGAAATCGTGGGCCGTTCCTAAGGGGCTTCCCCCTTATCCTGGCGTCAAGCGTTTGGCCGTTCAAACTGAAGATCACCCGATGGAGTATTTGACGTTCGATGGAAAAATTCCCAAGGGGCAATACGGTGCCGGCGAAATGTGGATATATGCCTTAGGAAAGTATAAAATCACAAAAGATAAGAAGGATGGATTTTATTTTCGATTGAACAGCAAGGAAATAAACGGAGAATATCGCATTCATAAAATGAAAGAAAAGGAATGGCTGCTAGAAAGAGTAGATGAGCCGCAGGTAAATTACCTTCATCAAAACCTCCTTCCCATGCTGTCCGAAAGTTTAGCCAAACCGCCCAGTGGTGTTGATTATATATTTGAAGTTAAGTGGGATGGAATCCGTGCGCTGATCACGCTGGAAGATGATCAGATTGTGATAAAGAGCCGTAATCAAAATGATGTAACACCTCAATTTCCCGAATTGCAGGTAGGAGCAAAAGCCTTTCGCGCAACAAATGGAGTATTTGATGCGGAAATCGTCTGCCTTGATGACGAAGGCAAACCCGTATTCAAACGCGTAATAAAAAGATTGATGAGCACCGGGCAAAGTACGATTGCAAAATTGTCGAAAACGAATCCGGTCCATTGTTACGTCTTTGATTGTCTTTACCTGGATGGCCGGTCGCTAATCAATGAACCTTTGTTGAAGCGGAAGGAGTGGTTAAAGGATGCAATCCGTCCAGGCACAGCCTATCGACTCAGCGAACATGTGGACGATGGTGTGTCCCTATTCAATGCAGCAAAAGTCCATGCCCTTGAAGGGATAATGGCCAAGCGCAAGGATGGTAAGTATTTACCAGGAAGGCGTACCGACAGCTGGGTTAAGGTGAAAGTGCGTCAGACAGCAGAATGCCTGATTATTGGTTATACCAGTGGAAAAGGAAATCGAGATCAGCGTTTTGGGGCGCTACATGTTGCAGAAAGAACCAAGAATGGTCTTCAGTACCGCGGAAAGGTTGGTACAGGATTCAATGATAGAATGATCATGGAGATAATGAAGGTACTCAGCAAGATAAAGGAAGTCAAAAAGCCAGCTGTGGCAGGCAAATTCCTCGATGAAAAAATGTCTACCTGGCTGGAGCCCAAAATTTCCATAGAGGTGAGCTACGCGATGATTACATCAGAAAAGATCTTTCGGGAACCGGTTTTCATACGGTTGAGACCGGATCTTTAATAGCGCAGGGCGGTCTGATTATTTACATATGCCCTTCTTCAACTTCTCGCTTACGACTTGGCCTAGTGCTTCCGCTTTTTGCAGATCTTCACATGCTTCGGCAGTTTGTTTTAGCTTTTGTCTTGCAATCGCGCGATTGTAAAATGCATATGCATATTCAGGATTAAATGCAATTGCGGCGGAATAATCTTCACTCGCTTCCTTATACTTCCCTTGCTTGATAAGGACATTACCCCTATTGAGCCACGCTTTCTCA
>JAOUDZ010000125.1 GCA_029858965.1 Cyclobacteriaceae bacterium
GTCAGGTATCAAGTTGCGCTCCCGGAATTCCCTGACCACCACGAGCATGCGTTGATGGACAATCACCTCGGCAACGATAAACATGGGCAGCGCTACCAGCAGCCGGATGTGAACATCCAAATCCTGAATAAAGGGCAAGTTCGTTTCTCCACCCCAGGCCTGGCCCTTCAACATAGAAAGCAGCAGTAGCGGCAGCCAGGCAATCAGGGTGATAATGATCGTGCGGAGTTTTGCCAGCTCCATACCTCTGCCCGATAGGTGTATTCTATTCAGAAATTGAAAAAAAGGTCCGCCGGGGATAATGGAGAATGTCTTGTCGTCCGGATATTCCGCCTCGCTCATTGCGAATGGTTTTATCTTCTACTAAAAAAATGAAGGAAGCAAAAAACAGTCACCGGAAGCGCTACCCTCATTTTCCACAAAGTCCCGGTTACCCGTACTTCGATCGAAAGAAAGGATTTTAAGACACACGTACAATGACATTTATCATGTATACTCCTAAAATCAGAATGATAACAATCACCTGTAGTAATGATATTCTTTGCTTGTTCATTCTGCTTGAAAGACTAACTTCGGCTAACTTGTATTCCGGATCTTTGTCGCTATGTACAGGGAACAGCTTACCGTATTACATTACTCGTGAAGCACGACAACAATCAAATATGAAATTCCCAAGGTCTTACATGCCCGGTACATACGAGCTGGTACGAAAAGTTAAGATACCTGCCCAGCGTGTCCATCGAGCAAGTTCTTTTGTAAAGAGGCGAACGAATCTGAATTTGAGCGTGCGGATTTTTTCTATTGACTTTTTCGGTTTGTTGCTGGTGCTATGGATGCTCCTGATTCCCTCCAAATCATTTCCCCAGGATACTTTATCATCTGCCGTTGATTCAACATGCATACAAACAGACTTAGCAGATGTAATCCGTAAAGCAAGGCATAAACCACCCAAAGTGAAAGCCGTAAACGAGGGTTCGCTGCTGCTCATCCCAATAATTGGATCCAATCCGGCTACCGGTTTTGTCTTGGGCTTAGGTGGCCAATACGCTTTCAAAGTACCACAAAGCGACCGCTATTCTGCCCTGGTGGGAAGCGCGCAGTTTACCACGAAGGGCCAATTTCTATTCTTATTAAAGAATAACATTTTTACAAAATCCAACCGTATTTTTTTCACTGGCGATTGGCGGTTCTTAGTTTTCTCCCAATCAACGTATGGCCTAGGAACCAATGCGCCGGCCGGCGGGATACTGGACTATCAATACAACCTCGGTGGCATTGAAACATCCAGCGATTCATTGGTTCAACCCATGGAATTCAATTTTGCGCGACTACACCAGTCGATGACCTTTAAAATCAGTAAAGGGATATACCTGGGTTTTGGTTACAATCTCGACTCCTATTTTAAGATCAAAGATGAAAAACTCAGGCTGAATCCGGGTGACTCGCTTATCACCAGCCATTATGCCTACAGCGAATATTATGACTTTAATCCACTCAAGTACACCTCATCGGCATTGAACGCAACTTTTATCGTTGACACCCGTGATAACATGATTAATCCGTACAAAGGATACTTCGCATTGTTTAGCTGGCGGCATGACATATTTGGAATAGCTAAGAACGCAAATTTTTACCAGCTGGAATGGAGAAGCTATCATCGGCTATCGAAAAGAAATCCGCGTCATCTGATGGCCTTCTGGTTCATGGGGAATTTCACACCGCCAGGAGAGTTCCCATACTTAATATTGCCGGCTACCGCCTACGATCAGCGTAGCCGTAGTGCCAGGGGCTACACGCAGGGTCGCTTTCGTGGAAACAATCTCGTGTATGGAGAGGCTGAGTATCGATTCCCTATTTCGTCTTGTGGAGGAATCTGGGGCGGAGTACTGTTCGTCAATGCCACTTCTGCCAGTGCGCCTGGAAAATCATTAGCGCTATTTGAATCAGTAAAACCCGGATATGGTGTAGGACTTCGCATTATGGTTGATAAGAATTCGCGCACTAACCTTGCTATTGATATTGGGTTGGGCGATAAGTCGGGGGGGTTTTATCTGGCTGCATCTGAGACTTTTTAGCCCATAAGAAGGACGCATGATCATGCGTCCTTACAAAAATCCCGATGCATTGAGATGATATATGCTTTTCAGTTCCCGTGAACCAAGGCTCAAAATCTACTCATCACTTTCTGGTGGAAGCATCTGGTAGCCGAGCTGCCGGAGTATGTCTGCTTCATTGTAGAAAGTTCTGCTTTGCACAATTTTTCCGTTCTCAATTCTGTAGACAGCATTGACCCATACGTTCACCGGGCCTCTCCCGTCTTTGTACTTGATGGTGAGGTAAGCCCAATTCAAGACCCAGTCGCCTATTGCTTCTCCTTCTGTAACGGTTACCGCCAAATCCTTATGTCGGGTGTATTCAATCGACTCATACAGATTCTCTGCATTATATTTCCAGCTTGCGATGGCATCGGCTTTATTGGTTGAATCGCCCACTGAGGGACCATAGCCAATATAGTCTTCAGCCAAAAGCGCACCCATGGCGTCGGCATCTTTTGTTTCAACTGCCTCCATATATTCTTTGGCGATGGCCAGGTTTTGGCTTTCTTTCTGGGCATTCGGAGAAGTGCAGGAAAAAAGCCCTATGCATACAGTGGCAGATAATATCAGTTGTTTCATAAATAATATAATTTAATGTCGTGTTATTTGATGGTATACCCTTTGCCTTCGATACATACGGTGAAAGCCTTCTGGAAGCTATCCTTCATTGCCTGTTCCTGCGCAGCAACGTCGGCCTGCGCTTGCTGGTTTTGCTGGGCTTGCATTTGCCTGCCTGCCCTTCTGCCTGCCAGCCCGCCTGCAACCGCACCGATGGCCGCACCCTTTCCTGCATCTCCGGCAATAGCGCCAATGGCTACGCCTGCCGCCGCACCTTTAGCAGCACCTACAACCGCCCCACCTGTAGGACCACTTTGTACTGGCGCCGCCTCTATTTTTGGAAGGTTCAAGGGGTCAATGCCTGACTGTTCAACTGCCCATTGATAGCACGCGAATTCATCTTGCTTTTGTTTATTCTTAGACTGCCCTTTTGACGGGAACACATATAATTTCATCTGGCCCGAAATCTGGTTGTAGGTCATTCTTGATGTGTCAGGCAATGCGGGCGTTTGGCCAATCGCCGTCTGAGACAAAACAAGAATACCTGCCAGGATAAAACACCTGGCAACTGCACTAAATAAATAATCTGGTTTCATATTTTTTGTTTGATAAATTAAATCAGCCGGAATGTATAGTCTCCTTTGCTTTTATTTCCTGCAAATTTCATAAAAACACACGATTTTGCACCGCTGTAACTAGAAAATTAACTGAGTTATTGCAAGTCTGAATATGGCAAGCAAAGCCCTCATCATCAGCTTGTTCATAATACAAGAACAAATATGCCTTTTCACAACATGATATTTAAGGTAACATAGCGTAAGTTACGGTTACTTTGAGGTGTGTGAAAAACGGTCTATTTCTCCCTTGCTACCAGTTTTTGTCGAGTGGATAACCTATACACGATGCAGGCAGTTCGTGCTGGTCAATACAATCGGTCCTTTCTTTCGACTGTGCCTAATATCTACCATTACTTAAACATCTCCCGTAACTCGATAATTTTCTGGTTTGGGTTGTTCATGTTGATCAGTCCGCTCCGAGGCCGGTCCATATCGATGATGGTGAACACCGTTGCAGAAAGCATTATCGCAAAACCAACCACCACAATCCAGTCGAAATCATTTTTGCGGTCGTAGCCAAGAAGGAAAGCAGAGCAGATACATAGAATAAAAAGAAAATACATGATTGAATCGGGTATAGTGGATTCTCCTGCTGCTCTTCGTGTGGTAGTTAAATCAATCATTTCATTCAGGGCCGGCAGCAATTCTGCTGTGCGAGTGGTGATGTTATCTACGCGCGCATAGGTAGCTGCTGTCGTCCAGATCTTGCTGCTGATTTGATTGGCATGAATATAGGTATTTTCCAATTTTTTTATGTTCATGCCAGATTCAAGAAAGGCAATGCGCGCTTCCAGGTATTCGTTCAACTGATCCTTCAGTAAACGACGTATGCTATCAGGATATATTTCAGTGCGCAGGATGACCGTGCCAATAGCATTGGCTTCCTGAATGATCAATTGCCGGCGTGTATCAAATCGTGAATTGGACATACTAAAGGTAAAGGCGAGCAGCAAGGCAAGCAAACCGAGCAACGTTCCATTGATCGCGCCCAGGTCCTCAATATTTTTCTCTGGATTTCTTTTTATCATCTGCTTGCGCATTTGAAATCCAAAAAGATAAAAGGCAATTAGGAGTACGAAGAGAATGATGGCAATAACAGCGGTGGATGAGGATTGAAGTACGGAGAGTTTTGTCATAGGAGTTATTTATCAGGTGGTTCTTAATGAATTCATCGTGCTAATTTTTATACACTTCCTTCCAATCATTCATCATGTCCACAACCGTCCAGTTGTATAGGGCCGCATCGTCCAATCCTTTTTCTAAGTGCCCGATGGAAGATTGGCGATCGTAATACACTTCGCGAATGGAATCGGTGTGGTGAATGATCATCCCAAAACGTGGCCCGTTTCCCGTCGAAGTATATTGCAGCATGGCATAGTCACCATCAGAATTACCTACTGTAAACACCGGGCGTTTGCCAATGTATTGATGAATGCCCACGGGCTTGCCTTCCTTGTCGTCTATGAAATTAAGTTCCTGAAGTTTAATCAAATTGCCTTTCCCGTTGATGACTTCATATTTCACTTTGCCGGAACTGCCAACAACCTGATCCGCGGGGATGCCATATACTTCTTCCGTCCAGGGCCGCATAAAATCAACACCGCCGCCGGAAACGATGAACGTTCTGTACCCATTGGCGCGCAGATAATTCAGTAGCGCTAACATGGGCTGATACACCATTTCCTTATAAAGCTTACCAGTCGTGGGGTGCTTTGCGGTATTGATCCAATCCCTCACAATTTGCGCAAATGCGTCGGTAGTCATGCCGGCATGGGTAGCCATTACCAATTGCAAAAGTGCATGTTCGCCACCGGCCATTACGGTTTTCATATCACCTTCCAACAACGCTTTGAAAGGCTGCTTCGCTTTCCATTCCGGATGTGCTGGTGCCATTGCCTTTACCCGGTCTATCGTGAACGCTAGCTGAAAGTATATCGGCTGCTCACCCCACAACGTACCGTCATTGTCAAAGCAAGCAATGCGATCAACGACCGGGATAAAATCAACGCCTGCCGTGGTGGTTCTGCCCACGAAATCCATGATGGCCTTCTTGCTTTCGCCTTCATTCCAGGATGGAAGGGGGTCCGTATTTGCAATTTCTGTTTGACTCGTCTCCGTCTGTGGCGGTTGGCACCTGAATAGGCAAGGCACCAGGAGAAACAAAGTCAGCGTTGCGGTATTGATTTTTCTCTTCATGGCTTGAAAATATGATAATAGAAAACGGACATCTGGCGATGTCCGTTTTCGTAAATATTGCTCGGCTAATTCTGTGGTCTTGCCTGCATGCTTTGCAACACCTTGTCAATGCCTAAGGAAGAGCCCATGACCGGAGGAAAATCTTTGAAGGATGCTAAGAACCTACCCGTAATCGTCTGGGCCGGAACAAAGAGCCATAAATTATCGGCATACCAGCGCAAATACATGGCCGACTCCTTCCAGGTAGTCTCAAATGGATCCGCCTTTAGGTTGATCGCCAATGGCCAGGCAGGTTGTTTTCGATACGCCTGGTTTATTCCACCTTCCAAAATGGTAAAATGCAATTTCCAATGATCGTAACGGACGGCATTCAAATTCCCTCCCTGATCGAAATAAAATATTTCATGACGTGGATCATCTTTCGTATCACCTTTCCAGAGAGGCAGTAGGTTGTAACCATCCAAATGAACTTTGAAGGTTTTGTCACCGGCTTTATAGCCCGTCAATAATTTTTCTTTGACATCGGGTACCCCAGCTGCAGCCAAAAGCGTTGGCATCATATCTTCATGCGAATAAATGTTGTTATCGATCGTTCCGGGTTTAATGACACCGGGCCAACGAATAACACACGGCACTCTAAAGCCACCCTCCCACGTGGTTCCTTTTTCGCCATAGAATGGCGAGGTGCCACCATCAGGCCAGGTTATTTTCTCCGCGCCGTTGTCGGTGGAATACATGATAATGGTATTGTCAATGATCTTCAGGTCTTCTAATTTTTTGAGCACCGTTCCAATGGCTTTGTCGTGTTCGACCATTCCATCGGCATAAAGGCCAATACCAGTAACGCCGTCACTTTCTGGCTTAAGGCGTGTCCAAACGTGCATGCGGGTAGCACTCAGCCAAACGAAAAATGGTTTGCCTGCTTTATGCGCTTTTTCAATAAAGGCGATGGCTGCATTCGTAAATTCATCATCAGCAGTTTCCATTCGCTTGCGCGTCATGGGTCCCGTATCTTCAACTTTTCCGTCCGCATAACTATGTATTACACCACGGGGACCATATTTCTTATGAAAGGCGGGATCTTTCGGATAGTAGTATGTTTCGGGTTCTTCCTCCGCATTGAGATGGTAAAGATTTCCATAGAATTCATCAAAACCATGGTTGGTTGGGAGGTGCTTATCCCGATCTCCCAAATGGTTCTTTCCAAATTGCCCCGAGGTGTAGCCCAGAGGTTTTAATAATTCAGCAATGGTTGGCTGGTCATCCTGGATTCCTTGTTCTGAGCCGGGCATACCAATGGTTAAAAGGCCCGTTCTGAACGGATGCTGGCCTAATATGAACGCAGCACGGCCCGCTGTGCAAGACTGTTGTGCATACCAGTCCGTGAACACGGCCCCTTCTTTGCCAATACGGTCAATGTTGGGCGTTTGATAACCCATCATGCCCTGGTTATTAATGCTGATGTTGGAATAGCCAACGTCATCGCCCCAGATTACAAGGATATTGGGTTTTTTTGTTTGTTGGGCCTGTGCTGAAATCGAGAGGATGACAAGCAGTATACCTAAGATGTCTTTTTTCATAAATAAAATATTTGATTGGGTTGAGGTTTTTAATGCTAGTGCAAGATAGTTATTCCTAAAAGATAATTGTGCATTGAATACTTTAATCGTCAATAATTGCATTAAGTGCATTTACTATTAAAACATTAACAAAAGCATTTCATGATTGTTCAAATATGTTGTTGCTGATATCCCCGGAATCCAAAACAAATGTTAGCACATCCCTTAAAAATATCAACATTGATTTAGTACCCAAAAAAAGGCGGCGGGCACCTTCTTATTTCCTGATTTCAATCATCGGAATGGAGAGTTCCACGCCTAAAGCTCTTAGTGCATTATAAATCTGCACATTCAATTCCCCGCGCGTAATGAGAATCTCCCCATCTTGCCAGTAATAAAGTTTGAATAGTAGCGTTTGCTCCTGTTGCCCTTCGAAGACCACAAAAGGCGCCGGATCTTTGATCACCTTAGCATGACTAGCTGCTAGATGCTGCAATACTTCAACTACCTCTGCTGGATTTGCATTCCCGTGGGTCCTGACTTCAATGAAGAATCTTCTTCTTCTGTTGGTCAGTGTCCAGTTAGAAATGCTGTTGCTGATGAGGCTCGCATTGGGAATAATGACTTCGGCGCCAGCATAGGTAATCATCTTGCTGGAACGAATTCCAATCTCTGATACGGTACCCTCTTTTCCTTCCGCTTCGATAATGTCTCCCACCAGTATTGGCCGCTCAAAGATCAAAATCATCCCTGAAACAAAATTTGAAACCAGATTTTGAAGTCCAAAACCAACGCCTACTCCGAGTGCCCCGGCAAGTATGCTCATTTTTGTAAGATCAAACCCGGTTGAAGCGACGGCCAGGAAAAATCCCAGGACGATAACGAAATATTTTCCAAGCACGCCCATCGCCATGGGTACTCCCCTTGGCACATCTAGCCGCGAAAAGACTTCTTCCTCCAACAGCACTTTGATGAAATTCGAAATAACAAAGGACAGCAAAATAATAATGATCGTACTCAGCACCCCCCCTATCGTAACATGGATCTCTCCAAAATTTCCACCCAGCGCCCAAAATTCCGTCGCAGTATCAACAAAAAATTGTTCCACTTCAAATGCTGACAATAACCCTTTTATCCAGAGCAGCCAGGCTCCCAATCTAATCAGCTTAAAACTAAGCTGCAGATAACGATTTACAATGTGTGAGTTGGTTAAGATTGCTGTTCTTGAGAATGTTTGTAAGAAGCTGATTATAATATGTGCGCACAATAAAATCACGGGTCCAACGTAGAGACTACCTACAATCCCGGAAAGCATTAGTTTGGCCAGGGAGCGATAGCCAATGATGATAAGTAGGAGCGTAATAATAGAAAGGTAAAGATAGGCTGGCACCAGAAGGGTTTTGATATGCTGCGTTACGATCCCCCTCAAATGAGTAAGATATCTATCGTGATTTCGGTACATCCAATATAATAATGAACTCGCCGCAAGGTTCAACGCAACCAATAGGATTAAATGTGCCTTGATGGGTAATGAAATTAGATTTAAGATCACACTTATCATATAGGCAATAATGATTACCCAATATATCCATGGATTTCGAACAGCCTTATCTAAAGAAAATATTATCACCGGAAACGCAAAAGCGACTAGCAGAACCTCTGTAAGAAGCGTTGGCCGGTTCTTGAGAGAAAGGATCGCAATCAGCAAAATTGTAATAATAGCGGAAGCAATTGGGTATCTTATCGTAAGGCCTTCAGCTGAAAACAAATCGGAATCATCCTCACTTGCCTTCTGCAACCTTTGCAAGACGAACATGGCGAAATAGATACTGAGGCCAAGGATAAGCAGCCAAATAAACGCGCTCGCATTCTCATTTATGTATTCAAATGATTCGGTCACGCTTTGGGTCACACTTCCCGAAAAGAATTTTACGTTTGCACCTTGCTTTAAACTACCATCCTTTTGCGAACTCCATATGGAGATGCTGTCGCGCTGAAAGAGTCGTACAAACGAAAGTGATTTGGCGTTTTCTACCCTTTCACTGTATTCGCTTATGTCGTTTTGGTTTTGATTTATCCTGCTTTGAATGGCCAAAAATCCGCTTAGCTGGTACTGAAGCTTTTTTTCGGCGCTGACTGTTAGCGCCAACGCCTCCTGAACCTGGGGCAGTAATGTCATAAAAATTGTATCGGTAGCGGCTTTCTGCAAAACACCACTCCAATTAGATTTTGTGCGTTCCAGCACGGATAGTGAATTTTCAATCTCCGTTGTAATATCAGTGATCTCCATTGACAGGCTCTCCAGTCTGACACGCGACCGATTCAGCCTGCCCTGGAGATTGGTTGTCTGTGCTGAGCTCATATACCCAGACAAGATTTCATCCGCTCTCAATTTGATGTTGCTCAACGCCTCTGAATTCCGATCGAGTTCTGCCGAAGATGAATTCAGCAGCGTAGAATCCTTATAGCGTTCCAGCATTAAGGGGATTTGTGTAACCAAACGCTTGTACTCGCCCTGGACATCGGCAAACTTGATTACAGAAGTTGAATCGGTACCTCCATTTTGCTTGTCAGGCTGACTAAAGCCTGACAGGGAACAGGCAATGAATGCAATTGAAAAAATTAAACAGAGCGTATTTTTTGATGACACTTTTAGCTGAATTTTCAACGTGCAAGATAATACCGATTGAAACAACATGGAAACCAGTACATTAAAAAGAAAGAAGGAGTCCTACACCTTAGCAATGCAGGACTCCTTTCTTCCAAGACTCTTGTCTTCGCCCTCTGGCAGAAGTTATTGGGCACCTACGCACCCGTTCATGTGGCGTGGTTTAATTATTGCTGATATCTACCGTTACCTTTTTAATTTTGCCGGTAAACTTATTATCGCCCTCTTTATAATCGCTGGTCACGTTGGTCTCATTGTCCGTGCCGACATCAACCCCTTCATCTCCCGAGTAAATGAATGGTTGGGTTTTTGGAATTTGTCCTTCGGCCACTTTTTCATCATCCACGTACAGAATACATTTGCCACCTGCACCTGGCTTGGGTTCATCAATGATAAATTCATACTTAATTTCATGCTTGCCTGCGCTGATCGCCTTTGGCGAGGCAATGTTTGTGTGCGCTAAGCCAAAGAAATTATAATCATGATGCACTTTACCATTCTTCATATAGAGCGACCAACCGCCAAAACGTCCGGCCTGCGAAATAATCACGCCATTGGTATTGGCATCCTTCAAATCCACATCTGAAACAATAGTATAATTTTTAGTCTTGTTGTTGATAAATACATTTTCCATAATGCCTGTCATCCCTTCATAGAGGGTAAGGGATGTTCTATTTCCCATAATGTCAGCCCTTCCTGCAATCTCAGCATTAAAACGTTCGGATCTTCGATCATCAATTGGGAAGACATGATTCTTAATCGCTTCTTTGGTGAATAAATCCTGTAGTTCTTTTAATTTTTCAGGATTACTAGCAGCAAGATCGTTGGCTTGTGCAAAATCTTCATCTACATGATACAGCTCCCAGACATCGTCCTCAAGCGGAGGATTCTCAACCATAAGCCATGGGATGGAGTGACGTGTGCTGGCTGTCCAGCCGTTGTCGTATATACCCCTGTTGCCAAACATTTCGAAATACTGTGTGGTGTGCCTGTCCGCTGCTTTTGCATCGTCAAACGAATATAGAAAGGACGTTCCGCTGAATGGGGTTTGGGGTGTTCCATTGACTGAAGTGGGAAAAGGCAGGCCGGCAGCTTCCAATACGGTTGGCGCAACATCAGTGACATGCGTAAACTGGGAGCGAACTTCGCCCTTTGCTTTAATACCCTTAGGCCAATGTACTACCATGCCATTACGTGTACCACCAAAGTGGGACGCCACTTGTTTGGTCCACTGGAAGGGAGTATTTGTGGCATGCGCCCAGCCGATGGCAAAATGCGGATACGTGTTCGGGCCGCCCCAGTCATCGTAGTGGCCCATCATTTGAGAAGCATCGCTAAGCACACCGTTCAAGCCCATCATTTCGTTAAATGTTCCCAGCGGTCCGCCTTCCGCACTCGAGCCGTTGTCTCCAACAATATATAAAAACAAAGTATTATCCAGTTCGCCCATTTCATCCAGCGCCTGAACCAGTCTTCCTACTTCGTGATCTGTATGCTCAGCAAAACCTGCAAATACTTCCATCTGCCTGGCGAAAAGCTTTTTCTGTTCGGGGGTTTGGTCATCCCACGCAGGAATTTCCTTTGGTCTCGCTGTAAGTTGTGCGTCCTGGGGAACCACGCCCATTGCTTTTTGACGAGCAAAGGTTTCTTCTCTGAGTTTATCCCAACCCTGATCAAACTTGCCTTTGTATTTTTCGATGTACTCCTTTGGTGCGTGGTGTGGAGCATGCGTTGCACCAGTAGAAAAATAGATATAGAACGGTTTATCAGGTGTGAGGGATTGTTGAGCACTTACCCAATTAATAGCCTGATTAGTCATGTCTGTGGTAAAGTGATAATCAGGATCATGGGGAACTTCAACCCGTATCGTGCCATCATACACTGCAGGAGCCCACTGGTTGGTTTCGCCCCCAATAAAGCCATAGAATTTATCGAATCCAGAACGTGTAGGCCAGCGATCATAGGGTCCTGAGACGGATGCTTCCCATGGAGGTGTTTCGTGATATTTTCCGAACATGGCAGTGCTGTAGCCATTCAACCGCAACATCTCGGCCAGCGGCGCAACACTATTTGGACGAATGCCGGTGTTTCCAGGAAATGCTGTGGCAAGCTCCATGATCGCGCCAGCATTATTTAAGTGATGGTTTCGGCCAGTCAGCAGCGCTACCCGCGTTGGGGAACATAAGGCAGTAGTATGAAAGCGATTATACTTCAACCCATTGGTCGCCAGCCTATCTACGGTCGGCTCGTTCACAGGACCACCAAATCCGGCAGCACTGCCAAAGCCTTGATCGTCAATTAACACAATCACCACGTTAGGTGCTTTTTCGGGTGCCTTTACCTCGAAGCGTGGCGGTGCTGTCGCTTTGCGGGCATCAAGCTCAGTGATGGATTGAACGGCAGGTTCCTTGATTGGTAGACTGGTGCGATCCAACACTCCAGATTCAACCGGAGTGCTTTCAACATCTTGCTGCGACTGGCTGCAACTCGCCATAACGAACATGGCAACTACAAAGATGACTAGATTCAGATTTTTTTTTTTCATGTTATTGGGTCTAGATGATTGCTGCATAAGGTACAAAGGTATGTGTTCCCTGTATTGTAATAATGAATTCACGACTTAACCTGAATTATCCGGGTGGCATCCATGGTTGTCTA
>JAOUDZ010000126.1 GCA_029858965.1 Cyclobacteriaceae bacterium
ACCTGGCCATCAGTCCCGCCATTTGGAGACGTATGTTTGAAACAATACCCAACAAGAATTTCGGGTTGAATTATGACCCCTCGCACATGATCTGGCAACAGATGGATTACGTGCAGCCGCTGTATGATTTTAAAGATCGACTGCACCACATTCACTTAAAGGATGCCAAGGTTTATAAAACCAAACTGGACCAGGTCGGTATTCTTGCCACGCCGCTGGAGTATCACGCCCCCAAGCTGCCCGGGCTTGGTGATGTCCATTGGGGAAACTTCTTTGCGGGGCTGACCGACTCCGGGTATCGTGGGCCGGTCTGTATTGAGGTGGAAGACAGAGCGTTTGAAGGAAGTCCTGCTGACATCGAAGCAGCGATTCTCACAAGCCGGAATTATATCTCGCAGTTTCTGCGGTAGGCGCAGCAAAATGGATCAACTATTTTATCATTTGCATGCTGCAACACCTGATCGTTGGGCACGCAGCATTTTCTAATGAGCAAGTGGGCTTAATCTTTAGTCCGTTAATCTAAATCGTCTGCACAATTTGAGGCCAGTAGCTTAACCACTACAGCACTGGAAATTCCCAGGGATTACGATATGACGGTAGCATCAGTCCATTGGCATTCGGATTGTCCTTGAATTGCTGCTGCGTTTTGTCCCAATAGAGTTTATCCCCGGTGCGATAGGCAATGTTACCCATGTGTGCAAGCATGGCTGAATTTCTGCCAATCTCCACATCGCAAATAGGATGCTGACGGCTCTTCACACACGCGATGAAATTACTGACGTGTTTTTCGTGGTCCTTCTTGTCGGCCGCCTGCAGTGGGAGCGCCTCAATTTTAGGTTTTCCGCTTTCAATCTCCCCCATAATTTCCCATCCTTCTCGGTTGATGACCAGCGTCCCATTATTACCAATAAATGCAACGCCATAGTTGCGACCATAATACCCTTTGTTAAGTCCACCGGCATGTTCCCATTCAATCAACAAATCATCGTATTCATAGATTACTGTCTGCGTATCCGCAGTCTCGATCGCATTGTCTTTATAGGCATAAATACCGCCGGCCGATAGAATTGATTTTGGCATATCGCCATCAACAGCCCACAACGCAATATCCAATAAATGAACACCCCAATCGGTCAGCAGTCCGCCACCATAGTCCCAGCTAAATCGCCAGTTGCCATGAAACCTTCCGGTGTTAAAAGTCCTGGAGGGTGCAGGTCCAAGCCACATCTCAAAATCAACACCGGCAGGAACAGGACTATCGGGTACCCTGGGACTTGTTTTGCCGTATTCAAAAAATCCCCAGGTCTTTATCTTTCTGATTTTCCCCAATTGTTGTGATTTTACAACGGCCAGGGCATCGTGCCAATGCTGTCCGCTGCGCTGCTGTTGACCGACTTGTACCACACGATTGTATCTCCGCGCTGCACCTAGCATTACCTGGCATTCTGCAATTGAATTCGCCAATGGTTTTTCCACGTAAACATCTTTTCCTGCTTCGCAGGCATGCACGGTCGGCAGACAATGCCAATGGTCGGGTGTTCCAACGATAACGGCATCAATGGATTTGTCGTCCATGATTTTTCGATAGTCTTTATAAAGTTTAGGAGCCTTCCCTGTAAGCTTTGTAATGTCTGCTGCCCTTTCGTTTAGAATGTTTTCATCTACATCGCACATTGCCACGCAGTCGACACCTGGAATTTTCAAGTGGTCTTTTAAGTCGTAGTGTCCCATCCCATTGCAACCGATAAGGGCAATCCTTACCGTATCGCTGGGTGCGATAGTAGCACCAAGTTTGGTGGATACCAGTGGTGTGACGACAGCACCCGCGACTAAGGAGCCGGATTTTTTCAGAAAATTTCGTCGGGTTGAATTCATGGGCTGGCTTGGTTTTATGAAACTGAAATTCCATCGAATGTAATGAGTAACAGTTAATTAATCCACTACAGTATTTTAGCGCATCTTAAATATGTAGAAAGTATCCGTTGGGAATGGCATAATTATGAGTGAGGGTCGCCGAAAGAACGGGATATTCCAGGATAGTGCTATTGGCCAGGTGTAGCGCAGGAATTGAAATTTTCAGAAACGGTAAATCATCGATCATAGCAGTGCTTTCAAGTAAAGGCAAAGGATATCGACAAGTGATGCTATTTGATCGGCAAGATTTCAAGAATTAAGAACCACCGCTAAAGCCAAGGAAGATGATCAGTATCGTGACACCAACGCCAAGTATTACAGGGAAAAATACTGATGCAAAAGTTTTACCTGGATTATCCTTTAATACCTCAACTCTCAATATTTCATCGTACTGTATTGTCCACTCAGACGCCGTTCCGTCGTAGCTATCGCCGGGAACAAAAAAATGGGTTTGAGAGATAGCGTTCCTTGATTCTTGATTATCCTCCCATCTGCCTGTTTTTTTTGCCACGGAATTATCATAATACATACGCGCGAGCCCAGTAAACTTGACAGGGATGCCTGATATTGTTTTCTTCTTTTGATCAATGACAACATTAGTCAGCTCAAGCATCTCACCTTCAAAATGAGCCAAATGAACAACATAGTGATTACTTAACAGGGCTTTTGGAGATTCTTTATCTACCTGTTTATTAACATAATACCGGCAACTTTGCATTAGGGAACCGGTGCTCAGCAACAGTATCAAGATTACCCGTTTCGTATATTTTTTCGTCATAATAGCACCAAGCCCAATTAGGTATGTTGGGAAAGGTACCATTAAATAGGTCATGTTATTAATGAACCTGTTTTTTTATTCCTCTGCTCGATATGCGGCGAACATCTTTATGCATCCACGGCGAACGATTTTTTTATTGACAGCAGGACCGAAAGGTACCTTCAAATATGCATCCGCCCTCATTATCATATATTCTCGAGAAAGAACAAGAGGCAAGCTGGTGCTTGGGATTAAATTGGGGATAGATCATGCTGGCAGGCACTTCCATTTTAACTGAAGAATTCATTGATTACCTTACAAGGCATATGGTCAGGAATGTCAGGCAAGTTTGGGGTTGAGATCGAAAATTGAAAGCGTACTAGTATTTACCAATATGAAAGCTACAGTACTTTTTATTGTGCTTACAAGCCTGGCTGTCATCGGCAGTGCGCAAGAGCAATTAATGTATCATACTATCCGTACGGATAAGGCAGGAAACATTATTCCATGGTATGATGATGATCCTGCAAAATCGTATGATCATATCCTTCATCTGATATGGAATTTCTGGGACACCATGCGTGTCGATATGAACGGTATTCCATACTACATGAACCATCAGGTATGGCGTCCTGATTTTAATGATCCACGTGGCTTGGGTGGCGACCAGTTGCAGATGGCACTTTCTTCGTGGCAACTTCTTTACCGGTACAGCGGCAATGAGCGCATAAAGGAAAATATGAAATTCCTTTGTGATTATTATCTCTCTCATGGTTTGTCGTCAGCTTCGGCCCAATGGCCTAACATTCCTTTTCCGTACAATACCTTGATTTATTCCGGGCAATATGACGGTGACATGGTTATCGGCAAGGACTACACACAGCCCGACAAAGCAGGTTCTTTTGGGATTCAGCTGATCTACATGTATAAAATGATGAGCAATGAACGTTATCCGCATGCGACGGAACGCCGCTATCTCGAGGCTGCAATTCAGATTGCCAATACACTGGCGAAGCAGGTCAAAGCCGGTGATCAAAACAATTCACCCCTTCCTTTTAAGGTGAATGCGTATACGGGCGAAATTGGAAAACTGAAAAGCAATACCGGTGACAAATCGGATGCCGGGCTCAGCGCATATACTACGAATTGGTCTGGTACGGCCGAATTATTTTTGGAACTCATTGCGTTGAAGCAGGGAAATGTTGAAGTGTATGAGAAAGCTTTAACAACAATTATAGCCTGGATGAAAACCTATCCTATGAAAATCAATAAATGGGGTCCGTTCTTCGAAGATATTCCGGGGTGGAGCGACACGCAAATAAACGCCATGACCTGGGCGCGGTTTATGATGAATCATCGAAACTATTTTCCCGAATGGAAAACGGATGTACAACGCATTGTTGATTGGGTATATAAAACGCTTGGAAATGATGAATGGAAAAAATATGGCGTAACCGTTATTAATGAACAAACTGTTTATCTAACACCCGGCAACAGCCATACGTCGCGGCAAGCTGCTGATGAGTTGCTCTTCGCATCACTGACCGGAGATACGGAGAAAGTAAGTCATGCTGTTCGTCAGTTAAACTGGGCTACTTATATGGTAGATGAAGATGGAAAAAACAGATATCCGCGGGATGAGAATTGGCTTACGGATGGCTATGGTGATTACGTTCGTCACTATTTGCGTGCAATGGAAGCGTTGCCTGGGCTCGCTCCGGGAAATAGTGATCATTTGATATCTTCAACATCAGTGATACAGCATGTTGCGTATCATGGTGCGCTTAATAAATCACTCTCGCCAGTTGCGCGCAACATAGATCTTGACCAGGTAAGGCTTTATTATCGGACTTTTGATACGTCAGGAACAGAAACAATACGACTGATCCGCAAACCAACGGGTGTGTTCCTCGATGATGCAGCGCTTACGGAAAGTAATGATCAAACCAAAGCAGGCTTCTCCTGGAGTCCGCTCGACATTGGAGGCGTGCTCACCGTGAAAAGAGTAAGTGGTAATAGCGTATTAATTACCGGCACACCATAGCGTGGACCCAGTTACACTACCTTTGGTGGAATGGTGTTGCCTATGATACAGTATTTGTTCCATTCGGAGTACTATTTCAGTAATTACAATTCATGACTATAACAAAGACTATGAAACGAATTAACTTTTCAGGTTTGTCATCCTTGATTGCGCTCGGATTTTTTCTTGTATTGCAAACCGTTCCAGTCGATGCTCTCCTGGCGCAAGCCGGCACAAAACCCAACATCGTCTGGATAACCTGTGAGGACATGAGCCTGCATTTGGAATCTTTTGGTGATTCCACCATAAAGACACCCAACATCAACCGACTGGCGAGGGAGGGGGTACGCTATTCACAGGCATATTCCATTGCCGGCGTGTGTGCGCCAAGCCGCTCGGCCTTAATCACCGGCATGTATCCCACAACTATTGGCACACACAATATGCGGACGCTTCAAGGACTTTCACGAGAGGTGCCGTATTATTCAGCTGTGTTACCGCCGGAAGTTAAAACGTACACTGAATACTTACGCGCAGGAGGGTACTATTGCACCAATGATGTCAAGACCGATTTCCAATTCGAAACACCAATAAGTGCGTGGGATGAATGCAGCACTGCTGCACACTGGCGAAACCGGCCGGCGGGTAAACCATTTTTCGCCATTTTCAATTTCACCATAACGCATGAATCACAAATATGGGCGCGTAAAAATGAACCACTGCTTGTCGACCCCGCAAAGGTAAAGGTTCCGCCAATTTATCCGGATACGGAAATTGTTCGCAGGGACATGGCACGCAATTATACAAACATCATCAAAATGGACGAGATGGTCGGGAAGGTTCTAAAAGAATTGGAAGAAGATGGATTGTTGGATAAGACTATAATCTTTTTCTACAGTGATCATGGTTCCGGCCTTCCGTTTTATAAACGTGAACTCTATGACCGTGGTTTGCGTGTGCCCTTAATTGTTCGTTACCCGGACAAAGCGCTGGCCGGAACATGGAATGATGAACTTGTAAGTTTTGTTGATTTTGGGCCCTCGGTATTGTCGCTGGCTGGTGTGCCGGTGCCAAAGCATATGCAGGGGCAGGCGTTTCTGGGTGAACAGAAAGCAAAGACGCCAAGAAAATACGTCTTTGCAGCACGCGATCGGATGGACTCCGAATATGACATTGTTCGCGCGGTAAAAGACAAGCGTTTCAAATACATTAGAAACTACCAGCCGCAAAAACCGGTGATGCAAAATATTCAGTACAGGCTGAATATGGATATGATGAATGAAATCATCCGCCTTGAAAAAGAAGGTAAGCTTAATGAAACACAGCGGATATGGTTTAGGAAAACCAAACCCGCTGAAGAACTTTATGATACGGATGTGGATCCATTTGAGATTAACAACCTCGCGGAAGATTCAAAATATCATGAGAAATTGGTGGAGCTTCGCAATGTACATGAACAATGGGAACGTGACACCCGCGATTTGGGATTTACGCCGGAAAAAGACGTATACCTGTCTATGTGGCCAAATGGAGTACAGCCGGTAACCAAAAATGTAACAGCCGAGTTTGATCGAAAAACATCTGCGGTGACACTGCAAAGTGAGCCGGGTGCCTCTATCGTTTACAAAACGGACCCTGCAGCGAAGGGCTGGCTTCTGTATACAGGGACTTTCAAGGTAAAACCAAAAGCCGAGGTCAAAGCAACTGCAATTCGCTATGGCTATAAACAGAGTGCCGAGACTATCCTAATCACCCCATAGCCATGCGGATGGGGAAAAATATTTTCGGGATAGTCCTGATCCTAATCATTTCAAAAACAAGCTTCAGTCAGGATCAACCAGCGCAAAAAGGGAAACGCCCCAATATTCTTATTTGCATGGCAGATGATGCGTCATTTCCCTACATGGGTGCTTACGGAACCACATGGGTAAAAACGCCGGCGTTCGATTCTGTAGCAAAAGCCGGAATCTTGTTTATGAATGCCTACACACCAAATGCCAAGTGTGCGCCTTCGCGGGCTTCTATTTTAACGGGGAGGAACTCCTGGCAGTTAGAGGCTGCGGGAAATCATTGGTCATTCTTTCCGGAGAAATATAGAACCTTTATCGAAGTATTAACAGACAATGGATACCATACTGGTTACACATTGAAAGGATGGGCTCCGGGTAAGCTTGCAGGTGATTCTAAACGTATGCTTACCGGAAAACCCTACAATGAAAAAACGATAGTACCGCCTACCACCGGAATTGCAACCATGGATTATGCTGGGAACTTTGCATCATTTATGAATGACCGCCCTGACAATACACCTTTTTGCTTTTGGTATGGTTCCGTAGAGCCTCACCGGGCGTATGAATATGGCTCGGGGGTACGAAAAGGTAATTACTCCATCGATCAGATTGATCGCGTACCTGAATATTGGCCGGATACAGATTCCGTACGAACCGATATGTTAGACTTTGCGCTCGAGTTGGCGTACTTTGATTCGCACATTCTCAAAATGCTTCAGCTGTTGAGAGAAAAAAATGAACTTGATAACACAATTGTTATCGTGACAGCCGACAACGGTATGCCCTTTCCGCGTGCGAAGGGACAATCATACGAAATATCAAATCACTTGCCGTTGGCGATTATGTGGGAAAGTGGTATCAGGGAACCCGGCAGGCGGGAGGCAGCATTTGTAAGCTTTATTGATTTTGCGCCCACGTTGTTGGAATGCGCCGGGATAGCGCAAAAGGATACACAAATGGAGTCGATAGAAGGGAAAAGCTTTGTTGATCTTTTTCAAAACAAAGAAAGCAACGTGAATCGAGAGACTGTATTCATTGGGAAAGAGCGCCACGATATTGGACGACCCGATGATGTGGGGTATCCAATGCGCGGCATACGGAAGGGAAAATATTTGTATGTTAAGAATTATGAACCTACCCGATGGCCGGCAGGGAATCCGGAAACTGGCTATCTGAATGTTGATGGGGGCGCTACGAAGTCGTATATACTGAACCTCCGAAGAAGGCAGGTCCAATCCAGCTACTGGCACTGGAGTTTTGGAAAACGACCTGCCGAAGAATTGTACGATATCACAAACGATCCTGATTGCCTGACAAATCTGGCCGATATGACCGAGTTTAAGGCGATACGGGACAGAATACGGATTGAAATGGAGAAAGAATTGTTGCGCCAGGGTGATCCGCGTATGGTGGGAAAAGGATATCTGTTTGATCAATATCCCTACGCTGACGATTCGGGCCGTGATTTTTACAATCGGTTCATGCGCGGTGAGAAAATGAATGCCGGCTGGGTGAGCACTTCAGATTTTGAGAAAGAGGATGTTGAATAACGTGGTTGATTTACAATCATGAAAGGATTGCATACGACTTTGATGCCAACAGGAGTGATACTGTCGCAATCGCATTAAGCTGAACGGATGTGATTGCCTTATCATCAGTTTTGCGCAAATACACCCGATGATTTAAATATGCCGTATATGAAGATGAATAGAAACGCTTTGCCATTTATCTTTTTGATGATTTTTATTGGGGCCGAGTTGTATGCACAACAGCCAGATGGTAAGAAGCCCAATATCGTTTTCATCCTGGCCGATGACCTGGGTTATTTTGACCTGAGCTGTTATGGCAATCCATACAACAATACACCAAATATTGATAGACTTGCAACTGATGGCCTGTTGTTCAAACAGGCGTACGTAGCATCACCGGTTTGTTCGCCTTCCCGCGCAGCGATACTCACTGCAAAACATCCGGCCAGGCTGCACCTGACGAATTTCCTGGTGGGAAACAAAGTTGATTCTGCATCACGTGTTCTGCCGGCAAAATGGAGGCCTTACCTCCCGGGAACAGAAATTACACTTGCTGAACATCTGAAAGCGCTTGGCTATCGAACCGGTATGGTAGGCAAGTGGCACCTTGGGTATACGGACTCTACCAATGCCGTGGCGCAGGGATTTGATTATGATAGGGTGATCGGTAAAAACGGACTCGACTATTATAATTATGGTATCACTTCGAAAAACAGAATTGTATTTGAAGATACGGGTACGTACTACCTCACCGATAGGCTAACCGACTATGGTGTAGAATTTATTAAGGGCAGCAAAGCGGAGCCTTTTTTTCTATTTCTATCGTATTCTGCACCCCATGTTTTTATTGTACCCAGAGGGGATAAGCTGCGAAAGTATTTTCTCGCCTACAACAAACACGATGGAAAGTATAATCCCTATTATGCCGCAATGCTGGAGAGCCTTGATGACGGTGTCGGCCGGATTCTGGAGACGTTGGCAACGCTTGGATTGGAAGAAAATACGCTTGTTGTGTTTACGTCCGACAACGGTGGCGTTGGGCTTCCGGAACTGGGCCCTATGCCCACGAATATGGAACCCCTCCGTGCGTGGAAAGGCCACGTTTACGAAGGAGGCATAAGAATTCCACTACTGATTAAATGGCCTGGGCATATACGGTCCGGTGGGGTTACAGAAAACTATATTACCGGAACGGACTATTTGCCAACATTCATGGAAATCCTGGGTAAGCCGATACCGTACCGCATTGATGGTATGAGTTTTTTAGGCACACTGTATCATCCTGAAGTCAGCTTTAACCGTGGTCCTGTTTTCTGGCACTATCCGCATTTCAGCAACCAGGAAGGGAGGCCCGCTGGAGCCTTGCGCCTGGGTGATTATAAACTTATCGAGAACTACGAGACAGGAGAACTATCGTTGTACAATCTTAAAGACGATATTTCAGAAGAGCACGACTTGGGTAAACGCCTTCCGGAAAAGCGGGATGAGCTACTTGCACTGTTCACAGCATGGAAAAAGGAAACTGACGCAAATATGCCCATACCGAATCCGAATTTTAAGGAAAAATAATCGCGGCGATTTATTTAAAGGATGGCTGTCTGGCGACACATAGCTTCTTAGTTTTGCTTTAGCATGGAGCAACCGGTAATGAACAAAATATGTTTTTTAATTTAGATAAAGATGTCGCGTTAAGATTTACCTTACTGTTGTAATGGAGCGTACATACAAATTGAAAGTTGGCTTATTCGGCATTGGTTTACAGGCATACTGGGGGCAATTTGAAGGATTGGAACAGCGGCTCCATGGCTATGTGAATGTAGTCGGGGAAAAGCTGTCCGCATTTGGTTCTGAAGTCGTAAACCTGGGGCTGATCGATACCCCCCAAAAGGCATTGGCAGCAGGACATAAACTCAGACAGGCGGATGTAGACCTGGTATTTCTGTATGCAACCACTTATGCACTTTCAGCTACAGTGCTGCCAGTTGTAAAGAGAGCCAAAGTACCGGTAATTGTACTCAACCTTTCACCAGATGCCGCCATTGACTACGATGCATTCAATCGTATGCCTGACCGGACAAAAATGACGGCCGAGTGGCTTGCCTTTTGTTCAGCCTGCACAGTTCCGGAAATTGCCAGCGTTTTTAGGAGATCGGGTATTCCATTTTATCAGGTTACAGGACGGTTGCACGATGACCCAATCGTCTGGAAAGAAGTTGGTGAGTGGGTGGAGGCAGCCAGGGTGGTTCACGCACTGTATCATAACCGGTTAGGGCTCATGGGCAACTACTACGGCGGTATGTTGGATATTTATACCAACCTTACCCTGCAATGCGCAACATTTGGTGGGCACATAGAGATAATCGAAGTAGATGAACTGACAGCTATCCGAAAAAATGTTTCACCTGAACAAATAGCAGAACGTGTTCGGCATTTCAAAACCGTTTTTGATATCCTGCCGGATTGTGATCCAACTGAACTTGAAAGAGCAGGCCGTACATCCATTGCGTTGGATATCCTTGTTGAAAAGTATGCGCTGGGATCATTGGCGTACTATCACAAGGGCAGCGGAACTGAAAATGAAGATACGATGAGTTCGATCATACTGGGTGCTTCCCTGGTAACGGCAAGGGGTATTCCGGCAGCGGGTGAATATGAAGTCAAGAATGCACAGGCTATGAAGATCATGGATTGTTTCGGCGCCGGCGGCTCCTTCACTGAATATTACGCCATGGATTACACTGACGATGTTATTCTGATGGGTCATGACGGGCCAGGGCATATCGCAATCGCGGCGGGAAAGACAAAAGTGAGGCCACTGCAAGTCTACCATGGAAAAGTAGGCAGGGGTTTGTCAGTTGAAATGTCTGTCAGGCATGGGGCGGTGACACTTCTATCCGTAGTGGAGGAGACAAATGGAACCATTTCTCTACTTTGCGCCGAGGGTGAATGTGTTGAGGGACCGATTCTTCAAATTGGAAATACAAATAGTCGTTATAAATTTTCAACCGGGGCCAGAAAGTTTGTTGAAGCTTGGAACAGTCAGGGCCCCGCGCATCATTGCGCTGTTGGCGTTGGTCATGTCGCCGCCAAGATTGAGAAGGTGGGTATGCTGCTTGGGATTAAGGTCAATAAGATTTGCTAGGTCACATCCATGCTTTCTTGATTATCCGTAACCAATTATCACAATAGATATTGTTCATGTCTTCCCGCGTATAGCCACGACGCGCAAGAATCTCTTCGAACTTGACGATATCTGCAATCGTATCCATGTCATAAGGTGTTTGTTCAGTCCCAAAAAGTCCATCCAGGTCCGTGCCGAACCCAATGTGCATGCAGTTGCCTGCCAACTGACAGATGTGGTCAAAATGATCTACGAGTTTTTCAAGGTTGATGCCGAGTGCTTTAGGGTCGTTCTTCCCCATTTCAAAATCAGGGTACAACATCCATGTATCCAGGGCACCTCCAATGACACCATCCCTTTCAATAATCAGCTTTATTTGATCATCAGAAAACTGGCGCTCGCCTGGCACCAGGGCCCGGCAATTCTGATGACTTGCCCAAACAACTCCGTTAAAAATGTTTAAGGCTTCAAAAAAACCTTTATCGGTCAGATGGGTAGCGTCGAGAATGATTTTTAATCGATCCATTTCCCGCAATAATTCTTTGCCAATGGCAGTCAAACCGCTACCATCAGCATGTGTGCCGGCGGCATATCTTCCCGGCCCAAAATGTGCCGGCCCAATCGCCCTCAGTCCCTGTGCGTGGTATTTTTCGAGGTATCTGAAATTGATGATAGAATCTGCACCTTCCAGGCTTAGGATATAACCAATGGGTTTTTTGGTGTTTGCGACATCGCTGTCTGCCCACAAGTCGATATGATGCTGCAGCTGAGGCCAGGATGTAATCTGTACCATCTCGCCAACGTCCTCCATTACTTTATACCATGCCAGCTGCGCTTGACCGTAGGCAAAAGCTTGTTCAGGAGAATGCCAGCCCGGCAGATTAAGTGTTGGCAATGGATTGCCCCCGGCAGAATAGCGGGATATGATCGTTGCCACCACCAACCCTACATTGCCTTTCCGCAATTCGGGTAGCGCCACCGTTCCATGACCACGGTCCTGGGTGTCTGTCCATCCTAACTGCTTTTCCTTTTCACGTATGGACCCCACGGATTTAGTGAGATCCCTGTTTAGGGAAATGGCGTTTGTGGCCAGGTCTAAATGGGCATCTATAATAAACATAGATTCTATGCGTTCAGGTTTGGTGGATTTGAATGCTATCTTGATTCATCCGCTCGTTGTTTTTTTCC
>JAOUDZ010000127.1 GCA_029858965.1 Cyclobacteriaceae bacterium
TTTCATAACTTGTATAAATCGTAACCCATGGGAATCCGCATTACACACATGAGTAGCATTTTTAATCGACTTAATTACTATTCCGATACAGTAATCAGTTTAGCGACCCAGGCGCTCACTCCAATCCTTCTTAATGGAGCTCCTAAAACTTTTTCACATGTAGTCGTTGCAACAACTTGTCCGGATACCCTGGCACCAACGCTGGGCCAGTCCCTAAATCATCATTTTTATCCGCGCTTTGCCAATTGCCATGTACTGGATCTGGTGCAGGGATGTGCCGGAGGTGTTTCAGCCATGATTCTGGGAAGCCAATTATGCGAACTCAGCAAAGGCAATGTAATGGTGGTTCTGGCGGATGCCGCCCGGCAGGCGGTCTCTGAAAATAATGCATTGCGAAAATTCTTTGGAAATGGAGCTTATGCCTGTGTCATAGAACACCGGGACGATGAGAAAGGATTGATTCATACAAAAACCAGGCAATATGAAAATCTTTCTGAACTCGTTGTGGTAAAGCTGGGGCATCGTGCCCACACAGAAATACTAAGCTCAAAGCAAAAAGTCATCGATGCTCCGCTGGACCATCTTGGTCTTTCGATGAACCCTGCACTGGCCCTTAAACTCTTGCACCACGCTGAAGAATTTTACACAGGGTTTGTTTCCGAATGCGGAACACAAGCGGATGTAATGGTATTTCATCAGGTTAACCCCGATATTTTGAAACGCCTGGAAAAAATATTCTCATCCAATTCCTGCATGTTTATCAACAATGCAGAAAGCATTGGGAATTGCGGTGCGGCTTCTTTTGGGATTGCCCTGGATCAGGTAAAGCACAACATCACTGGGAAGAAAGTTTTTCTATGCAGCTTCGGAACAGGCGGCGTGATCAGTGCGGGGCTATGGCAATTTTAGTGACTCTTCCAGGCGAAGGGTAGTTAAAGAGGAGGCTATTCACAGTGCACATGCTTGCCTCAGAATAATGATCAATCATAAATTCATCTATACCATGGAAAAAATAAATAAACTCCTCCAGCATTTCAGCCCCGAAAAAATGAAAGTTTCATTCAAATCATTGGTACCTGGAATATCAATAATGATCCTTGTTGCCTTTTTAAATCTACTGTTTAATTGTTCATACTACAAGGTTAGAACCATTGACCCGCCCACGAATGCTTCTGTAACTGAGCAGGTCAAGAACCGAGAGAAATACATCATTATTCACTCCGGCGAAAAAGCCTGGCATTATAAAGACATAACTTTGAGTGATTCTGGCAAAGAAATAACAGGCGTTCTTGAGCCAATACGATCCAACCACTTGTATTACTTGAATGCAAAAAAGAAGTCCGGTGGTCACCTGTACAAGAGTAACCCAGCTAAAACGGACCTGCCTATTCATGAAATTCACATTTTCACGTTTAGAAATCTGGACGAAAGTGCTGCTGAAGTAACCGTCCCCATCACTGATATTATCAAACTTCAGGTGTATGATCCGGATATCGGAGCACAAGTCGGAGCCATCGTTGGAACCGTGGCCGGCGTCCTTGTCGTGGTAGCCATCATAGTCGCTGCCACAAAAAGCTCGTGCCCATTTGTCTATACCAGCGCTGGCGACGCATACAAGTTTGCCGGTGAAATGTTTGGCGGCGCTATTTATCCGGCCCTTGAACGAGATGACTATATGCCCCTACCAAATTTGATACCAAGAGAAGAATACTTTAGCCTAAAAATATCAAATGAGTTGCTCGAGCGACAGTACACCAACCTTGCCAACCTGGTGGTGGTTCAACATCCAAAGAATAGCAAGGTTATCCTTGACAAGTATGGTGAAACGCAAACGATCAAAGTTCCAGTATCACCGTTCCGCGCCGAATCTGATACCCATTCGGACTTAATGGATAAGATCTGTCTGAAGGATAGCACCAGTTACCTGTTTGACGAGGACGTAGAAGATGGAAAAGATCTGAGCAGTCTGGTAATGTCTTTCAGACGACCCGCGAATGCAAGATCAGGGAAACTGATTCTCAATGCAAAGAATTCCTGCTGGCTCGATTATGCCTATGGAAAATTCAATGAAGAATTCGGAATATACTATAATAGGTTCGCAGAAAAGCAGAAGAAAGAACCTGCAGCCAGGCTTACTCAATGGGGCCTTGAACAGCAAATACCCCTTTCAGTATACCTTGAAACGGAAGCTGGCTGGAAACTAGTTGACTATCTTAACACTATTGGACCATTGGCTTCAAGGGATATGATCTTGTCTATTGATCTATCTCAAGTAAAAGGAGATGAAATTAATATTAGGCTGGAATGCGGTTTCATGTTTTGGGAGCTTGACTATGCCGCAATGGACTTCACTGAAAATATTCAGGTTCAGGTGTCGCATATCAAACCTCTTTTAGCATTAGATGAATTGAATCACGATGTGGCCAGCTTGATCGCCGAAACAGACGATAGCTACCTCATCCAACCCGAAATTGGAAATGTCGTGACGATTCGATATGCAGCTGCTAAGCCCGATGACTGTAATACACAAACTGTCTTTCTTCACAGCAGGGGGTACTACGAATATATCAGAGACTATCAGAATATACCTAATGTTATGAAGCTGAAATCCTTCAGGGAAGAGGGTTCTTTTACCCATTTTTCGAAAGAGAAGTATCATGAGTTCATCTCCTCACAAGACCTCTTTGCAGCAGTGCTAACGCAACACCATGAAAACTAGTACAACACTTCATCACGCCAAACGGCAAGAACCCATTTCTGCACTGCCTATAGGCAAAATAATCGAAACGGGCATGACGCATCCAAGCACCCAGGAAATCATTTCAGGAATACGCATGGAGCTCATTCAGATATTAGTTCGCGCATCGATTCTTAGAATTATTTTAAGAAACTACAAAAATCCTAAAATCATTTTTCGAATCATGAAGACCTTCAGGATGCTTAGGAGGAGCATTCTGGGGCACAAACGAATTCGTAAGATTGCCTGTGTTGATGGTAAATACTATTGGGATTTATACACACCAGGTTTCAAATCTCCCGCCTTCACAAACTTTTTTGAAGGTGAAGCTAACAGAATTATTCCTATCCGTAAAGATGCCAATCGTTTCACCAATGTTTTCATAGCGTTTACTAAAAAATGTACATTGCATTGCGAGCATTGTTTTGAGTGGGACGCACTTAATGGCAAAGAGAGTCTTTCACTTGCAGACATAAAGGATATCGTTCGCAAACTTCAACATAAAGGAACCGGGCAGATTCAACTTACTGGCGGAGAACCTTTACTTCGCGTAAATGACATTGTTGATATTCTAAGCACCGCTAAGCCCGATACTGATTTCTGGGTCTTATCATCTGGTTATAACTTAACGTTAGGCAACGCAATAAAACTTAGACGAGCAGGCTTGACCGGTATAGTGATAAGTTTGGATCATTTTGACCCTACCATTCACGATCAATTCCGCGGATCTGAAAACTCCTTTGCCTGGGTTCAAGCAGCCGTGAAAAATTCAATTGCGGCTAATCTTATTACCGCACTTTCGATATGCGCCACGAAATCATTTGTCACCGAGTCAAATCTTATGAAGTATGCTGAACTTGCGAAAAAAATGGGCGTTTCGTTTGTTCAGATTCTGGAACCCAGGGCCGCAGGGCATTACAAAGAAATGGACGTTACGCTTACAAAAGAACAAACAGAAATTCTGGAGCATTTCTATTTGAAGATGAACTACCAAAAGCAGTATGAAAAGTACCCAATTATTACCTATCATGGGTATCATCAAAGACAAGTCGGGTGCTTCGGTTCAGGAAACAGAAATTTGTACGTCGATACCGACGGTGATTTGCATGCATGTCCGTTTTGCCAGACAAAAAGGGGTAATGCATTATCTGATGACCTGGATGCCTCAATTGAAAATCTACAAATTATCGGATGTCACAATTTTAAATCCTTCAGTGATTGAATTCTATGACCCTCATCAATCATGAAGAATCATTCAAGTAAACAGCAACCTTTCTCCCGTTACTCATTCAGCTTCAAAACAGAACCACTTATTAGCAGCAGCAACTCAATTACCACATGGCTTGGGAAAATTTGCAAGAGACATGGACATCGAATTAGAAAATAATTACACATGGTGGTTTGATTCCACTTCAATCTTTCTAAGATACTTCATTCTGGCAGGAATAGGATACTTTGTCTTCTATGTATGGAGACATAAAACCTTTGCTTTCATGAAGATTCAAAAAGATTCACCTTCTGCTAAGATTGTTCGAAAAGAAATAGGCTACTCTTCGCTGACATTAATTACATTTTGTGCAACAAGTTGGATGATATTCCAATGGGAAAAATCAGGAATAACCAAAATTTATCGAGATATTCATCAGCATTCTTATGCCTATTTCGCGGTCAGCATTATTATTATGATAATGCTTCATGATGCCTATTTCTATTGGACACATAGACTCCTTCACTTGCCAAAGCTTTTCAATTGGATACACAAAACTCATCACCTTTCCAGCAATCCTACGCCTTGGGCTTCATTTTCATTTCATCCTGTTGAGGCGATAATTTCAGCAGGTATTATTCCTCTTATTGTGCTGTCTATTCCTTGTCATCCTTACGCCTTGTTTTGTTTCCTTACCTTTATGACATTTATAAATGTAATGGGCCATCTTGGGTATGAAGCAATTCCGAAATGGGTAACGAAAGGCAAGATTGGTAAATGGCAAAACACCTCCACAAATCATAATATTCACCACCAACATTCAAAATGCAACTTTGGGTTATACTTTACGTTTTGGGATAAACTTATGGGCACGCACGCTGTTGAAAAAGAAGATTGATTATCATCCATATGGGCGGAGTTCCAAAACAAAGCAAGTAAGTCTTACAGGATGTCCCTTAAAATCATATTTTTAAGGAACCAATTGTATCAGCAATGCATAGCCCGTCCCTTGAAAAAAAACTCCACGAAAGAGCATCATCAGGCCTGCTGCGAACGCTGGTGACCAAAAAGGGACTGATTGATTTTACCTCCAACGACTACCTGGGTTTAGCTTCGTCAGCAACGCTATTCCGGCAAATTTCGGATAAAATTTATCAACTCGGATTGCATGAGAATGGATCGGGCGGATCACGGTTACTCTCCGGGAATTCAGCATATACAGAAGAAGTCGAAGAGAAGTTGGCAGTGATTTTTAAAGCAGAATCCGCCCTGATTTTCAATTCTGGTTATGCTGCTAACCTCGCTGTATTATCGTCGCTCCCCCAGCGGAGTGACACGATCATTTACGATGAACTTGCGCACGCTTCAATTATCGATGGCGCCCGACTAAGTCTGGCCAAACGAGTGCACTTCAAACATAACGATCTGGCCGACCTTGAATCAAAAATAAAAAGGGCATCGGGTAACATATTCATCGCAGTGGAGTCAGTCTACTCCATGGACGGCGACGCCTGCCCGCTGACAGAATTGGTTGCATTGTCAGAAAAATACAATGGCACGATTGTACTGGATGAAGCACACAGTACAGGCGCATACGGCAGCCAGGGCAGTGGTATTGCCGTTACGCTTGGGCTTGAGGAAAAAATTGACGTCCGCATTTATACTTTTGGAAAAGCCATGGGAATACATGGGGCCTGTGTTGCCGGTTCTAAACTTCTCCAGCATTACCTTATAAATTTTGCCCGCCCTTTTATTTATACTACCGCACTGCCATCCCACAGCATCGCCGCCATTGACTGTGCCTTTGATTACTTACACCAAAACATGCAGCTGCAGGTGCTGCTCCATCAAAAAATAAAAGCTTATGCAGAAACTGCTCCTGGATTACCCAATCGAACGGCAAGCTTAAGCGCAATTCAAACAATTGTTTTGCCGGGAAATGAAAACGCTAAGTTTGTAGCACATGCACTCCAAGCGGAAGGTTTTGATGTCCGTGCAATTCTTTCCCCTACTGTGGCACCAGGGTCCGAAAGATTGCGGATTTGCCTGCATACCTTCAATACGGAAGAAGAAATCCATAGCCTAACGACCAAATTGAAGCTATTGACCGGAGAAAAACATACAGATAAGCACTAACTTGCAACGTGAATTATTTTGTGACAGGCATTGATACCGATAGCGGCAAGACGCTTGCTTCCGCCATTCTTTGTGAAGCCCTGGAAGCTGATTACTGGAAACCCGTTCAAGCTGGGTTGCCTATGGATCGTGAAACCATTCGCATGCTTATCTCAAATTCCAGAACGACAATTCACAAAGAAACATATTTCCTGAATACGCCGGCTTCGCCACATGCGGCCGCTAAGCTGGATGGGATCCAAATTAAACTCCCCAATTTCAACAAGCCTGACACGGTTAATAATTTGATTATTGAAGGTGCAGGTGGCTGTCTGGTCCCTTTAAATGAAAACAATTTTGTAATTGATCTGGCCGTACAATTTGATGCTGAAATAATTCTGATTGCTGACCTGTACCTGGGTAGTATCAACCATACATTATTAACGTTCAACGAGTTGGTGCGCCAAAACCTGAAGGTAAAGGGAATTATTTTTAACGGAGATTCTAACCCTGAAAGTGAAAGGATCATTCTTCAACACACAAACCTGCGCTGTTTGCTGCACATCAAAAGAGAAGAGCAAATGGACAGCAGTACAATCAAGAAATACGCAAAACAACTGCTCCTGAACTGGTATGAATAACCTGCTCCGCCTGGATAGTGAATTAATCTGGCATCCTTTCACGCCTTTGACGGGAAGTCCCCAGCCAATTCTGGTCGATTCCGCCAGCGGGGTATATATACATACACATGACGGTAGGAAAATTATTGATGCTGTTTCTTCATGGTGGGTAAATCTGCATGGCCACGCCAACACATACATCGCAGAGGCTATAGCAGCACAGGCAAAGAAGCTTGAGCATGTAATCTTCGCCGGATTCACACACGAACCTGCAATACACCTCGCACAAAATCTCCTGAATATTTTACCCGCCAATCAATCCAAAGTATTCTTCTCTGACAATGGAAGCACAGCTGTAGAAGTTGGGTTGAAGATGGCCTTTCAATTTTGGCACAATCAGGGAATTACAAAGAAGAAAATCATCGCCATCAAAGGCGCTTATCATGGTGATACTTTCGGGGCCATGTCAGTAGGTGAACGAGGCATGTTTACGAATCCGTTTTCTAACTACTTGTTCGACGTTGCATTCATCGACTTCCCCTATCCGGATAAGGAACAGGAAGTCCTCGATCAATTCAGGGCTCTCCTGTTGTCCAAAGAAATTGGTGCTTTCATTTTTGAACCGCTGGTACAGGGCGCTTCAGGCATGAGGATGTACTCGCCCGCAATCCTCGATCTGCTGTTGTCAGCAGCAAAAAAGAGCGATGTAGTGTGCATTGCCGATGAAGTCTTCACGGGTTTTGGAAGAACAGGGAAAATGTTTGCATCTGACTATTTGAATGAAATGCCAGACATCGTTTCTGTTTCAAAGGGAATAACCGGTGGTACGCTGCCGCTAGGCGTAACAAGTTGTTCCGCAAGAATAGTTTCAGCATTTACAACAAATGATTTTACAAAAACATTTTTCCATGGACATTCCTACACGGCAAATCCTATTGCTTGCGCTGCTGCTAACGCTAGTTTTGAATTACTCAACAAGAAAGAGTGCCAGGAGCAAATCAGCCGAATAGCGGCGCAACACCAGTCTTTCAAAAGAAAAATGCAGTATCATAAAAATATTAAGGAAGCCAGGTGCCAGGGGACGATCCTGGCGCTGGAGTTAAAAGCTGAAGCGGAAAGCTCTTATGCAAATGATCTGCGCAAAAAGATATATCCTTTCTTTCTGGAAAGGAATATTCTACTTCGCCCGTTAGGGAATGTAATCTATGTTCTGCCTCCCTACGTGATCACAAATGAACAGCTTAATGAGGTTTATGATGCAATAGCAGAATTTCTGGATACATTTTGAAACAAAAAAGATCCCGGGTTGCCGGGATCTTCCCTAATTAGGAAAAAATCAGGTTCAGTTTTTAAACTTGAAAGACCTCGTTGTACCAAACATGTAATGCAAACCGAGTTGAACGCCTACGACCAGGTTTGCACGCTGGCCTAATATATCCTGAGGTCTGCCATCTACTATCGTTGCCCAGGCATCACCATTCTTCATGTCCGTTAAGCTATAGTTCGCTCTGATTTGCGTCGTTAAATACAAGTGCTTTGACAGGTCAATATCCAATCCAAATGCTGCGGCGATCTGAAATTCCGTTGACTTGAAGTCGTTCAAGGCTTTTGAATAAATCTCTGTTGGATCTTGCTGGCCTGTAGGAATATTATAGGTGCCATCACCATTATCAGTCCCTCCTTCAGGAATTTGAAAGTTAGGATCATCAGGGATTTTATAATCACCTGCCTCATACTGGAGCGTTTCAGATGCCTGTGTGAGAAATGATAATTGGGGTCCAATATTGAAGTTTGCTCTCGCTCCGCCATTTCCACCGCTCATGAATCTCAGCAGCAGTGGAAGATTCATATACTTCAAATCAATCTTTCGCTCACCCGCTATCTGCTCCGCCGCATTGATAATCTGATATATCTGACCCTGGTAGGATAATATGGATTCTAAAGAAAGTCCGAATTTATTGGTGAAATCCACACCAACATTGAACCCAACAGGAGCCATATTGTAGGTCATGGTTGAATTGTAACGAGGGTCTTCTGAGAGCCCTTTGTCCAATACAAACGTGGCACTGTAGGCAGTGGTGGCGCCAACATGCACATTAACCTGCGCAAAACTTACACGGTTAAGTGTAATAAATAATACGATTATCAAAAATAACTTTCTCTGATACATAAAATTGGTTTTAATTTGAATTTATACCGGTTAAAAATAAAAGTAACCACTACTACAGCGGTTCAATTGTGAGTACCTTTTCTAGAATAGAATAAAGTCTAATTTTATCAAAATCCAGTGGCCTTACTGCAATCGAATAACTGTCCACAGGAATTGTCGTAATTAGTTTTCCCTGCCCGTCGTATACAAAAGACAGATCCTGGATCGCGTCGGTGATCGCAATGTATATTTTACCGGATCCAAAATCCATATATTGAATCTCTGCAGTATTGTTTCCAATAAAATCACTAACAACCAGTAGCTTCAGGTTATCATCAAATAAGGTAAGTTGCTTTGCTTCCTGGCGAAGAATGAGGTAGGATTTGGAATCCATTTCGCGTACCATCCCAAATCTGGTATCTGCCGTGTTTTTCAACAATGTCTCGCGGCTGTGTACTTTTCCATCCGTAGTGAATTTAATACGGAACCCATCCCTGGAAATGACGACAAAAAAAGTATTTTCTAAACTGTTACCCGTTTCAAGATAGTAATCCCCTGATGGTCTTGCGTTAAGGTTTAGTGGGAAATTCTTTAATGTCTCCCCTCTTCTGTTCATCAGATAAACAATGCCATCCTTCCGGATAGAAAGAATGTAATCCTTGCCTCGTATTCGGTGATGCCGGGCAGCCGCGAAAAGACCCTCACCAACATCCTTTGGTTTCCACCCATCCAGATTTATGCCCGCCTTATCATACATCCATAACTTTCCTGACTTTCCAGCGACCAGAAACCGATATTTTTTACTGTGATCATAGTCAACGATACTTACAAATTCGATGTCCCGCTCTCGAATTTTTACCGGGAACGGACTAACATAGTTCCCCAACCGATCAATGATGTGAAGCATCCCAGGCGTTGCAAAAAAGTACTGAAGTTTTCCGTTATTAAAATAATCGACCTGTTCAACACCATCCTGGATGAAACCATCTATTGATAGCTTCCATAAAACTTTTCCGTCAGCAGAAACAAGTCTGACGTTCCGCGATGAATCCTGCACAAGAATCTCATCACGCTTGTTTACATGACTTCTCACCACAAAGAATTTGAAAAGCGCTTCATTAAAATTTGTAATAATTTTGTCGTTGGCAGCGATTGCTTTCTTCGGAGACATACCAGCCTGCTCATCGGACCATGAAACGTTAGTATAATAGCTGTCGTTCAGATGACTAAACTGAACTGCACCCATGCCGAGCGATGTAACGAGCGACTTGTTATCCTGCACAAATTTCTTCCATTTGGGATGAAGTGAATTCTCCAGGACACTCCAAATTCTCGGGGTGTTCACATATAAACTAACATTTGATTCAAGTAACGTTGACTCCAGAAATTGATTCTGCACGACAGACTTACCCCAGGTTTCTTCGCGATCAATATCCTCCAGAAAGCGCTTCAATTCCTCCAGGTTCTCGCTGATAAAAACGGCATCTCCTGAGCTTGTATAATAACTCGTGTTAAAACCTGAAACCAGCGGCCAGAATAGTTTTTCCGGAAATCTGTACAGCGGAAGTTCACGGATTTCATAAGTGGAGAATTTTTCATAAAACACAGTATCAATACTTAATTTTTCGGATAAGGTATTAAAAGCAGTGAGCCAATCTGCAGTACTCGGTGGAGAGTTGATAATTAAAACTTTAGACAACGTCTGCCCTTTCGACTCCATCCAACAAACACCAAGCTCACCTGAAATTTTATGAACAAGTTCTTCTGTGTCAACCTTAAGGGTAGCTGATATTTTCTCCAGCGTATCCCGAAGTGGCTTGTTCTGCTGATTGAATAATCGCAGATCGCGACTGAAGCTCGTGCCATCGCTAACTCCATAACTGGCAAACATCAATGCCCTGTTGGAAACAAAATGCTTCAGCGTAAATGGAACAGGCCGCTGACCGCTGAATGATGATAGGATGTAATTTGGATTACTGGCGCTGTCCAGGCAGAATCCATTTAAGACAAAGTTTCGATTACTGCCGATCTTAACATCCAACAATGCGGATTTTCCAAATTGATGAATAAACGTAGCAGGTTCGTCAGCCGCGAAAAGGGAAAGCCATTCAGCGACTTTTTTCAAACTCAGGTAGATATTTCCACCGTCATTTTTTATTTTCGGCAATTCATAAACTCTGCCCAGTTCGTTTCGGAAATTTGCTCCGCCCAACTTATACGTGCGTATAACATCTTCTATCAGTACTGCAGTAAAACTTGCAACCCAAACATTTTCAATATTCACCCATGAAAAAGTTCTCTCCTCAAGGGATATCTCATTAATTTTGACGCCATTATACTCCCGATCTGCAACTACAATACGTCCCGCTGCTTTTTCCTTTTTTACTTTGTTAAGGACAGCATTGAACTGTTGATCGAGTTGAGGATTATTAGGCAAGTAAAAAACAAAATCAAAGTCATCTTTTTTTGTTATGTGCATCGAAATCAAAGCCCCTTGCCGGAAGTTGGACAGGATAAGGTTTGTAAACTCTTTGAGCGAATCTTTTTGAGGAGCAAAAACTGCCTTATTCACCAGCTTTATTACGGTGGAAGTTTTCACTTTTTCGATACATGCCTCACATGAGCTCCCCTCATACACTAAAATTGTTTCTGTGGGGACGATGTCCCACGCGGTCAGTGCTGCTGTATTGAAATAATTGTTGTACAGGAAGTAGCCTCCGGCCAGGACAAAAATCAAAACGAGGGTAATTACGAGCGGCAGCCTTTTCATGCAGCGGAGTGACAATTAAAAGTTGAACTATAGGGGGCAAAAAATAAAATACCGCCCCGCAATTAAAAAAGTCAAAAACAAAAGCCTTTCTAAAGAGATCAGAAACGCCTTTGCGAAAAAAATTAGCAACTTTCTACCATGCTCACCCTACACCTTGTAAGCACGTAAAATAATAGCCTCACGAAAGACAATTGCGCTAAGGTATGAAAAACTACAGGTTTTGAAAAATATTGGTTTGAGCCTGGCTTGGTGTACGACTTCCTCTCCCGGGTTTTTCCCAGTTTTTTCAACTGTGGCGATTTCCTGTTCAGGATACAAGATTTAGTGTCCTTTGTGCAGATTGCAGTGCTGACAAGTATAATAAATGCCTTTTTTTTTGCTCAGACTGGCTTTATGAGATAAGACAGGCACTCTTCCATGGGGGCTTCGCCATTTGCGTTCCCAGGTTTTCCGCCGTGGCGGACCCTCAACGCTGGTGGGCCAGACATAATCGGGGTCTGTTCGGAATGGGAAGGGAATTCTACGGCTATGTTTTTATACCTGTAACCATGGGTTAGTGTTGGCGAGGCATAAAAAAAGCCTTTCTGATTTTTCAGAAAGGCTTTATAAGAAAAGATAGGCAACGACTTACTCTCCCAGGTTTTACCCTAGTACCATCAGCGCTGGTGGGCTTAACTGCTCTGTTCGGAAT
>JAOUDZ010000213.1 GCA_029858965.1 Cyclobacteriaceae bacterium
AAAACGACAGCGCTGAGCGATGATGGCTTTCCCGATCTTATCGGGACGAGGCGTAACCTAGCGGTTTGCTAGATTATGCAGCCATGGCGTAGTTAGACTCGCCAAGTATGGTTTGGAAATATCTTTTAAGGCTCTCATTCCATGAGCCTGCATGCTTGCATACGTTATCACACATCCTGTCAAAACCGGGCGGCCCCAATTATTTAGTGCTCAATGGGTAACGTACAAATGCCTAAAGTGGTGACAAATATAGCGCGAAAAAAGTTCGCTTCGCCTAAAACGGACTATTCCTGATTCTTCATTGTTAATTGTCATATGAATTTTATCTTGCGGCCAATGGAGAGTTTTGTTGTATCGGCACGAAAATACCGTCCTACGGGATTTGACGAAGTGGTTGGCCAAGAGCACATTACTACAACCCTTAAGAATGCAATCGACACCAACAAGCTGGCCCAGGCGCTTTTATTCTGTGGTCCGCGTGGGGTTGGGAAAACCACCTGTGCTCGAATCGTTGCCCGGCTGATCAATGGCTTTGACGAGAAAGCAGCTGCAAATTCGCTGAATATCTTTGAACTGGATGCAGCTTCCAACAACTCCGTGGACGATATCCGGAATCTCATCGACCAGGTTCGCTATCCGCCACAATTCGGAAAATATAAAGTCTATATCATCGACGAGGTTCACATGCTCTCGAATCAGGCCTTTAATGCCTTTCTGAAAACCCTGGAAGAGCCTCCGTCGTATGCGATTTTTATCTTGGCGACAACGGAAAAGCATAAAGTAATTCCAACAATTCTTTCACGCTGCCAGATATTTGATTTCAACAGGATTCAAATCAATGATATCGCTGACCACCTCAAACAGATTGCAAAACACGAAGGCATTCCCGCAGAAGACGAAGCGCTGCACCTAATTGCGCAAAAAGCGGACGGCGCCTTGCGCGACGCGCTGTCTATTTTCGACCTGATGGTGACGTACTCCTCCGGTCAAGGGGTTACATTCAAAGCTACCCTCAGCAATCTTCACATCCTGGACTATGACTATTACTTTCAGGTTGTAGATGCCCTCCTCACACAAAACCATTCACAACCACTGTTAATACTAGACGAAATTCTGCGCAAGGGATTCGATGGTCACAATTTTATAGCTGGCTTAAGTGAACATTTTCGCAACTTACTGGTGTCGCAAGATGCACGCACCACCAATCTGATGGAAGTGCCCGAGGCGGTAAAGAAACGCTATGCACAGCAAGCACAATCCTCCCCGCCTTCCCTCCTGCTCTCCTGGCTTGGCATCGCCAATCAATGCGATATCAATTATAAGACCAGTAAGAATCAACGGCTTACGGTTGAACTGGCCCTGATGAAGATGGCGAATGTTGGCGCTGTCTTACAACCACATGAAGTGAACCATCAACCGGATGGGTTAAAAAAAAAATTAGTGTAGAGAATAGTAAGCCAGCCGAACTATCCACCGAAGACGTTTCGACAAATGGTACCAGCAGTGTATCCCCTGCTGGCGCCCTATTGACGGAACAGGGCGCTATTAAATCGCCTGATAATCCACCAGCTCCTGCTCCCGTCACCACTTCAAAACCTGCGCAAGCAGAGCGGCCTAGATTCAAGTCCTCGACCCGCACGACTGTAAAGGTTACAGATCTTTTAAAAGTCAATGTGAAGAACGAGGATATTGCCTTAGAAGACGAGACTAAGATTGAACAAGTAAGCGTGTTCACCAGCGAAGCACTTCATGCAGCCTGGAAAGATTTTACGGAGCAGCGCAAAAAATTTCAGGCTGAATACCAACTCTTGGCACAGCCCTATGAACTCATTGAGAATAAAGTGGTCATTCAATTGCTAAGTCCGGTTCAGGAAACGATGCTGAATAACATAAAGAGTGAGCTTACGGCACACCTGCGTGAAATTCTAAGAAATAGTAGTATCCAGGTGGTAGGAGCGCTTCTCGAATCTGACGATAAGAAAATGATGTACACGTCACGTGATAAGTTTGAATTCCTGCTAGAAAAGAATCCGGTGTTGAGAGAGATGAAGGAGCGGTTGGGACTGGACAGTGATTTTTAATATTCTTGGTAAGATTATTCGACCTCTTTTTTAAACCTTATGCTGTGTGGTAATCCGTACAGGGGGTGGTGTGAGAAAGTAAATATTATATAACTTCATACCCATGAAGCATGCACCCGGTGGCTGGAGATCCATTAACTACTCACGCAAGGTAGCGGGGGAAGTAGGGGTACAGAACTTTGTCAGGTCCATACGCGCCAAAAATACCTGCAAAGTCTGCGCGTATGGTATGGGAGGTCAACGCGGTGGCATGGTGAATGAATTCGGTGAAGGGCTTGAGATTTGCAAGAAAAGTATTCAGGCCCAACTAACAGACATCCAACCGGAAATTGCAGAAGATTTTTTTAACACCTCATCAATCCATCAACTCAAACAATTAAAGCCTCGCGAGCTTGAGCGCCTTGGGCGCATTAACTATCCGTTATACAAAAGTCAGCACGGAACCCACTACAACGTTATTGCGTGGGATGATGCTTTGTCGAGAATCACAAATGCCTGTAAGCGTACCAGTCCGAACCGTTCTTTTTTTTATGCTTCAGGCAGATCCTCAAATGAAGCCGCTTTTATTCTTCATTTATTTGCGCGTCTCTACGGAACAAACAATGTAAACAATTGCTCATACTACTGTCATCAGGCATCCGGTGTTGGTATGGGCGGAATGTTAGGTTCCGGTACAGCTACAGTGCAGCTGGAAGACTTGAAAGCAAGTGATATGATATTTGTGATTGGTGCAAACCCTTCATCTAACCATCCTCGATTCCTTACTGAACTGATGCATTGCCGTAAGCGTGGCGGGAAAGTAGTAGTCATCAATCCGGCAAAAGAACCCGGGCTTGTCCGGTTTTCGATTCCCAGCAGTGTCAGCTCAATGTTGGCAGGTGGTACCACGATAGCTTCGGCCTATCTGAAACCCGACATCGGTGG
>JAOUDZ010000214.1 GCA_029858965.1 Cyclobacteriaceae bacterium
ACTTGTCAACCCTACAAGAGGCTCAGGATTGCCACCTACGATTTCCAGGCTACAGGATCTGGGTGTTGCGCGTGTGAGTTTTGGTTCATCCATCATGAAAGCCACATTAACGATGACAAAAAAGGTTATTTCTGAAGTGATTGAAAAAGGAACGTATAGTGTTTTACTGGAAAACTTAAGCCCGATCCCGGAATCGTTAAAGGCGTATAACATGGCTACTGGCCAGTACAATAAATAGAGATATCATCTCTGCATTTGAGGGCCGAAACTAAAATTTCTGTGCAACCTAAATTGTTAATCCCGCCGGGATTTTCGTGCCTTTATAATTGTTCTGTTTTCTCTGCAGTCAGGGTATGCATACCGATCGCCGTCATAGTAATATGTATTCAAAAGCAACGCGTGTGGCAAAAGTCTTTTTCATCTGTGCGATTATGCTGGGTCAAGTTGTACCTGACTATGCCCAGAAAATTGCCTCCCTTGAAGTTAACCTGGTGACGCCATCGAATGGATTAACAATTCCTGTAAAAGTGGAATTGGATGCCATCACCTTTTTACCAGAAGACAATTTGGTTTTAGTTGAGGTTCAGGGAACAAAGAAGATCCCGGTTGACTTTCAAATTGAGGATCAAGGAACGCGTTTCCTGTATTGGATTGTTAGTCCTGAAAAGACAGGTAAGCGAATATACGAATTGATCGAGGACCTGGTAATGAATTAATGTAAAATGGCTAATTCGAGAAATAGGGCTGATTTAGTGCAAAACTCGTTAACGCTGTATTTTACTATTGCTTTCATCATCCCAATAATTGCAGCCATCATTGCTACGCTTAAGGGTGGCCTCCACCCTGCGCTCGTTGTTTCTGCACAACTATCGGCAATGGCGTTGGTTGTCTTGATGGCCATGGTGCATGCCCCGGCTATCGCTGCAATGGTTGCATCATATAAAGACCTGAGGTTTGCCGGCATTAAGAACCTGTTCAGGCAATTGAAATATTGGGAGTTTGCAGTCTGGTTTTATATAAAAGCACTTTTTATTTTTCCGGTGGCAATCTTAGCATCCCTTTGGGTATTGTCTTTTTTTTCTACAAGCTATACACCTGTATTTTCTCCAAAAATGCTTGTCATCGGCGCTTTATTTAGTGCGCTCTGGGAAGAAATCGGTTGGACAGGGTATGCAACGCCGCACTTATTGAGAAAATTCAGCCCGTTGAAAACCGCTATCTTACTTGGCATCATTCATGCATTTTGGCATCTCGCAGCTGATTATTGGGGGTCAGCGGCTTTTTATGGTAACCTGTATGTTATTCATTTTTTGCTTTGGGTTGTTGGCTTAACATTACTTAGAATATTAATTGTACAAATATATAGTCGCACCAGGAGTTTAGTATTGGGCTGGCTCGCGCATGCAAGCTTCACTGGAAGTCAATTGTGGTTTGTTTCTCTTACACTCACTTCAACAGAGACAGTTATTTGGTATACGCTTTTTGTTTTCTTATTACTCTTACTCGTGATATTTCTGTCCACGTCTAAGATTACATTAAGCTCACAAAAAAAGGCTGAATAGCTTTAGAATTTACAACTCGCCGGAAAGAAGGTATCGCCTAGAAAGGATACCCTATTGCAATATTTATGGTGGGGCTCCAGAAATTAAAATGCTTGGCCCATCTTTCTCCTTGTGGTAGGTACGGTGTACGCAAGGTGTATGCAAAATCCGCGCGTGCTACGATAAAATCGAAATCCCATCGCAAGCCCCATCCGGAACTAATGGCGATTTCCTGCAGGAATGTGTTGAATTGGAATGTACCATTGGGCCTTGCATCATCCTCATTCAGCAACCAAATATTACCGGCGTCCATAAACAAGGCACCTTTCAGACTCCCTGCCAGAGCAAAACGGTATTCCATATTGTATTCCAGGCGGATATCCCCGGTTAGGTCACGATAACCTTCCGGCGGTACCTCGCTTCCCGGTCCAACCGACCTGGCTACAAAAGACCGCAAACTATTGGTTCCGCCCACATAGAATTGTTTTATATAAGGGAGTATATCAGAATTGCCGAAGGGAAGGCCAATCCCGGCTGTGAACCGCGTGGCTATTCTTGATTTTCCGTTGAAATCAAAGCTATAGCGCAAGTCAATTCTTGTCCGAACGTATTGGGAAAAAGGAACTCCTGCCAATTTATATCTTCCCAGTGAGTCTTTGGAAGCACTTGCGACTGAATACGCAGCATGCAACAGATTTCCAGCCAGATCAATCCCTCCTCTGAAGAAGAATTCATTTCGGCTGCCCTTCGGCGCTTCATAAGTAAATTCATACGCGGATCCGACAATGAATTGTTCATCAAAACTTCGTTGCACACCCGGATTCTCCTGAAGATATTCATTGAATGCCTCAGACTTTGAAGATTCAGGTATAGTGGTGAAAATAACTTCAACAGGATTTAAAGAATGTGTTACGCGATCCGTCTTCCGCCACCGGTAGCCAAAGTTGGCAAATACTGAATTCATTCGATAAAGATCCAGCCTGTTAAAAAGATTGTACCCTGCGGAGATGTTGGTTTTCGGCAAACTCTTTTTGCCGAAATTTAATAAAGATCCCGGATATAGTCTGGGTAGCGTGTAGTTTGCCTCGAGGCCCAATTCATAGGCGGGATTGGCCTTTCCTTCGGCAATCTGCATTTCAAATCTGCCCCTTAGGTTTATTTTTAATATCTCGGCGCCTTTGTTCACATTTCGGTCCGTGTAACTGAATATTACGCCAGGTCCAAAGTAATTGGTGGACCGAAATATAGTATTGAACTCGGCGCTGTATGCATATCGTTTTCTTTGAGACAAATAAAGAATAGCATCAAGCTTGTCTGTGTTCCCGCTTGGTGCGAACTTCATGTTCGCATTTCTAATGATGGGGAGTTCATTCATGTAGCGAATGGATTGTATGTAATTAGAACGTGAATAAAGTTCACCCGGCTTCAGAAAAATTCCCCTTTGCAATGCATTA
>JAOUDZ010000031.1 GCA_029858965.1 Cyclobacteriaceae bacterium
CGATTCAATCCATCCCAGGTGCCCAGCCATACATAGTCATTTTGATCCATATAGACAGATGTGATGGCACTGTTCGAGAGTTTAGCTGCTTTGTCGACATGTTGAAATGGCCACGGTGAAGTGCTATCGCTTTGAACTAGATTTCCGAATAGTGTAAAGAGCAATATTGCACAGGGCATAAATTATGATTTTGTCTTATTGCTTAAGTACTGCAATTCAATGTCATCGAATCAAGACTGAAAGTGTCATAACGGGGAATTGCGAAAGACAAAAACGAAGCTCAGGACATCGAATAATGGAAAGAATATCCTCAAAGATGTCAATTCCTGAACTAGAAAGTTGGATTAGTTTGTCCGTTCTGTAATAATATGTCCTCCTGGCTCTGCATTCGTTCAATATTTATAACAGGAAGGACTCTTTAACACACATACCGGACACGTAATGCAGGTATTTCAAGCACCTTGCGCGCTTGCAATCGAATGATGTTTCGGTTGCTGGAGCCTTATGGAAGATACTGCGGTTGTTGACCTCGCTAAGAGATTTGTTCAAAATCCACTGATCAAACCAAAAGATTTGAAGCCCAGTATGGCGGGAATGAAGGTAGAATGTCTGCTCAATCCCGGTGTTTTCAGATTCGAAAAGAAGATTTGGCTGTTGGTTCGTGTTGCAGAACGCCCTGAACAATCGCCGGGATACGTTAGCCTTCCGATAAATAATGAGGCAGGTGAGTTAGAGATCCTCCGATTTGCTGAAAAGGATCCGGATCTGGATTTTTCAGATCCCCGGGTGATTCGCTACAGGGACCAGGAATATCTCACTACCATGTCTCACCTTCGGTTGATGTGTAGTGATGATGGTAAAACGTTTTTTGAACCTGAAGGATATAGCCCCCTTTTTGGCAAGGGGCCATTGGAGGCATATGGCATAGAAGACTGCCGCGTAGTTGAAATTGACAGGATGTATCATCTTACCTATACCATGGTTTCTTCCTATGGTGTCGGTGTCGGCCTCATTCAAACCCGTGACTGGAAACGTTTCGAACGCAGGGGCATGATTTTTCCGCCGCACAATAAGGATTGCGCGATTTTTGAAAATAAGATCAGGGAAAAGTATTATGCCCTGCATCGTCCGAGCAGTCCGCAACTTGGCGGAAATTATATCTGGCTTGCAACGTCTCCCGACCTCGTACACTGGGGCCATCATACATGTATTGCTACTACACGCAAGGATATGTGGGATAGTGCCCGTGTTGGAGGGGGGTGTTCGCCAATCAGAACGGCTAAAGGGTGGTTGGCTATCTATCATGGAGCAGATGAAAATCATCGCTATTGCCTCGGTGGACTTTTGCTGGATCTTGAAAATCCGGCCATTGTTATCGCACGAAGTAATGTTCCCATTATGGAGCCAACGGCAGCATATGAACTCACTGGTTTTTTTGGCAATGTAGTCTTCACCAATGGGCACCTGGTGAATGGCGACACCATAAAATTGTACTACGGCTCGAGTGACGAAGTGATCTGTGGGGCTGAATTCTCAATACAAAAAATATTCGATTCATTTTCATAACGTCCCCTCAAGGAATCTTCCTTTGATCGGCAACAAAATATAGACAATATAAAATGACGCTTACCGCACTATTAAAAAAACCACAGGAAGAGTACAACTTCTTTTTGGAAATGCCGCGGGACATGCGCGTGTTACTGGTCACCAATATGATCTACGCGTTTGTACTTCCTGTCATTGAAATCTTTGTGGGTGCTTACATAATGCGAAGCTCTAATGATCCAAAAATTGTTGCGATTTATCAGTTAACCGTGTACACGGGCATTCCGATCACCTTTTTGATTAATGGCTTTTTACTCAGTCGGATAAAAATTTCAAATCTATACAGCTTTGGTATGCTCTTGAGCGGGCTTTCGATGCTGGTTATGATGAGTCTTCAGAACCTATCGGTGATAGGTGTTGGCATCGCCGGTATATTAATGGGTTGTTCTTTTGGCTTTTTCTGGTCTAATCGAGATTTCCTGGCACTGAATACTACGCGTGATTCAAACCGAAACTATTACTACGGCCTGGAGACCTTCTTTTATACTATTACGTTCATTTTGGTTCCTGTCGTCGTAGGATCGTATCTGTCGATGGCTGATTCAAACAGCTGGTTTGGGGGAAATATGAATCGCAGTTATCAAGCGGTTACTATCGTTGTTTTTTTACTAACGATTCTTTCCAGCGTTGTTATCCATAAGGAAGTATTCAAAAATCCGGAGCAGAAAAAATTTCTGTATTTCAAATTTCATTCATTGTGGAAGAAAATGCTGGGACTGGCTGGATTAAAGGGCCTTGCCCAGGGCTACCTTGTAACCGCACCCGCCATACTCATCATGCGCCTGATAGGCAACGAGGGTTCGCTTGGATTGGTACAGGGCGTTAGCGGTATTATTACTGCCTTAATGTTGTATTTGCTGGGTCGAACTACAAAACCCGAGCATCGCATTTACATTTTTTCTGTTGGTCTTTTAATCTTCTTAGCGGGTACCTTGGTCAATGGTATTTTATTTTCGGCATTAGGCGTCATGGTCTTCGTATTGTGCAAAGTCTTATTCCAGCCATTGCATGACATCGCTTACTTCCCTATTCAGATGCGGGTGATTGATGTGGTTTCTAAAATTGAAAATAGAAATGAGTACTCCTATATATTCAATCACGAGTTTGGTTTGTATGTCGGAAGGTTTCTCGGCTTGGGGCTGTTTATTTGTTTCGCCACATACATCTCCGAAACGTTTGCATTGAAATATTCACTGATTGTCATCGCTGTTGCGCAGTTAGCCTCTATTCCGCTGGCGCGGCACATCGTGAAGGAGTCCTATAAACTGCATAAAATATGAAGTTCCGTTTCTTACTGGTAAGTGTATTACTCTTTTGTGTTTCGTGTGAGAACCATAAGAAAGTAGCGCAGCTTGCGATTAACCGGATTTCCCTGATGCCTGACCAACCTGAACCTTACAAGATGACAGACTGGTATGAAAAGGCACATCACTTCGATCAGTATGTATTTAACCTTGACCTAAAGGGAGAGTTTCGGCCCTTCATATGGATTGACAGCGCACAAAGAAACTTTCCGCAAAACACTTTCGGTATGTACACGGTCATCGGTGACATAAGACAAGGACCTGATGGCAGTAAAGAGTTTCATGAGGCACTTTGTTCAATGGGATCCATTCTTAGTGCAGGATTGGTTGGCATTGATAAGACAAATCAAAATGGATTCAACTATGTGAAGATGACGCAGAATTATTTCAATGCATCCAATGGTTGGAACATTATGATGAACAACACGAATCCTTCGGTAGCGCTACTGGGTGGAGGCTATGGACGTGATTGGTGGTATGATGTATTTCCAAACGTTCTTTACTACGGCCTTTCCGAGTTATTCCCGAATATACCTCAGGCCGATAGTCTGCAGCATATCATCGCAGAGCAATTCTTCAAGGCTGACTCCGTACTGCATGGAGATTACAACTATTCCTATTTCGATTACAGCGAAATGAAAGGTGTGTCAAACAATATTCCACATCAGCAGGATGTTGCCGGCGGGCATGCTTATGTGCTGTTATCCGCATATGAAAAGTTTGGCGATGAACGGTATCTCCACGGATCGATGTCAGCAATGGACGCTTTTGTGGACCAGAAGGAGAGCCGGTTCTATGAAGTGCTCATGCCCTTTGGTGCACTTGTAGCGGCACGGTTGAATGCGGAACATGGAACGAACTATGATGTAGGGAAAATTTTGGAATGGACTTTTGAAGGATGCAAAGCGGCTGACGGCAGAACGGGATGGGGCGTGATGGCTGAGCGCTGGGGAGAATATGATGTGCACGGCCTGCAAGGTAGTATCACGGATGGAGGTGGTTATGCCTTCCTTATGAATTCTTTTGATATGGCTTGGCCGCTCGTGCCGTTGGTGAGATATGATAGCCGATATGCCAATGCAATCGGAAAATGGATGCTAAATGCCTCCAATGCTGCACGACTTTTTTATCCCTATGAAATTGATGATCAGCATCAATGGCTACCAAATGAGAAAGATATTTCCAAGAATGTAATTGCGTACGAAGGCATACGGAAAACGGATGACTATGGAAGAAAAGATCTGAAAGGAATTTCTCCTGTCGCCATAGGCGATGGACCGAAGTGGACATCAGGGCAGCCTGATATCTCCATGTTCAGTCTTTACAGCTCAGCGCAAGTCGGGATTTTTGGAGCCATTGTCCGAAAAACGAACATCGACAAGATTCTTCAGCTCAACTGCACTGCAACAGATTTCTACGCACGTGAATCGTTCCCCACTTACTTGTACTATAACCCTTATGATACCCTTCAAACAATCTGCTTTTATCCTGAAGATGCTGCGTCGGTTGATCTCTACGATGCATTGACGAATGAATACGTTCTGCAAGATGTACATGAAGAAGGATGCTTTGTTATTTCAGCTAAATCTTCTCTCCTGCTTTCGGTTTTGCCGTCAGGTAGTCAGGTAAAATTAGAGAAAGGCGCGTATGTGGCCAACAACATCGTTGTGGCCTTTGATCAACTCCACATCCGATAAATCCGAAAGCCGTGAAAAAGATAAAACTATTTTATTTGATTACCCTGACAACCCTAACACTCAGTGCCCAAGCTCAGTTTACCCTGACCGGCTCGGTTAAGGGCACAACCAACGAGCCACTTATTGGAGCGAGTATTTTTATCAAGAATACTTCGATTGGAACAACAGCGGACATGAACGGGAATTTCACCATGCAGATCGATGAAAAGCTTAAAAGTGCAACATTGGTGATTTCGTTTATTGGATACCTCACGCAGGAAACCGGCGTTGGAGAAAGAAAGAACTTTGATATTGTTCTGGAGGAAGATTCCAAGTTGCTCGGGGAGGTTGTGGTGATGGGCTATGCCATCCAGGAAAGAGGAAAGCTCACCGGAGCAGTTAACATTGTGGGAGAAGAGCTTATCAGCAAGCTACCTGTACCGAGCATCGATCAGGCATTGCAAGGGAGAGCCCCGGGTGTCGTGGTAACGCAAAACACCGGAGCACCGGGCGAAGGTGTGGCGGTGCGTATCCGGGGTGCTGGCTCCATTAACAGTGGGAACAACCCGCTGTATGTTGTCGATGGAATTCCCACGTTGGATATTAATTCCATCGCTACCCAAGACATCGCAAGTATTACGGTATTGAAAGATGCAGGAGCGACTGCGGTTTATGGATCGCGTGCGGCCAATGGCGTCGTAATTGTCACCACAAAATCAGGGTCAGGTACCGGGCCAAAGATTCAGATCAGTAGCCAGGTGGGTGTCCAGTCGCCCAGCCGGCTGATTGACATGACCAATACCCGCGACTACGTGACTATCTTCAATGAGGCGGCAACCAATGACAATGCAAACAAGAATCCGCTTCTCTACCGGCCACTCATTACCGAGGATATCCAGGCCACCCTGCCAAACGTAAATTACGTCGATGCCATATTGCGGGATGGAATACTTCAATCTCACAGCATTTCCGTAAGCGGAGGTGAGGGCAAAACCCGATATTTTCTTTCCGGAAATTATTTTGATCAGGAAGGCATTATCAGCAGCAGCAGTTATACAAGGTTAAGCACCCGGGTTAATATTGAAACAGAAGTAAAGAAATGGCTAAAGACTGGCGTTAATCTGAATCTAACGAAAGCCACGACAAACCTTATAGGTAGTTCGGGTGACGGCGCGGGCGGTAATGGCGGCAGTGTTATTCGGTATGCATTCTTCCGCACTCCTGCAATTCCAATATATGATGCCAATGGTGAATTCACAGACAAGCCTGAACGATTTGATTTGTTCGGTGATGGGTATAGCCCGGTTGGCATGCTCGCTTACAACAACAATAAAAGGGTGAGTAACCGTGTGTTTGGAAAGTTCTTTATCGACATCACGCCATTTAAAGATTTTAAGTTCACTTCAAATGTTGGTATAGATTTTACGAGTACTAACCAAAGGCGCTTTGATCGCAATTGGGGATCAGGAAACAGGATCAATAATCCCAACCAGCTGTCGGTGGCTGATGGGCGGTATCAAACACTGACTTTTAGCAACTTTGCCAACTACACAAAATCATACGATCAGCACAATTTTAGTTTTCTGTTGGGGACGGAAGCGATCAAGGTGCAGGGTTATGATGTAAATGCTTCAGAAAAGAATTTCCCTGATCAGGCATCTAACCTGGTTTACCTGGGCAATGGTCTTGGTCAAAGAATGACAAAAGAAAATAAGACGGGAAATGCTTTGCTGTCGTATTTCGGAAGAATCAATTACGACTTCCAGGAAAAATATATTGCTTCCGCCACGCTGAGAAGAGACGGATCATCTCGATTTGGACTTGATAACCGATGGGGAAATTTCTTTGCCGGATCGTTGGGGTGGCGCATTGACAAAACATCTTGGTTGATGGATAATAATTCAATTGACAGATTATTGCTACGGGTAGGGTATGGCTCAATTGGCAACCAGGAAATCGGTGACTATCCGTTCACCGATATGGTCAATGCCGGGTATAATTATCCGCTCGGAAATGTGAAGAATACCGGATATGCTGTATCGAACCTGGGGAATAGCAAAGTGAAGTGGGAAACCAGCAATCAGTTGAATGTGGGTGTGGACCTCGAAATGTGGCATGGCAAATTCTCAGCATCGGTCGACTACTTCAGCAAGATTACTTCTGATTTGCTGGTACGGCAACCGATTGCTTCCTCAGCTGGTGAAGCACAATCTCCATGGGTAAACAATGGAAAGGTACTTAACAGGGGTATAGAGCTTTCGCTTAATTATTCCGGTAGTATTGGCGCATTCCAGTATACCGTAAGCGGCAACGCTGCCACACTGCACAATGAGGTTTTGGAAGTTAATGCGCCTATTGCCGGAGGGGCAATTGGTTCTGACAGAATCACCCGAACAGAAAAGGGTTATTCCATTGGATCATTCTACCTCTATGAAATGGAGGGCATCTTTCAAAGTCCCTCGGATATTTTTACCCATGCCTTTCAAGGGAACGAAATACAACCTGGCGATGTGAAATTTAAGGATCAAAATGGTGACGGTATTATTGACGGAAATGACCGCACGCATTCCGGAAGTGCTATCCCAAAAGTTACTGCTGGATTAAACTTCAACTTGAGTTACCATAGCTGGGACCTCTCGGTTTTCTTTCAGGGCGCTTATGGACAAAAAATATTCTCAGTGCTGAATCGTGATATTGAAGGCTTCTATCGCCCATTTAATGTTACGCAACGCTACTTTGATAATCATTGGACCGGTCCCGGAACAACGGACGAATATCCGCGCGCCTCCTGGGATGCATCGGGCAATAACACAAAGTATTCAACCCGGTTTCTGGAAGATGGTTCATACACTCGCCTGAAGAATTTGCAAATAGGATATACTGTGCCTACCACTACTCTGGCACGGCTTGGTCTTGCAGCCGTTCGCATTTTTGTGTCGGGTACCAACCTGTTCACTTTTACCAAATATCAGGGCCTTGATCCTGAGATGACTGTTAGCAACAACGCCCAGGGCCAGGGTGATGGATCTGCCGGGTTGGACTGGGGTACTTACCCTGCGGCCAGATCCTATAATGTTGGTATCAATCTTACTTTCTAAAACAGTAATATTATGAAGAGCCTGAATAAAGTTTTGTCGATACTATTGATCTTTGGCTTGGGCGCATGCTCCGATTATCTGAATGAAGATCTTCAGGGGATATATTCAAATGCTACCTTCTACCAGTCAGAAACCCATGCCCTACTCGCCATTACCGGCGTTTACAATGCGGCATCCTTTGTTTCAACGGATAACGATTTATGGGTATTTGGTGACGTCGCATCCGACGATGCCACCAAAGGAGGACTTGCAGGAGATCAAAGTGATATCCAGTTTATCGATGAGTTCACCTATTCACGCAATAACGGCTCCCTTGAAAAAATCTGGCGTCGCTATTACGAAGGAATTAGCAGGGCCAACTACCTGTTGTACTACGGGCCGGACATTTCAATGGACATCGACCTTAAAAACCGCATACTCGGAGAGGCGAAATTCTTACGGGCTTATTTCTATTTTAACCTCGTTAATATTTTTGGAGAGGTCCCTATCAAACTAAACCCGCCTATTAATCCGGATGAGATCAATAAGCCGAAATCTGCGATAGCAGATGTGTATGACCAAATTGAAAACGACCTGCAGGATGCTATCGCTGTCTTGGAGGTTAAGTACAGCGGCCCGGACGTAGGAAGAGCAACAAAAGGTGCTGCATTGGGAATGTTGGCAAAGGTTGGACTTTTTCAGCAGCGATGGGATGATGTGTTGACAGCGGTAAGCGCTTTAGATGCACTTGCCAATTATGGATTGGAAGAAGTCTACAAAAATAACTTTCTCGATTCAACCCAAAACAACAAAGAGTCGTTGTTTGAACTCCAGCACCTCAGCGGGCAGGCGCCCAAATTAGGAAGTCATTTGGATCAGTATTTTTCCCCCGCGAAAGACAATGGATACTACTTCAATGTTCCGCTTCAGGATTTTGTGGATGCATTTGAGGTGACCGCCGGGAATGTTCCAGATCCACGACTAGACTATACGGTGGGTCGGATTGGTCAAAAATGGGTTAACGGTGAGGACTTTGACCCGGCCTGGTCTCCCACAGGATATCTTCAGAAAAAGCATGTGCAACCGTTGAGAGAAGAGCCGATTATCGGAGATGCGAGCCTTAACTACGTGTATCTGCGGTATGCTGACATCCTGCTCATGAAAGCAGAAGCCTTGAACGAGCTAAGCCGAACGACTGAAGCTTTACTGCCACTGAATGCAGTGAGAAAAAGGGCCCGGGAATGCTATTTATTTGATACAGAGCTTCCGGACTTTGGTACCGTACCCGCAGATCTTTTGCCGGACATAACTGATTCTAATCAACAAACAGTGCGCGAAGCGATAAGACAAGAACGTAGGGTAGAACTAGGCTTCGAATTTCATCGCTTTTTTGACCTGATGCGTTATGGTCAGGCTGCTGCAGAAAGTGCATTAGCGGGAACCGGTTTTAACTATGCACTGCACCGCTATTTTCTAATTCCCCAATCGGAACTTGACACGAATCCATTTATCAATAATTAATTATACACTTTTTTAAACAGTAACTTTATGAAAACAAATTCAGTAAAATTAAAAATTATGGGAGTGCTGCTTCTTTTCGCGGTGCTCTTTGCCTCTTGCTCGAGCGATGACCCTGCAATCGTAGTTGATAAATCCACCTTAACGGCGGGCATCACCTCAGCATCAGCGCTAATTGCTTCGACAACGGAGGGAACAGCTGCTGGCCAATTCCAGAAAGGTTCTCAGGCCGCACTCCAAACTGCAATTGATGCAGCCCAGGCAGTAGCAGATGATGCTGCATCCACACAATCTCAGGTAACCAGTGCGGCTGTTTCGTTAGCTGCCGCTGTAACAGTCTATGAGGGGAAAATTATAGAAGCAATCGATCCGACTAATTTGGTTGGGCAGTGGACTTTCGATGAAATTGCCACAGCGACTGTCGGCGCCGTTGTCAAGGATTATTCAGGCAACAGCCATGACGGAACAATTAAGGAGGGTCATGAATACTGGGGTGGCGGTATACCTACGCTGGCTAATGACCGTTATGGAAACGCCAACAAAGCGCTTCATTTCAATGAAGGTGGAAATATTGAAATCCCGTATAGCACAGCCCTTAACACAACAACCATGTCTATTTCTTTGTGGGCAAAAGCAGATGTTAATGACCCCATTGTAAACAATCAATACATGATTTCCATGAACCGATGGAACGGCTACAAATTGAATTTCCAGGATTCACCAAAAGCTTTCTACACCGTGAAAGCTGATGTGGATGGTTCACCCGACCCTGCCTATTATGACAGGGACAATGCTTCTCCTTTAGTGACGCAAGGTGAATGGTGGCATATTGTAGTGACATTCGGAGGTGGACACATGATGTTCTATTTGAATGGTATCCTCGTTAAAGACTGGGATAACACGCCTGGCACTGCGATCTCATTATCTGCAACACCTGTAAATCTGGTGTTCGGTCAGGATTTACCGAGTACAGGCTATTCACTTCTTGACACCGACCCTAACTATTTGAACTGGGGAGGTTTCTACATCGGGACACTGGATGAAGTAAGGATATACAAATCAGTACTTTCAGCCGGACAGGTCACGAGCATCTATGATTTGGAAAAACCATAGTAGCCTTAAAAGCGATTGCCGCTGATTTAATAAAAAAGGAACAGTGGATTTTCACTGTTCCTTTTTTATTGCCTCAAAACAAAGTTTCAGCTTACGAGTGATTGCTATTTTGGCCGCCGTAAGGTTCTGAGACGTCAACAAAGAAAGTTATTCCAACAAGATGAAAAATAGGGAACGGATTGGCATATGGATTATTAAAAAGATGTGCCTGATTTTTTGGGTAGTTTTGAATGGTACCGTTTTTGCTCAAGTAGGGCAGATCGATATTAGCAGGGTGCAGCAAATGCCCAACCTTCCTTCCCCATATTTGATGCGAGATTGGAAAGAGGTGGCCTTGGCATATGATGAACTTATTTTTTCAACGAGTTCTACAGGTCAATACCTTCCGCTCCTTCACCTGAAGTCCAATGGCATCAATTATCCAGCACTTCAGCCAATTCTCCTGGACACTTATGTAGGCTCAGCAGAAGGTGGCAACCAGGCAGAAGCTATCAGTATTATACCTGCTATCATCGGTGCCACTTTGATAGGAGTAGATAAATCCAACCAGGTTGGCGTAAACTGGGTTGAAAAAACAAAGGATTTTTTCAATAAGGCAAATGGTCAACAAGTTTACCTGAATGGTTATTTGGCAACAAGTGGTGCGGATTGGTGGTATGACCTTATGCCCAACGTATTTTTTTGCCAGTTATATTCACAGTATTCACAGGTGCTTGATTTTGAGGCGCAATTTACAACCATGGCGGATCGTTGGTTGACTGCAGTCTACGCCATGGGCGGATCAACATCACCCTGGCAAACTCCTGATATGAATTACAGTGCATGGTATCTCTCCAGCATGACGCCAAACGATACGGGCGTTATTGAACCTGAAGCAGCCGGAACGATATGCTGGATTTTGTATCATGCATGGCTTCACACCGGCGATAAAAAATATTTGTCGGGTGCGCAAATGGCGATGGATTTTTTGTCCAATCTTAGTGTCAATCCAGGATATGAACTTCAATTACCCTATGGAGCATTTATCGCAGCCAAAATGAATGCTGAACTGGGCACCCAATACGATATAGGAAAGATTGTCAACTGGTGTTTCGATCGTGGCCCGCTGCGTGGATGGGGGGTTATCGCAGGCAAGTGGAACGGTTCAGATGTCTCCGGACTGATTGGCGAAGCGAATGATGCCGGAGATGATTATGCGTTTGCGATGAACGGATTTCAACAGGTTGCGGCATTAGTGCCCTTAGTGAAGTACGATAAAAGGTTTGCACGCGATATTGCAAAGTGGACGCTCAACCTGGCAAATGCTACCCGGTTATATTATTCACAGTTCTTGCCACAAATGAGTCAGGATGATTATGCATGGAGTTCGGCACACGATCCTCAATCTGTTATCGCGTATGAAGCGCTGAAAGAAAATATAGAAGGTAAAAAATTATACGGAACGGGAGATGCGAAAAGGGAAGGTTGGGCACAAACAAATCTTGGAATTTACGGATCATCACACGTCGGCTACCTTGGGGCAATTGTCGAATCTACTGATGTAGAAGGAATCCTGAAGCTTGATGTCAACAAGACTGATTTCTTCGGGCAGAATACTTTTCCATCTTTTTTGATTTACAACCCGTATGGAGATACCCGGCAGGTAACGCTTTCATTGGGATTGCAGTTGTATGACATCTATGATGCAATTACCGAATCAATCATCAAAACCGGTGTAACAGGAAATACAATTATTGACGCTGCGGCCAATGAAGTTATGCTTTTGGTTTACCTTCCCCAGGGTTCAATACCAGAAGCGAGGAATGGAAAGTTGTATGTTGGTAGTGATATCGTGGACTTTCACTATGGTTATAATTTTGATGGGAAACTGCGTATTAAATCACTGGACGTCATGGATACATTGGCGGCATATAATCAACAAGTCCCCATATTCTCCGAGATTGAAAATGCGTCAGAGCCTGTTTCGTATAGCTGGTTCGTTAATGGAATCTTATCGTTGGTATCAACCTCGAAAGCCTACACCTTTTCTGCTCCTGCGGCTGAAGGGACGTACATGGTTTTACTTAAGATTACTTCAGGGTTGAATAGTGCCAAAGACAGCATCATGCTTACGGTAGTGGAAAAAATTCCTATTCCACCGGTAGTTGATGGATTTACTACCGATAGAACCTGGTATAATGAGGGAAATGAGGCCACCATTGTCTGTAACGCAAACAATACTAATGGTGGCCCGTTGCTGTACGTATGGTCCTTCCCATCGGGATCATTGGTAAGCCAACAAGATTCAGTTATCCACTGGATTGCTCCTCAAAACGAAGGTTTGGTCCAGATTGGCTGTGAGGTTACCAATGGAGAAGGATTGAAAGCCTCATTGCCACTGAACGTACTGGTTAAAAAAGATGGAGTAAGCACAACTGCAGCTTTTGCTTATTTTCCGTTTGATGGTGACGTAAAGGACTACAGTGGTAATGGCCACGACGCTATCCTGGAAGGGGCACAACAAACCACAGATCCTCGCGGTGAAGTCAACAAGGCGTACAAGTTTTCTTCCGGTAGTGATATTATTTTTGTGAAAAATGAAGCAAGCCTGAATTTTCAGGATCAGATAACCGTTTCGTTTTGGGTTACACTTGATGCCATCCCGCAGGAATCATTTGTCCTTTCACACGGGAGTTGGGAAGAACGCTGGAAAGTGTCTGTAACACCAGACAGGAAACTTCGTTGGACTGTCAAAACTGCAACTGGAACCAGAGACCTCGATAGTTCTTTTCCACTTCAGTTAAATCAATATTATCATTTTGCCGTTGTATATTCCGGCTATTCAATGGAACTGTATGTTGAGGGTGTGTTGGACGCGTTTATCGCCGACAGCGGACCCATGGCGATGACCACAAAGGCGTTGACATTTGGAAGAAAAGATACAAACACGACCAACTACTTCTTGCGCGGAAGCCTCGATGAGGTAAGGATATATGACAAAGCATTATCACCAAATGAGATTGAAACGCTTAAATCGTTGTGGAACATTACAACGGGTGTTGTGGAAAATATACCCGGGGGCATTGCGCTTTATCCAAGTCCATCAACGGGAATAATCAATATTGCAGGGATTAATCAAATCAAAAATGTTGAAGTATGGGATGTCACCGGAAGAAGAATTCGAAGCACTTATTCTTATCTTGAAAATGAATCGCTTCTTCAGGTCGAGGTTGATCCATCAGCGGGCATGGTTGTAATCAAAATTGAAACGCAAGAAACAGTGTTTTACCGGAAAGTGTGGATATACTAACTGCATAAAAAACCTTCGACCATCAGGTCAAAGGTTTTGATTTTTACCGAACCAGCCTGTCATGTTTTCTTTTCCAACACCTTCCTGCAATAGTCAAGGCATTTGGCAACCTCTTTCACAGCATCAGAACCCTCCGGGACATCATACTCCATCTCAATGGTTGCAGGAAACTTATATTTGTTCTGCTTCATCAGTTGCAGTACCTGCTCGATTGGCGTGTCTCCTTCTCCCCAGGGCATATTCGTACCACCATTTACTTTCGATTTCCGGTCCTTTACATGCATACTATAAATGCGTTCGTGTTTACTTTCAAGCAATGGTATAGGGTCAAAACCAGCGGCAACGTAATGTCCGAGATCGCAGTTAAGACCGTTGTATTTTGACTGAGCAAGCGCTTCATCCCAACTGGTTATCGTCTGCTGTAAATGGCCATGATAGGCTATGCCGATTTTATGTTTTTCAGCAAATGCGCCTAACCGTTTGCTCTGCCCTGCATTTGAGGGTATCTCTACAGTAACGTGGGTTGCGCCCAACGCCTTTGCAGATCGAAGCGCGTAGTCAATTTCAGCATCTGTATTTTTTTCACCGAGAGCGTTTGGTTTCCATGCATAAATGGAGACTCCGGCATCGCTATACATTTTTCTCAGTTGAATAAACTTATCCATTGAGACGGCAGCGCGCCAAATGGCGATCTCTTTCGCTTTTTGTTGTCGCGTAGCCTGCTCTTCAGGTGTTGGTTCAGGCCTCGCCCCGGCTCGTCCTGGCCCCTGGGGGATTCTGGGCTCCGTGGAAGTGTTTGGTGCGCCGGCAAATTCTTCTCCCGTGTCACCCATCAGTTCAATAGCGCTGATGTTGCACTCAATACAATACTTGAGGAGTTGTTCAGCATTGTTTGGGAGACTGCGAAAGGAGTACGAAATTGCCCCGATCTGAACTCCGTTAAACTTTGAATTGGGTTTTCCCAGGTTCTTTGAAATGGCAGGCGCACCAATTACCGATGGCGTGACGATGGCAATACCCCCAATGGCAAGCGCTGTTTTGCCCATGAAGTCGCGCCTTGTGAGGGTAGAAGTATTTCGTATGGCAACTTTTTTCATTGTGTGTAGATGTTTTAATGTCTTTCTGGCTATCCTTTGTAATATCAATTTAGTCAGAAGGAACCGATCCATACAATGGAATGGTTTTAGTTGGCTAAAGCATATTCGTAAAGCTATTGCTCACCTCAATTGGAGGACATTGATTTATTTGAGCGGCATTAAGGATGAGAATGCGTTCCTTGACGGAGGCGGGCCGGACCCCGGGGAACCTTCATTAGAAGGATAATTTTTCTTTGAATTGTTTCAGGATGCTTGTATATCTAGTAGCCGATTTGTTGCTTGCTAAACGTTAACATAATATATGGGACCATCAAAACTTGGCGTTACATCTGAAATTGGAACCTTGCGAAGGCTTCTGGTGCACAGCCCGGATAGTAGCCTGGGTAAAGTAGTGCCTTCGAAGGCTCAAGACTGGCTCTTTGAAGATATCGTTCACCTGTCCACTGTTCGAAAAAATGAATACGATTTTTATACCAAGATATTGATGTATTTTCTCGATCCGGAGAAGATTTATGGGAAGCTGAGTCATATTAATTCGAATGAAAGCAATCGGGAATTTTACAAGCCGGACAATCCCAACTTTCATCGATCGGAAAAAGTCATAGAACTGCAATTGCTTTTAGATGAAATCCTCCAGGATCAGGATATCCGGTTGAATCTGGTGGCCTCTGTCTGCGCGATTGAATCCTGCTCTTATGAAATTCAAAACCAGCTGCACATGCTGGATGGCGCTGAGTTATCAAAGGTTTTTATTAGTGGTTCTTTGACTGATGGCCGCATGCTTTTTGCGCCAATACCAAATTTTATTTTTACGCGCGACATTGGGGTAGTCGTGAATGACCACATTATACTGAACCGCCCGGCAAAAATAGCCCGTACGCGTGAGGCGCTGTTGGCGAAATATATTTTTCACAACCATCCAATCTTTGAAGGATTTAAAGGGAAAATCATCGAAATAGAAGATACATCTCACCACTTCTTGATGCCAATAGAAACAGATGTCAAAAAGGTAACGCTGGAAGGGGGCGACTTGATGATGGTAAGCGCAAACCACCTCCTGGTTGGCGTGAGCGAGCGTACGACGATCGAAGCGGCACACCAGGTTATTAATGTATTGTTTGCGAAGAAAATAGTAGATAAAATCACTGTTGTCCGCATCCCAAAAAAACGGGATTATATGCACATTGACACCGTGTTTACGCAGGTAAAAAGAAATGTGTGGGTCATGCTTGGGGATTTTTCACGAAAGACTATAAATAAAGAAGGTGCGGATCCGATAGAAAAGATCCTGGAGAGCAAGAGAAAGGTTGATCAGGTCACCATCATCCAATTTCATCGGAATGACCAGGAAAACCCTGTTTATTACGAAACATTGGAGGACCTGTTGATCAGCATTAGCGAGACGGATTTGAAATGTTCGGAAGAAGTTGTCTTCATCTTTTCGGGAAACAATGAATTTCCGTACGACTTACGGGAGCAATGGACAGACTCTTGCAATGTTTTGGCTTTGAAGGAGGGTGTTGTGTTGGGATATGACCGCAATGACAAAACTGCAGAGGCGTTCAAGGCCGCTGGCTTTCAAGTTATTCACGTACACGAATTGCTGGAAGAATTGGAATCTGGGAAAATCAAGGTGAGTGACCTTGGGGATACCTTGATCCTGATGCCATCTGCAGAACTTTCGCGTGCCAGGGGTGGTTTTCATTGCATGAGTATGCCCCTGCTTCGGGACGAACTGCTCAATACGTAAGCTCATGTCACAGGCCATGCAAAATACTTCTCATTTACTAATGATCAGGCCCGTGCGGTTTTCCTTTAATGCCGAAACTGCGGTGAATAATACATTTCAATCGGCTAACGATGATGATGCCCAGGAAACGGCACTGAAGGAATTTAATGATTTAGTATCTATACTTCGAGAACATGAGATTGACGTCACCGTGATTGACGATACTCCGGAACCCCAGACACCAGATTCTATTTTTCCAAATAACTGGATATCATTTCATGGCGATGGTCGTGTCGTGCTGTATCCTATGTATGCTTCCAACAGACGATTGGAACGAAAGCCTCATGTACTGGAGAAGCTGAAATCAAAGTTCGTAATTACCGATCAAATTGACTTAACAGCATATGAAGATGAAAATGTATTTCTGGAAGGAACGGGGAGCATGGTACTTGATCGCAATGTCAAAGTCGCCTACGCCTGCATTTCTCCGCGTACCCATGTGACTGTATTAAATGATTTTTGTTTACGCCTTGAGTTCACCCCTCTTCCTTTTGAAGCCTCAGATATTAATGACTTCCCGATTTATCACACCAATGTAATGATGTGTGTAGCCGATCAGTTTGTAGTGATATGCCTTGATGCCATAAAAGGTGATGTTGAAAGAAAAGCTGTTGTTGATTCAATAATCGACTCTAAAAAGGAGCTTATAACCATAAGTTTTGATCAAATGAACCACTTTGCTGGTAATATGCTTCAGGTTAGAAATAACCTTGGAGAAAAGTTCGTGGTCATGTCATCACAGGCCTTCAGGTCGCTGGATAGCGGCCAACTTTCAAAACTTGAAAAGCATAATGCCATAATTCACTCCGCCCTCGATACGATTGAGCGTAATGGCGGTGGTAGTGCCCGTTGTATGATAGCGGAGATATTTTTGCCTGTAAGAAGCTGATTCATTCAGCCGCATACTGCCTGCGCAGAAACGGGATTGCAGCGCCATGCCATTGGCGCGATAGATGAAGCCGATTCACCCGGTTATTCATGAAACACGAAGACAGGATATGATAATACAGCGCTTAAGTCTTTGAAAACACTTTTATGGAAAAGTTTTCCGAGAAAACTTCTATGGACTGAACATATTGCCAATGCATCCGGCTGATTATTTTGTATGTAACCGTTGATGCTTTTTGCGATAGTGGCGGATCGTATGGTGTCGAACCGGAGGGTTATTTTTTCACCGTATGTATTTGTCAGAATTTCCTGTAGCTCCTGAAGTTCAATGTCCATATGCTCACTTTTCGCTTCTTCCAGGACTTCCAGTACAGTCAATCGGGCATTCAAGGCATTAACAAATGGTATCAGTTGTGTTATTGGAAGTTTTCTTTCGCGCAGATAGTCAAATGCAAAAACCATTTCTTTTATCTCACTGTAGATGCAATCAGAAGGTATGACAAGGGCCGGAACATTTGATTCTACAACAGCCTTATAGGTATGGCTTCCTAAGAAAAATTGAATGAAATCATCAGCACCATTAGATCCCATAACCAGGAGGTCATACCCGCTGGCTTTGAATGCGATTGTTTTTGACAGGGAGGCAGTGGTGGATATTACTTCAGCGTAACAAGAAATCTTAAACGTACGACTGATCTCAAAGCTTTGTTCATCAAGAAGTTTTTCGTAAGCCTTGACTTTTGATGACTTTGTCCCAATAATTTCTAATGGCAGATTTTCAAATGACGATTGTACATTAAATAGTGTTAATTGAGCGCCCATGCTATGTGCCAGTTTTGCGGCGTACGCAATAGCGTTTTGAGCGCTATCTGAAAAATCTGTAGGGCAAAGAATTTTTTTCATGTGATGGCGATTTACCCGTGTTAATTATCCTTTGCAGCGTTGGCTGCCTTTTTCTCTTCTTTTTCCAACTTCTTAAAATATCCTCTGAAAAGGAAATTTGATCTCATCGCTTCCATATTTTCATTAAAGCGCCCAGTTCCTTCTTCGACGTTCTGTCCACTTCGAAGCAACGTATTTCGCAACGTCGTGTCCGACAGCAGCAGGCCAGCCGTTCCTTCGCCCTCTTTCAATTTAGCGATAACTGACTCCAGATTTTCCATCATCAGTGAGGTTCTGTCGCTTGCTTCTTGAATTCTATTTAATGAGTATGAAAGTTTTTCTGACAGTGTTGTGTCGGTAAAGATCGTTCCTGCAAGTCCACTTCCGCTATTGAAGCGATTGATCATCAGATTTGTGGTGTATGTAAGATCGGCCAGATTGGATCCTGCGCGCCTGAAATCTTTTACGCCATTTCGAAGATCATAGGTAATAACGGTATCCGACAAGAGGTTCCACAGGCTGCTGCTGGTGTTGAGTTTTACCGTCACTTCCCGGAGATTATGGCTAATCCTTTCCAGGTTTTCGTTCGTTGTGCTCAGGGTACGCAGCATTTCATCGGTTTCAATGGGTTTTAAAGATTGTATTACCGATCCTTCTTCAACGGTCGGAGATTTGCCAGGCACTGAATTAATATTCACGAGCTTATTGCCCATAAGTCCGTCTGTTCCAACCGATGCCATAGCATTTTGTTTGATGTACGGCTTCATAGCATTGTCAATAGTCAGTGTGACATAAATCGAACTGTCGTTTAGCAGTGTAATACTTTTGACCGTACCAACGTCAATCCCTTTGAAGCGCACGTTATTTCCGGCTACCAATCCATTTACATTACTAAGTACAGCCTTCATCGTAAATGTGGAGCCAAACAAATTCCGATTCTTACCAATCATGTACAACGTTACAATCAGGAAAAGAACTCCAGCCAGTACAAAGAGCCCCAGTTTGGTATTATCAATTGTCTTTGTTTTCATAAGCTATTCAAAAAATTCCTGAATTTTCGGGTCAGTTGAATTCAACAGTTCGCCGAATGTATTGTTTGCGTAGCATTTTCCATCAATCAACATAATTACACGGTTGGCCGTAAGCCGGATGCAATTCATGTCATGTGAAATAATCACAGATGAGGCACTGTATTTTTTCTGAACTTTAATGATCAGATTACTGATTTCCCTTGCAGTCACAGGATCGAGCCCGGTCGTTGGCTCATCATATAAGATAATCTTGGGCCGAAGTATTAGCGTTCTGGCAAGGGCGATTCTTTTTCGCATGCCGCCTGAAAGTTCTGCTGGCATCATGTCAATGGTATGGGAAAGTGCAACATCTTCAAGGGCCTCCATCACTGCTTGTTCAGCACCCTTTTTCCGTTGTTCTTTTCCCCAATGTCTACGCAAAGGGAATTCAAGATTTTCACGCACGGTCATAGAATCGTACAGGGCATTGCTCTGAAAAAGAAATCCGATGCGCGCACGCATCCTGTCGAGCAACTCCTGGTCTAAAGCGCTAATATCCTCACCAAATACTTTGATGCTCCCCTCGTCTACCTTCATTAGGTTGATGATGCATTTGATCAATACCGATTTTCCGGACCCTGATTTCCCTAATATGGCAAGGTTTTCCCCTGGATTTACATCCATAGAAAAGTCTCTCAGAACGTGGTTTTCTCCGAATGACTTATTGATCTCCCTTACTTCAATGATAGCGTCTGTCATGCACAATCAGGTTAATCCTAATAAATCGGTTATCTGAACAGCAATCAGGTCAATAATAAAAACCAGCAGAGATGCCACAACTACTGCAGAGTTGGCTGATCTGCCCACACCCTCGGTTCCTTTCTGCGAAAAGTATCCCTTGTAGCATCCGATAATTCCAATGGCAAAACCGAAAAAGAAAGTTTTGACCAGAGAAGGTATTACATCTCCAAAGCTTAAAGAATCAAAGACCTGGGTCCAGAAAAGGTCCCAGCTTACAGCGCCTCTGATATTAACGCCCAAATAGGACCCATACAATGAGATCGCGTTGGATAGATTTGAAAGTACCGGCAACATAAATGTCGTCGCAAATACGCGTGTCACGACAAGGTATTTGAAGGGGTTGGTACCTGAAACTTCCATCGCATCTATTTGCTCGGTAACTTTCATAGAACCCAGTTCCGCACCCATTCCTGATCCTATTTTGCCCGCGCAGATAAGCGCAGTGATGACAGGTGATATCTCCCTGACAAGCGATACTGCCACCATTGATGGTAATAAGGATTCTGCGCCAAACTCAACAAGTGTAGGACGTGATTGAATGGTCAGCACCAGTCCCATAATAAATGCTGTAATGGTAACCAACGGTAATGATTTGTAACCTACCCAATAGCATTGCCTGAGAAATTCTTCAAATTCCTGTCGTGGCTTTGTCCACTCTTTGAACAAGCGTCCTGTAAAACGAGCGATATCACCAGTCTCATTCAGGAAATTGAAGGTGTTTTTAAATTGGGATCGCACAATTTTACAGGTCGGGGTTTAACGATCTATTTCAAAGTTGTGTTTTGTCTTGAAATAAACGGGTGATTCGAATCAACTCATCCGCTGATAATTGTCATGTTAATTGATCTTTCGGTACTCATAGACTAAGGATTCAGACCAATTTCTGACCATCGAAAGTGCTACCCGCACGTTTGATTCATTCATGCGAGCCTCATCATTGGGCCGCATGAGCCAGAATGTGCCGGATCCCAGGATTGTTCCATCTTTGCTTGAAATTAGATGTTCCAGCTTCTTTTTGGAACTTGCCGTTGAGCCAGCACCCAGTGTAATCGCCATTACCGGTTTGCCATGTAAGGATTTTTGACCCTTGATGAAATCTTGTATGGCCCAATCGGGACTCCAGTTATAGGTATTTGCACAGAATACCAAAACGTCGAATGTCTTCAGGTCATGTTCACCTGCAGCCGCCACGGAAACTACTTTTACTTTCATGCCATTTTCCGTAAAAACTTCTGCAACAGAAAGGCATACCTGTTCATCGAAATTGTAAAATGGATCGGGATCGTAAACGATTAGGGCCTGGCCGTAAATATTTGAGTCGCCGAAGTCCCAACCTTTCATTGGTCCTTTTTTTTCAACAATCCAAGTTAAGATTCCCCAACCGCAACACACCACCAGGAGTGTGTACATAACTATCCTCAGCGTCTTCTTCATTCTGCTTTAGCATAATTAAAAACCCAAGTACGAGCCGGTTGAATAAAATTGGCCTTGTAGTATTACGAAGATCCTTAGCAAACTTGGTAGTTTGTATGACAGGTATTGGAAATAATGGATGATTTTTATCATTATTTCTTGTGCCCATAAGTGCATTGTTATCAGCATGATCCTTAACGACAGCGCTTCAGAAAAAAAACCGGACTTTGGTGGATTTGTACCCTGGTTGGATTCAAGGGCGTTCAAAGAGCCATCCGATGGGCGAGGGTTTACGTACAGCAGTCAACCCGTATCGGTTGATACTTTTGTGTTTTATGAATTCCACCGCCTCATCAATGGAGTCGGTAACAAGAATGAGATTCAGGTCCTCAGGTGAAATAGTGTGCTCACGTTTCATCCATTCGATATGCTCGAGCAATTCATGATGATAGGCTTTGCCAAAAATAATGATCGGGAACTGATTGATTTTCCTGGTCTGTGTCAGCGTGAGCGCTTCAAAAAACTCATCGAGGGTACCAAAGCCTCCGGGTAAAACAATGAAAGCAAATGAATATTTGATAAGTAAAGTCTTGCGCACAAAAAAATATCTAATTTTTACCCATTTGTCAAGATACAGGTTAGTCTTCTGTTCCATCGGTAGTACTATAGTGCATCCGACTGATCGACCGTTCACGTCTTTGGCTCCCCGATTAGCCGCTTCCATGAGCCCCTGACCACCACCTGTCATGATTGTAAATCCGAGTTTTGCAATTTCAGCGGCCGCCTTTCTCGTTTTATCATAATACACGTGATCCTCGTCAAATCTTGCTGAGCCAAAAAACGTAACGCAAGGACCAACGAAGTGCAATGCCCTGAAACCGCGTATGAATTCAATCATTACTTTAACTGTGAATTTGAATTCTTCCCATCGTGATTGTGGACCACGCAAAAAACTAATTTCAGATTTTACTTCAGGCATGTTGATGCGCTTAAGCGACGAACAGCTTCATTCGAGTCAGTTTTCTTGATCTAATATCGCTGGAAATGCACCCGGCGTTTAACGTGTATACACTTCTCAGAATAGTTCTTCTATGGTATAAACAACTTTATTGTAGCCAAATGTATCTCCTTTGCTTTTGCCTTCCATAGCTTTAAATAGCGGGCTATGGGTAGACAAACCCAAATAGGTCTTTCCTTCAACCTCAAATTGTTCAATGCTTGAAGACACGAAAAATGTTTCCTTATCGGTTACCACTACAGCGCCCAGTTCAGCCTGGTCTGCGACAGCTTTATTTTCAAAATTCAGGTTTTGCAGTAGTTCCATCTCTGTAACTGCAAACTGGCGTTGGTTAATTAATGCCAGCGCTTCGGCATCCATCCTCATTTTTTGTGCGATCTGCCCGCCGTCCAGTTCCTCGTCGTTGGCATTTTTCATACTTTCCTTCAAATCATTCAGTCGCACATTGAAATCATCAATTACGGATTGATGCTTTCTGATACATTCCTCAAGAAGTTTCCTTTTAAGTTCGGCTTTTTGCATATCGATATAAGTTTCGTCTTGAACAGTGTTACCGGGAGAGAAGTAGGCTGCCTTATTAACAATGCAAAGTATATGAAAAAAGGAGATCAAAAATGATAATAATCATCTAATATTCTGATGGTGCTCATAAGGACTCTATTCATTCAACTGTAGATTTGTTATACCGCATAATAGCGTGCAATTACCGTGAAATCCTTTATTATTTCATTCGATAAACTATCCATTGAGGATATTTCCAGTGTAGGTGGAAAGAACGCTTCATTGGGTGAGATGATCGGTAATTTGTCTCCGTTGGGAATCAACATTCCGGATGGATTCGCGATAACGGTGCAGGCGTACTATGATTTTCTGGCTTTCAACACACTATCTCCGCAACTCCAGGTTTCTCTTGATCGGATAAATCGCAAAAACCTTGATAATCTTTCTGAAGTTGCTGCTTCCTGCCGCGATTTGATCATGGGTGGTATTTTTCCCGAACAGATCATGAAGGAAATTGAAGAGGGTTATACGCAACTGATGGTCAAACACGGGTTGGGTTTATCGGTAGCTGTGCGCAGCAGTGCAACGGCGGAAGATTCTCCCACAGCGAGTTTTGCAGGACAACATGATTCATATTTGAATGTTCATGGAGCAGAAAGAGTTCTGGAAGCTGTTAAAAGGTGTTATGCTTCATTGTTCAACGATAGGGCCATCAAGTACCGAATGGATAACGGATTCAGCGATATGCAGGTGGGGCAATCGGTGGGTATTCAGCTTATGGTACGATCTGATAAAGGAAGTGCCGGCGTAGCATTCACGATCGATCCGGAAACTGGAAATGAAAATATTATATATATCACTGGTGCCTGGGGCCTTGGGGAAAGCGTGGTACAAGGCGCAGTCAATACCGATGAATTTTACCTCTTCAAACCGGCTGCAAAACAGAATAAAGGCGCAATTGTCTATCGCCTATTGGGCGATAAGCAACGGATGTTGATATACAGCGATGCAGCATCCAATACAGCATGGTTGGAGACTCCTGCGTCAATGCGCGATCAGTACATTCTAAGTGATGCGGAAATAACGATGCTGGGCAGCTGGTGTGCAACAATTGAATCCCACTATAAACTTCCGATGGATATAGAGTGGGCAAAAGACGGCGAGACCGGGAAAATTTTTATTGTCCAGGCACGCGCGGAAACAGTACATGCACAGCATAAAAAGCTCTCATTGAAGGAGTACAAGCTCAACACAAAACTAGTGCCTTTGTTAAGCGGAAAGGCCGTAGGAAGGTCTATTGTAAGTGGGAAAGTTACCATTGTGAAATCCCTTGCAGATGGGCCAAAGGTTCAGCCAGGCGATATTATTGTGGCAGACATAACCAATCCCGACTGGAATGCGCTGTTGCGAAAAGCGATCTGTATTGTTACCAATAAGGGTGGGCGTACCAGTCATGCATCTATCGTGGCGCGCGAGCTTGGCATAACTGCTGTAGTAGGTACGTTAAATGCTACTGAAAAACTTACAGATGGCCAGATGATCACAGTATCATGTGCTGATGGTGATCAGGGCTTTATTTTCGACGGTAAGCTTCAATGGGAAGAAAAGGAAATACAACTCGAGTCCATTGCCAACACAAACGTAAGGCCAATGTTTATTCTGGCTGATCCGCTGAAGGCGCTCTTATATGCAACCTATCCAAATCAAGGTGTTGGTTTACTGAGGATGGAGTTTGCGATCAACAATAGTGTTCAGGTTCACCCGATGGCGCTCGTAAGATATGAGCAATTACATGCTGGTGCAGAGAAGAAACAAATTGAAGCATTAACAAGACACTATAACGATAAAAAGCAGTTTTTTGTTGAGAAGCTGGCAGAGTCTATAGCGCTGGTGGCGGCCGCTTTTTATCCAAAGGAAGTGATTGTTAGAATGAGCGATTTCAAAACCAATGAGTACGCCAAACTCCTGGGGGGAAAAATGTTTGAGCCTGATGAGGAAAACCCAATGCTGGGATTCCGAGGAGCAAGTCGATACTATAATGAAAGATATCGTGAAGGTTTTGGACTCGAATGCCAGGCGATCAAAAGGGTGCGGGAGACAATGGGCCTGGGGAATGTGAAGGTGATGATTCCATTTTGCCGTACGATTGAAGAGGCCCTGAAAGTACAGGATGTTATGAAAGCATATGGCTTGGAGAGAGGAAAAATGGGGCTTGAGCTGTATGTTATGGCAGAAATTCCAAGCAATATCTTGCTGGCCGAAGAATTCGCAGAATTATTTGATGGGTTCTCGATCGGCTCTAATGACCTTACACAACTTACCCTCGGACTGGATCGTGATTCTGCCATTATCAGTGATCTCTTTAATGAGAACGATGAGGCTGTTAAGAAACAGATTCATCATTTGATCGAGAGCGCACATAAACAGGGTGTAAAGGTTGGTTTATGCGGGCAGGCCCCAAGTGATTATCCGGAATTTACTGCTTTCCTTGTTCAATGCGGGATAGATTCCATTTCATTCAATACGGATGCATTGGTCCAGGGCATCGCAAATATTGCGGCGGCAGAAGAAATGTTGCAGGAGACGGTTAATAATTAGGTAGCATTCAATAAAAGGGAGGCGATGATGGACAGTTTTAAGCGTGAAATTTTTGAACAACTGGGAGGACTATTTTATGCTATTGCCAAAGATCAGCATGTGGCCCCGTTGGAATTTGGACAGCTGAAAATGCTTCTACGCAATGATTGGTTGGAAGATCTGGACCAGGCAGCTACTGGTACCGTAACAGAAGCTTCTCACCTGATTGTGCTTGCGATGGATACTTTTCAGACTGAGGGTGCGAGCGGTGAAGAAACGTTCAAAGCTTTCACAGAATTTTATTCAAAGTACCGGAAATACTTTCCTGAGGCGTTGAAAGAGAAAATAATGCGTGCCGCGCTGGCGATAACGGATATCTTTCCATCCGAGACCCGGCTAAAGAATAACCATATCATTAAACTAAGGCTCTTGTTTGAAAACTCCAGCCTTGTCGTCTGAAATGAATTTTGTGGTATTTTTATTCGGATGCGTTAAGTCATTTATTTATAGTGATCATGTTTACATAGTTTAGTTTTTGGTTTTGCATGTTTATACCCCTTATCCTTGTTTCTTGGTCACTGAAAAAACTGGTTACGCAATTATGATTTTCTACTGACGCCATCTAATGTATGGATATTCAAAAGCCACTTATTTCGAGCCCGCAAATTCTGCGTAACCTGCAGTTTATTATTCTTGGGGGCGTTATTTTATATTTCGGAAGAAATGTTTTTATTCCCGTTAGCTACGCACTGTTTATTAGTTTTGTACTGTATCCGGTTTGTGCATGGATGGAAAAAAGAGGTGCGGGAAGGTTGACAGCAATCATTATTGCAATTACACTGCTGCTTCTATTTGGACTTATGCTGGTTTCCTTACTGATGCAGCAAGTGCTTAGTTTTGTCGGCGAATTGCCATCATTGAGAAGTAAGTTATTTGATGGTATCGAGCAGCTGAGTCAATTTGTCAGTGATGCCTTCGGTATTTCGAAGGAAAAACAAAACGTATGGATCGACAGGATCTCAGGCCAGTCCGGATTTAATGTAGTGCAATTCCTGCGCACGATGATTTCCGCTTCGGCGTATACTGCTGTAATGTTGGTGTTGGTCCCGGTTTACGCGGTACTTATCCTTTACCATCGAAGTCAATGGTTGAAAATCGTATTTCAGATATTCCCTTCGGAAGGAAGTGACAAATTGCGTGAAATAATCATGCTCACGGTTAAAGCGTACTACAGCTTTATTAAGGGTATGGGGGCAGTTTACCTAATCGTTGGCATTTTGAACAGCATTGGATTACTTCTCCTGGGTGTGCCGCATGCCATATTGTTCGGGTTTATTGCCTCTGTTTTGACTTTCATCCCTTATATCGGGATTACAGTAGGTTCGCTCTTGCCCATTACTATTGCCTGGATCACCTATGATTCCATATGGTATCCGATCGGTATCATCTGCATTTTTGTTTTTGTCCAGTATCTTGAGGCTAATGTTATTTTTCCCATGGCGGTAAGCCGGCGTCTCAATGTCAATACTTTGGTGACGCTTCTGGCGATTTTTACGGGTGGCATTTTGTGGGGAATGTCAGGAATGATTCTTTTTGTGCCTTTTGTGGGTATCGCTAAACTTATTGCGGATTACAATCCGAAATGGAAGACGGTTTCACTGATATTGGGTAAGGATCAGAAACATTAGCAGGATAAAAATGCTAATATTGCCTTCAGGTTTATGGAGGCCCGCAGCCATAGGGAAGTGTTGCTTTACGGGCAGGATGAGGAAAGTCATCTTTTGCGTTGATTAATCTCACGCCCATTACCATGTCTGTGCAATATTTTTAAGTTAATAAAAAAGTGCTGCATCCTGTGCCTCAATGTAGTTCGGCTATGAGATCGGGTTTTTCAACGAGAAATGAAGAATAAACGATATGAAAAATATACTGGTTCCATGCGACTTTTCAGAACCGTCCGTTGACGCGTTTCGGGTTGCGATAAACATAGCCCTGAAGGCTAAAGCAATAGTACATCTCATTAATGTGATCGAGCTTCCGGTAATGTATGACACTTTACTTATGCCGGTTCTTAACTTTGAAGCGGCGATGATGGAAGAGGTAAAGGAAAAAACAGAAAATGAGTTGAAAAAGTTAATCGGCAAATACCATGCGGAAAGTGTTAAGGTTATAGCTGATCTGCAATTTGGCGCGCCTGCTCCTAAAATTCTGGAATATGCCCAAACCAAGTCAATTGACATTATCATAATGGGTTCCCATGGGGCGCAGGGATTCCGTGAATTTATGATTGGATCGAATGCCGAAAAAATTGTTAGAGGGTCCACTGTTCCCGTATTGGTAGTTAAAGCATATACTGAAGGGCCAATAGAGAACATTGTATTTCCCAATACCCTTGATACAGAGCGGCAGGAGGATTTGGTGAACAAAGTCAAAGACTTGCAGAACTTCTTCAATGCAAAGTTGCACATTGTCTATATCAATACTCCGCTTCATTTCACAGCGGATAATATTACATACGCCCGATTGGCGGATTTTGCGGATCGATATGGTATTGAAAATTATACAGCAAATGTCTATAATCACCCCGATGAAGAAGAGGGTATCATTCAGTTTGCTGACAAAGTGCGTGGTGATTTAATCGCTATAGGAACTCATGGAAGAAAAGGAATTGCTCATCTGGTGAGCGGTAGTCTGGCCGAAGATGTTACCAATCATACTGATAAGCTCATATGGACGTATTCGCTGAGGAATAAAGGAGAGAAAGCGTAATCTGTGTGCTGTTTTTCCAGCCAATAAGCAAAACGGGTAGTTGCAGCAAGGCCTTCAGCGTTGTATCAACGGGGTGTGGAACAGGAACTGATCAGCTGCGTTAGAAAACAGGATAGCCCCCGGCGATGCCGGAGGCTATAATCAGATGCTGATGTTAAATACCCTACTTCACTTCAATGGCTTTCTTAAATTTTGATTGGTCCACATGCTTCTTGGCAACATGGAGTTTAAGAATTCCATCCTCATAATTAGCCTTAATGTCATCTTCATTGACATTTTCTGGCATGGTGAAGGAACGATTAAACGAACTATAGCTAAACTCCCTGCGCGTATAGTCTTTCTCCTTCTCCTCTTTCTCTTCCTCCTTTTCAGAAGAAATTGTCAGCACACCGTTGTCAACAGTGATATTGAAATCCTTTTTGTTCAGGCCTGGTGCTGCCAGTTCGATTTCAAATCCTTTTTCTGACTCCTTTACATTTACTGCTGGCATGGATTGTTTCCGCATCCAGTCAGAATCGAATAACCGATCGTTATCGAAAAAATCAGATAACCAAGAGCCGTTCACCAATGCCGGCCAATCGGAACGCTTAATAAGTGTCATATACCCTCCTTTTTTTTTGTTGTTTATCAATGCACTAAATATCGTCAGGCTACTATTGATTGACTATGATAGCTCTCGCTGGTTCATGATGATTTTTATCAATGCCTTTGCTTCGGGTTTTTTTGATGATTATGTTTTAATATGGTGTTCATTCAGGAGCGCTGGATACTGAGTTGACTAGAATGTCCGTTAAGCCAGCAGGATTAAGGGTTACCGTGTGGCCGGGATAGGGCATGGCGGAGAATGCCCCAAAGACACCGTCCGGGAGCCTGTAGTAGGGTGAATGCCAATTTCAGAAAACCACAGCTACACTAAGGGTGGGGGGATGTTGAAGCAGCATAAACACATGAACGGTTATTGCAGTTCAAAATATAGTCAGCTGCATAAGTGGAGTCACGGGACCGTGAAGAGATCCATGGATTCACCAATGTGAATATGACAAACGTCACCTTGGGCGGAATCAAAGATCATTTTCGAAGCCAGGGCGATACCATACCTTGCTTATGTCTTTAAATCTAAGTCCAATGAGATCACTTGCATCTTTGCTGTTGATATTGCTATTTTCCTGCAGCCCGGCAATCTCTGTCTACAATGACTATGACCATGCGTTGAATGTCAGCGAATACAGTACGTATCATTGGAAGGTAAGCACGGAGATAGAAGCAAATCAGAACCCGATGTATTACAATCAGTTAAATGATAAACGCATTAAAACAGCAGTGGACAATGCAATGACCAAGAAAGGATATATGTTGGTTGCAGATGATCCTGTGCTGACACTTCACTACCACATTATTGTTGAGGACAAAAGTGTCTTTATGGTGGATCCCAGTCAACATTTATATAGTCCTTATTGGATGAGGGATGAGATGAATGCGTACCAATATCAACAGGGGACATTAATTATAGATTTGATGGATACCAGAACAAATGATCTTGTTTGGCGGGGGTGGGCTGTTGCTGTCCTGGAAGATATGCGTCCGGAGAGTATTGAAAAGCGGCTCAATAAGACCATCGAACGAATCTTCGAACCTTTACCCCATGCTACAAGCGAGAGCACGGAGTAGCGCAGAGGGCACCCATCAAAAGCAAGGTAATCAGGTGTTCGAGCCGTAAGGGAATTCAATTGGATTGAGGGAAAATCGCGGTGCGTGTTCGCATCTTCCTGACAAAAATCATTTTTGCCGCTGATGATTCTCAACGACTTTGGCACCACAGGCCGATACTTTTGATTGATTCATCTTTTAATACATTGCCATGAAAAATATCCTTGTTCCCTGTGATTTTTCGAAGCCTGCTGTCTTTGCCTTCCAAATTGCAGTCGATATCGCACAACAATCCCACGGGACTGTTCATTTGCTGAATGTTGTTGAGCTTCCAGTATATCAGGATCCTGTACTCATGCCTGTAATGAATTTTGAGCAGCAATTCTTCAAAGAACTTAAGGAAAATGCCGAATCGCATTTCAATAAGCTCCTTGATGAGCATAAGGCGGAGGGCGTAAGCGTAATCACAGATGTGCAGTTGGGAGGCGTCCATGCCACAATTCAGGACTATATTAAAGAGAAAGCTGTGGATATTGTTTTGATGGGGTCTCATGGAGCCAGTGGTTTTGCTGAATTCTTCCTGGGCTCAAATGCCCAAAAGATCGTTCAGCGTTCACCCGTACCTGTACTTATTGTTAAGGACTATTTTAAAGGTCCTATCAAAAGCATTGTCTTCCCCAATACTTTAGAGACTGAACATCAGGAAGACCTGGTAATGAAAGTAAAATCCCTGCAAGAGTTTTTTAAAGCAAATCTCCACATCGTTTGGATCAATACGCCGGCCAATTTTACCGCAGATAGCTTGACAAACCGGCGGTTGGAAGACTTTGCGAAAAGATACATGTTCAAGAATTATTCAACGCATGTTTTCAACCATTCAGATGAGGAAGAAGGCATACTATTGTTTACAAACTCTATCAAGGGAGATTTGATTGCTATGGGCACCCATGGCCGTAAAGGTATTGCGCATGTTGTGAATGGAAGCCTCGCAGAGGATGTAGTGAACCACACCGACAAACTTGTGTGGACCTACACGATGAGAAATGAACCCATCGTAGCCTGATCATGATAAGTCCTGCGCTGGCAAATGAGGGAGTCGGTACCGAACTCAAATGTTATCACTGCGGGCAACGTTGTGATGAAACACGTTGGCTGGAAGAAAAGCCATTTTGTTGTTATGGTTGTCAAACAGTTTTTGAAATCCTGCAAACAAATGATCTTTGCGCATACTACGACCTGGACAGTCTTCCGGGCACTTCCCTAAAAGATGTCGAAGTAAATTCATTCCAGTATCTTGATGATCCGAAAATTCGACAAAAAGTTCTGACATTTGATTCCGACAATTTCGCCAGGGTTACATTTAATATTCCTGCTATTCACTGTATATCCTGTATCTGGCTGCTCGAAAATCTTCAAAGAATTGAGAAAAGCATTTTGCGTGCTGAGGTGAACTTTGCGCGCAAAACAGTTACGATTGATTTTACGCCCAGTGCAATTAGCCTAAGTAAGGTTGCTGGCATTTTGGGTTCATTGGGATATGCGCCGCAGATTAACTTAGATGCAGACGATGTGCCCAAACCGGGCATCGATCGTTCATTGATTAGTAAGCTTTCAATAGCCGGATTTTGCTTCGGAAATGTTATGCTCTTCAGTTTCCCTGAATACCTGGGTATTGATCATGCAGACCAGAATCTCATGCGCTTTTTCTCCTGGCTGAATTTTGCGCTCGCGCTACCTGTCCTTTTTTACAGCGCGTCAGCATATTTTAAATCTGCAGCAAATAGCTTTAAACAGGGGCAGATCAATATTGATGTTCCTATTGCTGCCGGGCTGCTGGCCCTTTTTCTAAGGAGTAGTTATGATATTATTACTGCAACAGGGCCTGGTTATCTTGACTCCTTCACCGGTTTGGTTTTCTTTCTACTCATTGGCCGATGGTTTCAGGGTAAAACCTATGAAAGCCTAGCCTTTGACAGGGACTTTAAATCCTATTTTCCCCTGGCGACGCAAAAGTTGATTGCAGATGAATGGAAACCTGTTGTGATCTATGCGTTAGCGGAAGGTGACAGGATGCGGATTAGAAATATGGAAATCATCCCTGCTGACTGCACACTTCTAGATGACCTGGCTTTTATTGATTACAGTTTCGTTACCGGGGAATCAAAACCTGTAAAAGCAAAAGCGGGAGATGCTGTTTACGCTGGTGGAAGACTAGTAGGAAGACCTGCAGAGTTCAGGGTTGACGAGAAAACATCACAAAGCCAGCTTACAGGTTTGTGGAATAACGAGGCATTTCGGAAGGTGACCGTAAGCAAATACCAGAAAATCATAGATCAAGCGGCACGAATATTCACGTGGTCTGTCCTGGGCATCGCCATAATCACGGCTGCCTATTGGCATGTAACGAATCCATCCCAAATGTGGCTGGTTTTAACTTCGGTGCTGATGGTCGCATGCCCCTGTGCGCTGGCGCTGGCCGCTCCATTTACATATGGCAGTATGCTTCGCGTATTTGGAAGAAACCAGTTTTATTTGAAGCATGCCGATATTATTGAAAAGCTTGCTTCAATAAACGCTGTAGTTTTTGACAAAACCGGAACGGTAACCTATGGTAAGCGGCCTGATGTTGCTTTTTCCGGATTGCTTTCTTCCGAAGATTTCAGCGATGTCAAAGTGCTCACAAGTGCTTCTACCCATCCGCTGAGCATTTTGATTACAAAAGCTATCGCCGGAGTCTTCTCTGAAAACCTCTCTGAGTTCAGAGAGGTTCCGGGCAAAGGAATTCAAGGCCTGGTCAATGGCAAGTTTCTACAGGTAGGTTCATCCGAATTTGTTGGGTGTGATGCGATGCCCGACCTGAACGCATCTTATGTATTCGTGGCAATCAACGGTGAGTTGAGGGGATACTTCAGCATTCGTGTTTCAGTAAGAGCGTATATCAAGAATATGGTGGATCGTCTGGGAACTAAATGCGTGGCATTGCTATCCGGAGACAATGCGTCAGACAAGGCTAATATGAAAATGCTCTTTAATCCTGCTGCGGAACTTGTATTCAACCAGACACCCCAGGATAAGCTCAATTTCATCAGAAAGCTGCAGCAGAAAGGAAGAAGGGTATTGATGGTTGGCGACGGATTGAACGACTCCGGTGCGCTGAAACAAAGCGATGTTGGCATAGCGGTTACAGATGATACCGGTATCTTTACACCCGCATGCGATGGAATTCTGCAAGGTGACAAAATGTATGTGCTGGATAAGTTTCTCGATCTGGCCAGGTATTCAACAGTCATACTCAAAACAGCTTTCGTGATATCCTTCCTGTATAATGCTGTGGCGTTAACCTTTGCTGTGACCGGTCACCTCACACCGCTGGTGGCCGCGATCCTGATGCCCTTGAGCAGTATCAGTGTAGTTGGTTTTTCAACACTTGCCGTCAATTATACTGCACATAAAACACTATGAAATGGCTATAATTGTAATATTGATCGCTATCAGCTTGATAATTGCCGTTGGTTTTCTGATTGCGTTTTTGTGGAGCTTTAAGAGCGGGCAGTATGATGACACGTATTCACCATCGGTAAGAATGTTGTTTGACACTAAACCAAAGGAACAACAAGCAAAAGCAAAACCGAAACCTGTAATGTCGAAGCGCAGTGCTTCAGCCAAGGATTAGCTTCTCAGGGGTTCTGTTTTACGGCATTATTTACTGACAAAAGTCATTTTCTATATTGAGTATCATCATGAACGCCCACTTTCGAGACGGTTTACTTTGAGGCATGGATTCTTACCCATCAAGTTCAGCATTGGTAAAAAAATACGATGTTCCAACGCCGCGTTATACAAGTTACCCCACGGTGCCGTATTGGGATGTAGATTCATTTTCCGTGGGTAAATGGGAAGCCGCGGTCAGGAATACATTTGAAGCGTCCAACGATGATAAAGGAATCAGTCTGTATATACATCTGCCATTTTGTGAAAGTTTGTGTACCTATTGCGCATGCACAACCAGAATTACGAAAAATCATAAGGTAGAGATTCCATACATACAAGCGATCCTCAAAGAATGGGATCATTATAAAAAGATCTTTGGAAAGACACCCATAATCCGTGAAATACATCTGGGTGGGGGAACCCCCACTTATTTCAGCCCACAGAACCTCCGTTGGTTGATTACCTATCTACTGGAGGATGTAGTTGTACACAAAGAATTTGAATTTGGTTTTGAAGGCCATCCAAACAATACGACCCAAGAACATTTGCAGGCATTACACGATGTAGGATTCACCCGTGTAAGTTTTGGGGTGCAGGACCTGGATGAAAAAGTCCAACGGACGATACACAGAATACAGCCGTTTGAAAGCCTTGAAAAAGCAACACTTGAGGCCAGAAGAATAGGCTATGAATCGGTAAGTTTTGATCTGATCTATGGACTACCCTTTCAGAATCCATCCACAATTTCAGACACCATTGAAAAAGTGCTTACGTTGAAACCCGATCGGATAGCCTTCTACAGCTATGCGCACGTACCGTGGCTTAAGCCAGGGCAACGTGGCTATGAAGATAATGACCTGCCTTCTGAGGTTTTGAAGAGGCAGTTGTACGAGGTCGGCAGAAGTAAGCTCAAAAGTGCCGGCTATGTTGACATTGGCATGGATCATTTTGCATTGCCACAGGATTCCTTGTATGGAGCTCATATCGCTGGTACGCTACACCGGAACTTCATGGGATATACCACATCCAATACTGATTTACTAATCGGGCTAGGTGCCTCCGCTATAAGCGATGCTCGTCACGGCTATGCACAAAATGAGAAAAAGGTGGAAGTGTATTTGCAGAATATCATGAGTTCCGGATCAGCGATTTTCAAAGGACATATACTTACGGATGTAGACCTGTTGTTGAAGGAATGCATACTTCAGATATGCTGCCAGGGTAAGTTGAGCCAAGGTTTGTTAAACCAGGTGGTAGATCCTCCTATCCTGGTGACGTTACAAGAAATGGAACAGGAGGGTATTCTTGAGTTATTTGAGGAAGGAGGCCTAAAAGTAACGGCAGCCGGGCACCCCTTTATTCGGAATATTTGCAGTGTCTTTGATAAGAGAATGAATAAGCAAGAAAGTCATCAGCAAGTTTTTAGTAAGGCTATTTGATGATTTGTTTGTTTTCCAAACAGCTGTTTACCTGGGCATCTCAAAATTGCGCAATATTAGTATGCTAGTTAATAAAATCCACCTGGGACCAGTCGCTTTCTATTGCATCATTTTGTTGCGGAAACCCCGGGGTACTTCGGCCATCCCGGATGTACTTTGTAAGCAATGCCTTTAGTTCCGCCACTTTTTCTGTGTGTGTTGCCTCAAGATTGGTAGTCTCTGCAGGATCTTCCATTAAGTTATACAATTGAATTTTTGGCAATGTATCAATGGCTGCATAGTCGTCAGGTTTCGGAAAGCTCCACCCGCCAGAGCCTGGGCACATGATCAGTTTCCATTCTGCTTTCCGAATAGCAAAGCTCCCATTCACCGAGTGGTGTATTGTAGCCTCCCGTAACGGATGATCAGATGACTGCTGGTTAAATAACGGAAGCAGGCTATAGCTGTCTTCCGCCTCACTGTCGGCCAAAGCATATCCAATAATTTCAGCGCATGTCGCCATCAAATCTGTTGAGCATATGGTTTCATCGGAAACAATGCCTTTTTGTATTGTACCCGGCCACCTGGCGATAAAGGGCACGCGATGACCCCCTTCAAATATATCGGCTTTGTATCCTCTGAATTTGTAACTTGGATAATGCCCCTTTTCTTCCAATTCATCCGTGCCCGCATATGGCGCACACCCATTGTCACTGGTAAAAATTAACAACGTATTGCCTTCAATTCCTGCCTCCTTCACGGCGGTCATTAACTGCCCCATATAATCATCAATCATCATAACGAAATCAGCGTACGGGTTAAGCCCGCTTTTATCTTGCCATTCTTTGGTTGGCAGGATGGGCGTGTGGGGCGAGGGTAATGCCAGGTAAAGAAAAAAAGGCTGGTCTTCTTTGGCGCGTTGTTTTATGTGTGCGATCGCCCGGCGAAAGAAATTTGGGGTAACATCCGCATGATCAAAGTCGCTTGCCGTCGGTCCTTCTCTCCACCACGAGTATTTCCCTGTATTGACAGTTGTTGTATCCGGTAACGCTGTTACTTTTCCGTTTTCAACATATACATACGGGGACATGTCCAACGATGCGGCATGTCCATATGCATAGTCGAAGCCTACCTCATTGGGTGAATGGGTAATCGGACTTGCATAGTCGATGTTATCAAAATCTATCTTCGACGGGTTATCTCCTTCTTTCTGAATGTTTTTCGAAGCCCAATCCCATCCAAGATGCCATTTTCCCATAAAAGCAGTATGGTAGTTTCGCTGTTTTAGCATGGATGCAACGGTGGTCCTGGTAGCTGGAATCAAAGCCTTTGAGTTTCCTTCCAGGACTCCGCTCTTAAGGCGTGATCGCCAACTGTACCGCCCGGTAAGTATTCCATAACGGGTTGGTGAACAAACGGCGGAGGATGTATGGGCATCAGTAAACTTAATACCTTCAGAAGCCAACCGGTCGATATTGGGTGTATTTATTTTACTGTTTTCATTGAAAGCGGATATATCGCCATACCCTAAATCATCTGCTAACACGTAGATGATATTTGGTAGCTTTGTTTCCTTTCTATCGCCGGTGCAGTTGACCAAACATTGAAGCGAAATCAGGCAAAAAAGACCAAGACAGTACTTCATGAGAGAAGTGGAGTGATTGATATTGGATTTGTTTTTCGGTTTTGGGTTCATGCTGCTTGGTCTTAATAGAAATATCCTGTTGCATTCTGTTCCAGGAACTAACTAAATTAAGAAACAAATAGTATAACGCAACCATGAGCCGGTCGTTATCAACACCCCGCGTGCGTCCCTTCAGCTTTTTCAGTATTGGAAGTGAAGTAACAACGGCGGTAGATTCTTTTCGGTATGGGATATTTGCATAGCTCAAAACAGCATTGCTTTAAGATCAGTTTTGTCTTGGGAAACAGTATAGTAAAGCACTGCCCTGTTTGACATCATTAGTTTACAGACTCTTTTTCTATCAGGGTTTCTGCCGTGACAATCTCAGCGTCAAAAAAATCAACCTTTCCGGTTTCCACGTCGTACATCCCTCCAATGAGCTCGATCTCCCCCTGTTCGATCATCCTTTTAAGGATGGGACTGTGTTCCAGAATCTGTTTTTTAGTGATGCGTACATTGAGTGAAGCCACTTTTTCCACAAACTCGGAATTACCTGCATTCCTGTCCAACTTTATTGTTTTTTCAGCATCTATAGCAGGTTTCACTTTATCCAGTAGTGCGGAAAGGTTGCCCATTTTTACACCATCGCAGGCGCCTTTTATGGCGCCACACTTTGTGTGCCCGAGAACCACGACTATTTTTGCTCCAGCTACCTTGCAGGCGAACTCCATGCTGCCGAGGATATCTTCGTTTTGGATGTTGCCCGCTATTCGAATACTGAATACATCACCCAGACCTTGATCAAAAATCAGCTCTGCAGAAGTACGCGAATCAATACAACTCAGGATCACAGCAAAGGGATGTTGCCCATCAGATGTTTCATTTACCTGTTGCAACAGGTTCCGGTTCATTTTCAGGTTATCCACAAATCTATTATTGCCTTCCTTTAGGAGTTCTATCGCATTTGCAGGAGTAATCGCATCCCTCAACTCTTTTGTTAATGTTTTCATTATTGTTAATGTTTTATGTTTAAGATTTTGGTTAGTTTACAACAGGTTCAATGAAATTTATTTTTTCAACGGTGATGTTTTTGCTTTTGGCATTACTCTCAAAATCTTTTATTAGGTCAACAACATCAAAAGCAATTGATTTGGATTTTGAGCAATCAATAATCACTTTTGAATCCGCCGGTATTGCCTGTAAGGAATCCATCACACTTGCTTTGTTAAAGAATGATACTTCCTGTGCCAGTTCTATGTGGTGTATTTCATGACCGTCTTCCGTGGTGATGATATCTTTCAGATGGTGGGAGTTGCGGTAACTGTGACGCAAGGTGTAAAAGATGCCAAAGAGTATTCCTATTGAGATTCCTTTTAACAGATCGGTTGCCAAAATACCTATTATAGTGGCAACAAAAGGTATGAACTGTTCCCATCCCAATTTATACATTCTTCTGAAGAGCGATGGCTTTGCCAATTTGTAACCAACCACTAATAGTATGGCCGCTAAGCTTGCCAGCGGAATCATATTCAGGACGCTGGCAATTGAAATGGCGCTTATGAGCAGCAAAATACCATGAAGAATAGCAGACATTTTGGTTTTACCGCCAAAGGCAATATTGGCTGAGCTTCGAACAATGACCTGGGTAATTGGTAAACCACCAATCAAACCGGAAATCACGTTTCCTAAACCCTGTGCTTTCAATTCTCTGTTGGTAGGGGTGATTCTTTTGAGCGGGTCAAGTTTGTCGGTCGCTTCAACGGATAATAGCGTTTCCAGGCTAGCCACAATGGCTATTACAATGGCTATTTTGTAAACCTCCAGGTTGCTCAGGACTGAAAAATCAGGTAAGGTAAATTGGGCCATGAAACCGGCAACGTCTTCGGGCACTGGAATACTCACCAGTTGATCGGCAGCCAAGTTGAAATTAAGTATGCCATTCTTGTATAGAAAATTCATTGCAATACCCAAGACCACAACTACAACCGGACCTTGGATGAGTTGGAAAATCTTATGCCTTTTCACCAGCACTGTATCCCATAGTACCAGAATAGCTAACGACAGGACAGCAATGATCACTGCCCCCGGCGTAAAATACTCGATGGCATTGATAATTTCAGAGAATGTATTTTCGCCATCTAATTGGAAAAGTGCAAAATCTCCTTCAACATCTTTGTCCCAGCCTAATGCGTGAGGTATTTGTTTCAGCACGATCAGCAGGCCAATGCCCGTGAGCATTCCTTTGATTACTGAAGAAGGAAAGAAGTAGGCGATGAACCCTGCTTTGGCATATCCCAGCATGATCTGAATAATGCCTGCCAACACAACGGCAGTCAAAAAAGCCTCCCATGAACCGCCAAGCGAGGCGATGGATGTAAACACGATAACAGCCAAGCCTGCGGCAGGACCACTAACACCCAAAGGGGAAGCGCTTACGGCACCTACTACGATACCACCAACTATACCTGCAATAATGCCGGAAAACAAAGGAGCACCTGAAGCGAGTGCAATGCCCAGGCACAATGGAACAGCAACAAAAAAAACGACTATGCCGGCGGCAGAATCGTCGCCGAAGTCTTTAAATAAGTCTTTCATTTATGATTTCTTTTAAGAAATTGATAATGGATTTTGCCAATTGAATTCGCGTCCTCAAGTGTAATGAATGCTTGCGATGAGCTAATCACAAACCAAAAGTGCTGATACTAAATTGATGTGAATACTAGCAGAAATGCATTTCAGGAGGTAGAAATGGAGGGTTAGCAGAAACCGACAGCAATGAATTATCACTTTCAAGAGAGGGCCTCAAAATTGAAGGAACGAAAAATGAAATGGTTGACACTTTGATGAAGGTATCATCGTCTTGCGGAGAATTATCATCGGTATCCGATGATTCCTGATCATGGGATTGCTGGTCCGGCAAGTGTGAGCCTGACGTTTCCTCCTGATGAATGATTTCGTTAGTATCGGTAAACAGCAAGGCATCAGTATAGGAGGGAACTGTAAAGCATAATCCGAAGGCAAAGGACAGAATCAAGAGGAATCTGGCTTTTTCCTTCACTTTTTCCGCCCTTTCAAGGATATTCATATAAACACGAAATAATAGTAATACTATCATACGCAATATTAACGCTTTTATCCGAGATTGGTTCCGAACATTTGAGAATTGTTTCTCAAATCATGCCTTCGTGCAGGATTGGCCCAGCAGGCTTGGTTCCCCTGCATTTACATAGCGGTTACTCTTTTGCCCCGGAAGTTGGGTCCATCCGGGAAGATTCACCTCACGTAGTATTGCTTCGTTTAGTACATGGTATTTCCATTGGCAGTCGTCTCCGGAATCTGCTGGACAGCGTCCCAGTGTTCTACAATTTTGTTGTTTTTATCAAAGCGGAAAAAGTCCATCGTAACATATTGGTCGTTTCCAGGCCAGGTCTGATGTGTATGTATGGCTACCAGGTCGTCCTGGGCAACGGCCCTGACAAACGAGATACTTTTATCCGGGTATTCTATGCGCATTCGTTCAAAGTATTCAATAAATGCGTCGATACCATTCCCGACCAGCGGATTGTGTTGAATGTATTGATCACCAACATACAATTCGGTTGCAAGTCGGGGTTTCCCTTCGTAGGCCATCTTGTAAAAGGCGATGGCATTTGCTTTGTTTCGTTCAGGCTGATCTGCCATGGTTTTGATTTTTGAAAGGACAAGGTGTTTTCACTACAGGAATCTCATTTTTAATTTATTTTACCTCCTTGCTTCTTGAAACTAATTCTTGCAGAACTTCTTTGGCTTGCTCCAAATGTCTTTGCTCGTGCGCAACAATGATGTCAAAAGCCGTCTCCAGCCGGTAGACAACATTGCCATTGGCAGGGGAGGCTATGACGATATGCTTGTCTGGCAGCGCCTGGCTTGCCTGTATCCTTTGTTTTAGCTCCGCTTGATGCTTTTCAAAGTTGGCCAATATCGTTCCCGGTACTTTGCCCGTGCTGGGTTCCCAGATTGGAAAGGTTTTCATTTTCTTTCTTCTGGCGGGGTCTACAGCCTTTAATACGGTCTTGCCAAATAGATTCACGATGAATCCGATTCTCCCAATCCATGGTGTTTTGTATTTTCCTTCGTGTAATGCAGCTAGTATCGGATAATAACTTTCATTGATTATTATCAGATGTTCGATATTCTGCGCAATACTCCACGTGTCCGGATTCGGCTTCCAGTTTAGTTGTTCGGTTGTAAGGTCGGCAAAAGCTGAACTGAAATCTGTCGTTATCCGATCAAGTTTAGAAGTCCATTGTGCTGTCATACCCCGGTAACTTTCCCCGCCGGGGCAGCATACGCGGTTTCCTCGGGCACATCTGTGGCGCTTTCAAAAACCAGCTTATATCCATCCGGGTCAGAGAGCGACGTGGTCCATAGGCTATTCCTTACTACCGGTTGTGAAGCCGGAATTCCACGTTTGTGTACTTCATTATAAAAGGCCAGCGCATCCTCGCAGATGAAATAAATCGAAATGCCTTCACCCACTTTACCTTCGGGTACGTTCGTGTGTTGTCCCTGCGACCAGAATTCCTGCAACATCAGGGCAGCACCACCATGCTGAAGCCAGCACCAGCGAACCTTTTCATGATCAACCCATTTGTTGGTCATTTCGAAGCCGAGACCTTCGGTATAGTATTGGATGGAGACATTCATGTCCGACACCCAGAAAAACGGTACAGCCTGCTTGATGTTTGATTTTTTTTTCGACTGCATCTTATCTTTTATTACGTTACTTACTTCTTCACATTTGTGTAGTTTGTATCATGGTTGCTATTGGATTGGATCAACAGCAGGTTGCCTATTCAATGGTATGAATTTAACAGCAGTTATGAGAAAAGCCAACACAAATATGAAAATTAGGATGGCGCTTGACTTATTTTTAGATGCAGCTCAATCTTTCACGGCTAAAACGAATCGTGCACCATCTATCTTCGCTTGCATAGGGGTCTTCAGCGACTGTATTGTCTTCCGGGTTAAAGCCATTTCTTAGTTTTGAAATAATACAGCATGCCAAGAAATACGCTGATAATGATTCCCCAAACAGCAAAATAACCATAGTGCCATTTAAGTTCAGGCATATATTCAAAGTTCATACCATAGATGCCTGCAATGAACGTAAGGGGGATAAAAATAGTTGCCACGGTCGTTAGGACTTTCATGGTTTCGTTCATCTTATGGCTAAGCGTTGAAAAGTATATATTGGTTAAGCTTTCCAGCGCAGCGTATGTCGCGCCAGCTTCTTCAATAGCATTTGTACAACTGTTCTTCAGATCTCTGAAATACTTTCTGTTTCTTTTATTGATGTACTGTGTCCGGTCTTTCAGTATATTGGTTAGGGCTTCCTTGAAAGGTGAAAGCGATTTTTTAATTTTATCGACATCTTTTTTATTCTTTTCAATAAGCAGGAGGGTCGACTGCTTGGGATTTGTGAGCGTCTCTCTTTCGATGAGTGTAACCTCATGGTTGACATAATCCAATGTTTCAAAATAATTATCGAGCGTGGCGTCCAGCAGCTGAAACAGCAAGAAATCGCATTCTCTTTTTCTGATTAACCCAAGATCTTCCCTCATCTTGTGGCGGATGTGATCGAAGTGATCACCCACTTCTTCCTGAAATGATACCACATAGTTCTTGCCCAGCACAAAGGATAATTGCTCGATGTTCAGCCGCTGGTCTTCACCTTTTAAAATGGATTTAACACTAAAGTATATGTAATCGTCATAATCGTCCACTTTTGGGCGTTGGGTAGTATCCACTATTTGCCGGACGGTAAGCCTTTCCAAACGGAGCTTTTCACTGATTCTTTCAATCAAATCTACTTCATGGATACCGTGCACGTTGAGCCAGTAGTTATGACTTTGGTCGATAGTATCGATAAGGTGGTAGTCCCCGATCTTATCCGTTTCCACGCACGTATTTTCGTTGTATGTAAAAAGTTGAAGTTTGACTTCCTCCATCTTTTTTTCGCCAATGAAAGTGAGTTCGGTTTTTCCTTTGGCTTCACTTTTCAGCTTCGAATAGAAATTGAAATTGATGCCCGTAATGCTGCCCGTGATGTTGGTCAATGAACGTAAACTTTTAAGCAGGACTTCATCAGGATTCTTCAGGGCGTGTATCAGGTTACCTGGCTTAAAAGGTTCAAGCAGCTTTTCCGGTTTGAATGTTTTCTTGATTTTTTCCAGCATAATGGTCATGTTTTTACGCTCGGTCCGATCAAACGTTCCGAAACGAATTTAACGAACTATTTTAGACGTGCCTGCTTGTCTTCCATCGTGACTGGATTTTACCACCAATCCGTGTACGAATTGCTTAAGTTTTATACAAAGTGAACTATAAAATTGGCTCCCTGTGCATTGTAAGAGATTGATGTGGACGATCTGAATCAACATCACGTTTCAAAAATGCATTTTGACAAAAAGTTATGGTTATTGTGGTTTAAGACTAGCCTTAAATTTATATATTATATTGTGATTGGGCACCTGCAAAGCTTGAGGTTATGCCCGAATGTTGCAAACTATATTTCTAATGTTACTTTCTAGTCTATGGAAGTGCTTGTTCATGCTGATTATTGGCCCTTTGTAGTCCTGCTATTGAGCGTGCTCGTCGTGGTGGTTTTGATAACGAGGTTGCGTTTTCATCCCTTTGTTGCGCTTATGCTGTCTGCAATATTCGTCGGACTTATTTCTCCTGCATTGCCGCAGATACCAGGGCAAAATTCCCTGATTACAGTAGTTGAATTGCCGATGACGGAGTTTGGAAATATGGCTGGCAAAATAGCCTGGGTCATTGCATTGGCTGCTGTGATCGGTACGGCAATGATGGAAAGTGGAGCAGCAGAACAGATCGTAAACTGGTTGTTGAAAACGCTTGGAGAAAAGCAAGCCGCAATTGCCCTGATCATCAGCGGATTTGTGTTGTCAATACCGGTGTTTTTTGATACTGTATTCTTCTTATTGATACCGCTTGGTATTACATTGGCGCTCAAGACGGGCAAGGACTTCGTCCTATATGTTGTAGCTATTGGTGGTGGTGCAGTCATCGCCCACAGCATCGTTCCTCCCACACCCGGACCGTTGATTATGGCTGAAACTTTTAACATTGAGTTGGGGACTGTTATCGTAGGCGGTATTGTAACAGGTATTATCCCTGCCATCGTCGTACTGGGCGCTGCAAAATGGCTCAATAAGCGTTTTACTATCCCGGTTAGGGTTACAGATGCCCACGTAACATCCATTGAGAATCCACCTTCGCTTGTACTATCCATTCTGCCTGTCGCCGTTCCCCTATTGATGATCAGTCTGGCATCGTTTGTACAAGTTATTGCAGGTGAGGTTCCGGGCTGGATCGCTTTCCAGGGAAATAAAAATATTGCAATGGGTGCCGGCGCATTTATCGCTCTTTTTCTTTGGGCCAAGACCCAAAAGCTTGGATCCAGGGAACTCTGGCAAGCTGTTGCCAAACCTTTGGAAGTAGGGGGGATCATTATCCTCATCACGAGTGCCGGTGGAGCTTATGGGGCAATGATCAAGCACAGCGGCATTGGCGAAGCTGTCAATGTTGCCACAGCAGGATTTCACGTGCACTATATAATCCTTGCATGGATGATTGCAGCCGTCATGAAGATTGCCCAGGGTTCCGGCACGGTCTCCATGATTACTTCTGCAGCAATCATGGCTGCATTGATAGGACCTGAACCACAGCTTCCCTATCATCGTATTTATATTTTACTTTCAATTGGTTTTGGATCTCTTTTTATATCTTGGATGAATGACAGTGGTTTTTGGGTAGTCGTGCGGATGAGTGGTTTTACTGAGAAAGAAGGGCTACAGGTCTGGACACTCTTGCTGGCAATAATAGCAATTGTGGGACTTATTCAGGTATTATTGTTGTCATGGATATTTCCATTGGTATGATGTTGTACAAAGCTTTGCACCAAAGATTAATAATTTTATAACGTAATCATATGCGTATCCTTATTTTAGGCGGTGGCGGTTTTTTAGGCAGGAGGTTGGCTAAAGAATTAATTCAAAATGGAGGTCTTATACAAGGTGAACTTACTCACCTGACACTGGTGGATGTTGCCTTTCCTGAGGATATGCCGCAAGATCCAAGACTTGAATGCATAGCAGCTGACTTCAGTGACGAGGCAGTGATCAGCGGCATTCTTCGGCAT
>JAOUDZ010000032.1 GCA_029858965.1 Cyclobacteriaceae bacterium
CGTTTCACCTATCACTTATTCTTAGGGTATCGGTTCAATGCCCCTAAGTCTCTAACAAAAGCTGCGGATAAAGCTGACGAAAAACGATCGAAAATATTTAAATAGAGCATTCCTTTTTCTGCATTTTGAAATGGTACTAGTTTATCGACGCGGAAATCAGATCTTCATTCTTGGCTAATCTTTGAGAGATTTCAGAATGTCTTGTGAAATACCAACCACTGAATTCCTGAAGCCACGGCACCCAAATTTCTAAGTGGAGGCTCCACTTTGACGGCAATTGACAAAAATTCTGAAGATGTACACAGTGTGAGCGGGCAACAAGTTGGCCAGGGACGAATCGAAAGATCGGTTCCAGCTCAACATTCGGCATTTGAAACTTTTGATGTTGGAGTGGATGCAGGCTTGCCTGTAGCGTTGAATTATTACGATCGAGCGCCTTTCAAATTTAGGGGAAGATAAACAAGATCAACATTCGGTATTTGAATTAAAATGGCATCAAGTTGAATTTTGATTGAGGATAAATAATTCTAATAGAGCATATACCATGAAAACTATAAAAATTAGCAGCGACAGGAGCAAGGTCATTCACATGCAGATATATTTCATTATTTCATACAAATGTCATAGAAAACCATGATATAGGTCATCGTATTTGAATAGAATGTGCAGGATCTTTAGGCATGGTTCTATCCCGAAGGTTACCGAGGCCTTCACATTTATGCTAATTTTAAATCAAACAAATACTTGCTTTGGTCAAGTGGCCCTGATCGCATTACTAATCCTTATTCTTAATTTCTCGTCGATGGGACAGTCCAATTGGGAAATCGGAATGCGATTGGGCAACAATGTCGCTGCCGACTTAACAATTCCCCTGTCCAAAGCGCCCCGTCTTCATTCGGCCATATATTTTGATCGTTTTGGTCTTGGAGAATATTTTGACTGGATGTTCGCGTTGTCTGATGGCCCGGCGGGACTGAAGTTTTATCCCGGGTTCGGACCGGAATTCTTCTTTGGAAATCGTTTTGACTTCCACATAGCAGGGGATTTGGCGCTGAGTATTCTTTCGACTTCCCGTTGATAGTGCGTTTTGACTGGAGACCGGGCTTTGCCGTCACGGAGAGTTTTCGCTGGACTGGGGATGTACCGCGAGGTCCCGGATCGGGCAAGGTGTAAAGTTGCAACGTGTTGAATAACGCAATGAGAATTCTATTTCATGTTTACCTAAATGGTGTAAAATGTGCGATTCCTAAATAGCATTATTATTATTATTAATATCATCACGATCTCTTTTGGCTGCACAAATACCAGAGAGAATGAGCAGTCTGCCTCCGAGCTTTCGGACACCGCTACAGATCAGTTGGATACGCTTATCTATTCCGCGCCGCTCAACTACTTATTGACGTTGGATAAAGTTGATGCCAACAATGTTGAAATTAGAACCTATAAGGACATACTGGAATTATTTGAAAAGCTTAACTACACGCCTGAAGCGTGGCAATCCGGAATCCGGGAAGTTCCACGTGTGTACCTGCCAATCATCGGTGATAGGTGGGGTTCCACTACCTCGAGAGAAATTACGGTTGAAAATAAGAAACGGATATTTTTTCGTGGCCTGGCGCCAATGATTTTGCGCGCCAACGAATTAATCATGATGGACAGAAATCGATTGGGTGGTATTATGTCCTCGCACAATCAAAATGTAGCCATTGCTGAGGAAGATGAACTATGGGTCCTCGAACTTGCCAAATTGTACAAGGTCAAGACCGAGCTGGATCAAGTGACTGCTCCCGTGCTGCGATCGTTATGGGAAAAAGTAGATATCGTTCCTGCATCTTTGGCATTGGCACAGGGTGCCGAAGAAAGCGGATGGGGCACTTCCCGATTTGCCGCAGCAGGCAATGCTGTCTACGGCCAGTGGACCTGGGGAAAAAATGCGATCGTCCCTGAAAAACAACGGAAGGAATTGGGGAGCTATGGTATTGCAGCCTTTGGGACCTTACAGGAATCCGTTTGTGCCTATATGCTTAACCTTAACACCCATAATGCGTATGCAAGTCTGCGTAACAAGAGAGCGGAACTCCGCAAAAAGAACCAGAAGATCACGGGAGCTTTGCTGGCAGAGCAATTAACGCAATATTCAGAAAGGGGAGAGGCCTATGTAAAAACGCTTAAATCCATGATGGATTACAACCGCCTGAGCCCGGCTGATGATGCCTATTTATCTGACGGTCCACCAATATATCTCGTCCCTATAGCAGCTGAAGAAAATGGAAAATAGTATGTATAGAATTCTATTTTGATGAATAATGCAATAATGTTAGCCTCGTTGGTTTTAATATAGAGAGCGATAAGCAAGTTGAATTAAAATACTAACAATTATGAATGATCCTGTTCAAAAAGTCCTCACGCTTTGTTTTCTGCTGCTACTGATAAGCTGCACGACGGAAAAGAAAGAGTCAACGCCGACAGACGAAAACGGGTATGTTATATTATCGGATGCACAGGTGGAGAATATCGTAAAACGTTCCTACCAGTATGTAGCCTTGTACAATGTCAATAATAAGTTTGCCCTAAAACAAGGCGGATGGAATACTCTACAGGCTGATACGGAGCTGAAAGACCACACCATGCGTGAAATCGCCAGGCCAAACAATGATACATTCTATGTGAGTGCATTGCTTGACTTACGCGCTGAACCCATGATTCTGGATTTACCTGCTTTTGGCTCCCAGTATGTGTCGCTCATGGTAACTGCCTATGATCACTACGTGGGCGTACCGAAAACCACAGGCCATGGTGACTTTGGGAAGCCAGAGAAAATCCTGTTTTATGCTGATCGAACCTATGGATATCATGGTGAACCGGTTAATGGTGTCGATATAATCTATAAAACGACGGGGGATTTCGTTTCAGCGGTGTTGAGAGTAATGCCGCATGCGAACGATCCTGAACGATTCAAAAGCATCGTTGATAAAATCAAGTCGGTACAGATTCAGACGCTGTCGGAATTTCGTGGGGAAGAACCGAAACCCCCGCTTGATATTACTTTCCCCGACGTGGGCAAAACTGATTTGGACATTTTCGAAAACAACCTGCTCGAAGTGATGCAGTTTGTCTTCAACCACATTTCCTTTGATACAAATGATGAAATGGATCAACAGGTTTTGGAAGCTTACAAACCTTTGGGAATTGTACCCGGTGGAAAATACGATCCTGATAAAGGCAAAATTGACGGCAAGCGTTTCAGGACCAAGGCAGAAATGGTTCAGAAGGAATACCTTGGAAAGTTATCTGATCCAAATCTAATGACTGAAATGGCGCCAAAGATGTTTAAGTTAAAGGGCCTTACGGATTTGGAGACCCTCCTAACGGTTTCAATCATAGGCCCAATTGGATTGCCAATGGAAGAAGCCATGTATCCTAACGTGACTTCTACTGACGGAAAGCCCTTGAATGCCCTGAATGACTATGTGATCAAATTGAGCAAAGATGAGTTGCCACCGGATCAGGCGTTCTGGTCTTTGACACTTTATGATAAGGCCAATGGTTTCTTTATCCCCAACGATCACAAGAAATATAGTGTCGGGCTCAACGCTGGCTACAAGCTGAATAAAGATGGAGGCATTGAAATATATGTAGCCGAAAAAAAACCTGCTGGGGCGTCGGAGGAGAATTGGCTGCCCATCGTCCGGAAAGATGAAGATATTGATCTCATCCTACGGGTGTATGTACCTGATCTTGAGAAAATTAAATCGTGGAAAGCACCAAAGGCACAAAAGTTGTAACATCGATAAAACTGACTGACCATGAAAAATATATTATGGATTGTACTGGCACTCATGCTTTCTGGCATACGGTCAGCGAGAGCTCAGGAAAATCAGGAGGAACTTTCCAAACAGGCTGCCAATCCAATTGCAGATCTCATGAGTTTTCCTTTGCAGAATAACCTGAACATGAACTACGGGCCCTACAACAGGAATTCAAACGTGTTGAACTTTCAACCGGTAATGCCTTTTGCGGGAGGCCGCATCATCACACGAACCATATTCCCTTTTGTACGCATTCCGGACTTTAGCAATGAAAGCGGAACGTACGCGTCTGGTTTATCGGATATTGTTGCCACTGCCTTCTATTCGCCAGAAAGTAAGGGGGCGACGTGGGGGGTGGGTCCTGTACTGGAAATACCAACCGGCGGTGCAAAACGTGGATCGCAAAAATGGAGTACCGGCCCTGCATTCGTCATCCTGGTGCAACCTGGTGACTGGACCTTTGGGGCACTCATTAATAACGCGTGGTCGTTTGCTGGAAATTCGGATCGCGATAAAGTGAACCATATGCTCCTTAACCTGTTCATTGTTCGGCAGATGGGAAACGGCTGGTACATCAATACGGCGCCAATCATTACGGCCGACTGGACTGCAAATAATGACAGTAAATGGATTGTCCCGGTTGGGGCAGGAGGAGGGAAGCTCGTATTTCTTGGTGGTAAGCTTCCGCTTAATTTGCAAACCCAACTGTACTACAATCTAGTTCGCCCGGATTTTGGTCCGGAATGGCAATGGCGGGTTCAGGCCCAGATCTTATTGCCAAAGAGTATTTTTTCAAAAAAATGAACTACGTGTTCCTTGGAGTGATCTTAACATCAAGTTTTTTGCCAATTGGATTGGTAGAAGATACGACTATTCTGACTATGCAAAAAATCGCTTTGGCGTGAATGATTATACTACAGGAAGATTTACCGTAGGATTTATATCACCGTTGGGAATCTTCTAGCGTGTAATTTAATTACGGATGAGATGCTATATATCGCGGGACAAGAGGGTGTGCAATGAAATGGTCAAATCGCCAAATGAGCTTCTGTAAAGCCTTAGTTTTGTCACCCCTGTAATGGGTATGCCTTGGTTGTTTTGAAATATGAATATTCATTGGCCTCTATGCATCAATTGGGTGCCACTTTATGTGATTGGAAGCGGCACTGATTTTTGGTTTATAGAACGGGCGTCTGGTTCTTGGTAGGGAAGAAAATACGCTGATGAATCAATGATCAATACTATTGTTTAAACCATAACGTGCTGAATATCCTTTGATCATGAGACAAGATTTAGATCAAGAAAGTATCATGCCAGGCGCTGCAGCCGACGACGGTTTCGATTACCAAAAGGTACTTGTCCTGAAATACCAATAACTGTCCGTTTACGACAATACACTTGTTGTATCCCTTGCGTTAGCATAATAAAAAGCTAATCATGGATACAAAATGGACAATCTTAAGTGGTGGAAGATTGAGTGATGATCAACTCACCGGCAAAGCTTCATTTACCTTATCAACGGATGAAGCGTTTGAAAGCGTTTTGCTAAAAAACGAATCAATTAAGAAAGCCTTTGAAGAGAAACTTCGTCAGGAACTGGCTACCATAGGGATAACTTCTTCGGCCAAGGCAGCACTGACGATGGAGTATAAATCGGTTGCGCTGACTTACCCGTCCAGGGAAAGACATGTAGAACTTACTGTTGTTGTGAAGGATTCATCCACAGGATCCATACTTTGGTATTTTGTTCTCGTAAGTCCGGAAAGTTCTATTTCCAACAAAAGCCTCTACGAGATTGTCGACATCATATCCCTGCGTTTTCCGCTGAAGAATAAGTCTGAATCATCAGACTTCAAATAGTCAAATAATTTGCCGCGATTCCGCCATTATTTTTAGAAATAATTATATTACCTCCCTATATGGAGTAAGGAATAACGGTTATCGGAAGAGCTATGAATAGACTGAGGATTTGTTTCCACGCTTGTGCCATTGCCGGTGTGATAGTAGGCTGTAATTCTTCCCTGGAGAAGCAGGAAAATCCTTTAAACAAACCACTTGCTAAGAATACCTATGTCGGGTCGGTTGCCTGTCAATCCTGCCACACACAAGCCTATGCCGACTGGACAACGTCGGATCATTACCTCGCCATGCAACCGGCAAATGACTCAACGGTGCTTGGTGACTTTGATAGTACTACCTATGTGGCAGACGGCGTCACCAATACATTTTTTAAGAAGGGAAATAAGTTCTACATCAATACGCAAGGGGAAGATGGGAATAATCATGACTACGAAGTGCTGTATACGTTTGGATATTATCCCCTGCAGCAATATCTGATTGCGTTTCCCGGCGGAAGAATGCAATCTACGCGGGTATGCTGGGATACGCGCAGTAAGAAATGGTTTCACCAATATGCCGGTCAAAAAATTCATTACCGCGATTGGTTACATTGGACAGGGGCCAGTCAAAACTGGAACACCATGTGCGCTTCTTGTCACACAACGGATCTCCAGAAGAATTATGACTTCAAACGTGATGATTACCACACTATATGGAAAGAATTGAATGTTGGCTGTGAAAGCTGTCATGGGCCTGGCAGCGCACACATCAGCTTTGTCAATTCACCAGAATATAAAAAAGGTGAGTCTATTAAGAATTTAGGTTTTTTATATGTAAAGGATACGCTTTCGCATTTGCAGCTGAATGCGTGCGCCGCTTGCCATGCGCGGAAAGCTGAACTGTCGCAGGCTAAGATGCATACGGGTCAGATTATGGATGATTTGATTCCACAAATTATCAGTAACGAATTCTATTTTCCGGATGGTCAAATCAAAGAGGAAGATTATGAGTATGGTTCGTTTACACAAAGCAAGATGTATCAAAACAATGTAAGGTGCAGCAATTGTCATAATCCTCACTCCGGAAAACTTCGGATGACAGGAAACAACTTGTGCCTTAGTTGCCATAAACCAAAATATGCATCAGAAGAACATCACTTTCATGCAGTTAACACGGAAGGATCGCAATGTATCAATTGCCATATGCCAGTGAAAACCTTTATGGGGAATGATCATCGCAGGGATCACAGTTTTCGTATACCACGGCCTGATCAGTCGACGGTTTATGGTACGCCCAATACCTGCACGAGCTGTCATAAAGGAAAATCTCCGGCATGGGCTGCTGACGCTATCGGGAAGTGGTACGGTAAGAAAAGGGTGTATCATTTTTCAGATGACCTCTTGCCCGGCAGCCTCCTTACGGACAAGAGTGAGAAACACCTGGTGAAACTTTTACGCGATACTTTACAACCCGAAATCGCACGTGCGACAGCCGCGTACTATATGGGGAACATTCAAACCCAGCTGAGTGCAACGGCATTGCTGAATGCATTGCGCGACAACAAACCCCTTGTGCGCTATCATGCCGTCAGATCCTTGGAGAATTTTCCACCTGAAGTCTGGCAAAAAACAGCGTATCAAAACCTATCGGATAATGTTCGTGCTGTCCGTATTGCCGCGGCCGATCTCTATCATCGTTTATTGCCAGAAGCCCTGCCGGCCGAAGCCAGGAGTGCCTACTACGCAGCCAACGCAGAGAACAGAGAATACCTTCGGTACCAAACTGATTTTGCTATTGGCAATATCATGGTAGCTGATTATGAATTACAGGGTGGTGATCAACTAACGGCCATCGCCTATTATTTGCGCGGGTTGAAGAAGGATAGCCTGATGAACTATGCCAGATTTAATCTATCAGCAGCTTACAATAGTCTTGGTAGAAATCAGGAAGCATTGAGAACGCTAAAAAACGCCTCGGATATTGATCCGACAAATGATAGAATTTTCTATAATATGGGGCTGCTGTATTATGAGTTGCACGATGTTCCTGCAGCAATGGAGAATTTTCAAAAGGCAGTACGCCTCGGATCACAGAATCCCGGTGTTTATTACAATTATGGGCTGTTGCTGCAGCAACAGGGCAAGATGCAAGAATCCGAAAAAGCTTTGTTAAGAGGGTTGTCTTTGAATCCGAAGGCAACAAACATAAACTACGCACTGGCCTTTTTTTACATGAATCAAAAAGATCCGCAGAAAGCAAGAAGATATGCGGCAGCACTGCGTAAAATTGACCCGGATAATCCCGAATATCAGGCCATGTTCAATAGTCTGGGATTATAGCCCGACCAATGTCCTTGAAAAAGTTCGAGCCCAATGCGCATTGACACATTTGATTATATTTGTGAATTCGAGTTGAATCAAAACCATGATCGAATGTGGAGCAACAAGGAGATAGATTTGAGACTGTTTCGCACACCGCGTAAGACATCCGTACTACTCTTTTGCTGTATGACCTCAACGTTATGCTTCGGCCAGGAAGATACCGGTCCGGTACAAGATTCAGCAAAGGTGGTTGTTTCAATTCAAACAGCTGACAGCAAAATGGAACAAGATACCGCAGTACAAAAAAGAGAAGACAGCCGGTTGGATATAACACAGGATAGAGGCTTGTATATTCTTGCCGAGGAAAATAAACTGCAGTTGCGCATTTTAGGTTCAGTTCGTTTTTCAGCCTTTTATGAGAACAAGAATCTCAACAATAAGAACGTTTTCAGCACATTTGAAATTCCTACTGGTGCGAAAGACATTAATATCCCCAATTACTACAACAGCCTGAGTTTTTCGAGGCTGGGCTTTGAGGTCACCAGGAAGACATTAAATGGAAATATTTTTATTCGACTGGAAACAGATTTTGCCGGACCAGGCAATACGTTTCGGATCAGGCATGCGTATGGGCAATATGGAAGATGGCTCATTGGCCAGACCTGGTCCCTGCTCACCAATGCGTCATCATTGCCGGCGACAGTTGACCCGGGTGGCCCTACCGGAGCCATAAGTTCCAGAACACCGCAAATCAGGTACAGCCTCAAAATATCTGAGCGATTTGGATTTTCGGCCGCCTTTGAATATTCCCTTCCCGACTATGCGTCGCCAGATTCCTTACAGATCACCTTTGTACAAACCATACCTAACCTGACAGCTAGAATCAATAGGGAAGGAAAATATGGCTCCTTCCAGTTGGGTGGCATATTTGCCCCAATCGCCGGTTATGATCCTGATGGTAACAAAAACAACAGCTTTGGATACGGTACTTCCTTGTCAGGGACTTTTGAACTGAAGCATTCGGATGAGATACTGTTCCAGGGAACTTTCGGCAGGGCTATCTCTCATTTCATAAATCCGTTTCAGGGCCAGGGGCAGGATATGGCCTATGATCCTCAAACGGCTGAGTTTAAGGGTCTCACTTCGGCGGGTGGATTTGTATCGTATGGACATCACTGGCCAAGAAACATATCTTCGTATTTTTCTTTTGGCATGTCATCAATCATCAACAATAGCCTTCAGGTAGGAGATGACTTTGATTATAGCTATAGCTTTTCTGGCAATGCCTTCTGGAAAATTGTCGAGGGGCTGAGGATTGGTGTTGAATACATGTATGGCCAGCGTTTCAATATCGACCATTCAAACGGAAATGCAAATCGTACCTGGATATTATTCTATTATGATTTCTAATACAATGTCTTTCCTGAATTAACGATCGGGTAATGCAAAAACGATTCAGATCAAAAAGTACAATTCCTAAAATATCCTTGTGGAGTATTGACGGTGATAAAACATTCAATGTTTTACTGTTCGATTCCATTCCATTGGAATACATGCCGCAATACAAGGCACACCAAAAGAATCATTTTGTGCTATCCTATTGCCTCGAAGGTTCCTTCAAAAGTTTTATTGACTTTAAGGAACATCTCATCACCAAAGGTGATGCAGGTCTGATAAATCCCAATCAGATTCATTTTGTTCGGCCGATCAATAAGAAGGCAGTAAAAGTGATTGTCATTGCCTTCAACCAGGCCTTTTGTGCCAGGTTGCTATTGAGCGCGAAAGTTAGAATGCTCATCAATGCGCCTGATGAAAATTTACTGGTACATGGCCTGATCTATCATGAGGATATTATGGCACTTTTATTCCGGTCTATCCTGAAAGAATTTGAAGGTCAACAAAAACCAACGCCTGTCGTTTTTCAGCTGATGGCAGTCTTGCTTGCGAAGTTGTGCGAACAGAGCAAAACGAGAAAGGAGATGCCCAAGACAAGTCATCTTTACTATTCCTTTTTGAATTTGTTGGATGAGAAGATATCAAAAACACATCGTGTTTCTGAATATGCGAAGGACCTTGAAATATCAGAGAAAACTTTGTCCCGGGCATGCCAGGCTACCACACAAAGCTCTGCGCAAAGTATTATACATCAAAAAATAAATTTCGAGGCAAAACGACAATTGGCACACAACCAATCATCGGCCAAAGAGATTGCCTATTCTGTGGGTTTTACGGACCCCATACAATTCTCAAAGTTTTTCAAACAGCACAATGGAATTGCACCATTGGCCTATCGCAAAAGAGTAAGGGGAGGACTGTTGTCCTGAAATACCTACAACTGTCCGATAACTACAATACACTTATTTTATCCTTCGCGTTAGCATAATAAAAAGCTAATCATGGATACAAGATGGACTATCATCAGTGGCGGAAGATTGGGTAACAATCATCCTACTGATAAAATATCGTATGCGTTGGCATTCGATGGGAAGTTTGAAAAAATATTATTAAAGAATGAAACCACAAAGAGATCATTCGAGGAAAAACTACACAATGAGTTATCAGAAAAGAACATAAATGCATCCTCCCAGCCAGCGCTGATAATTGAATACTCCTCAATGACCTACGCCTATCCCTTTTCGGAAAGTTATGTGGAATTCACACTTACGGTCAAAGAGGTCGCAACCGATTCGGTCCTGTGGTATTTTGTGCTGCTCAGTCCCGTGGGATTTATTTCTACCAGCAATCTGAACGAAATAATCTGGATTATAGCAAATCGAGTACCCCTAAAATGAAGTGCGTCTATTTAACCTGTAGCGCAATGAAACTAACAGATTGGAAGTAGTCCTCTGCCGCCATTGCTAGACACACGCTAAAGCATTGCTAAATTTCTTTGAGTTCTATTCTTCTGTGATTCAAGGAGTTGGTATTTGTTTGCCGAAATCCTTAAAAGATACGCCGTTCTCGTTTTCAGTTCGGGTATATTCATATTTCAAATTATACCACTATGAAATCTCGCCTGCTGACTTTCCTCTTCCTGTTCTGCAGCGTCTTGGTATACTCCCAGTACCTGGATTCTGCAAAGGCTGCCTCCTTTATGGATGGTGTAATGAAGGTAAAGCTAAAAGACAAAAACATCGTCGGGGCTACAGTAGCCATTTTGCAGGATGGTAAAGTGGTTCTGGCCAATGGTTATGGTGTAGCGGACATCAAAACACAGCGTCCCATTAACCCTGCTACCACGCTTTTTCGGATAGGCTCGATTTCTAAACTTTTTGTATGGACCAGCATCATGCAGCTCATGGCACAAGGTAAGCTTGACCTTGATGCAGATATCAACCATTACATGCAAGATGTCACCATTCCCGAGAAATATGGTCAGCCCATCACACTGCGGCACCTGATGACGCATACACCCGGATTTGAAGATCACATATTGAATCTTTTTGGCAAGGACTCCTCGTCCCTAAAACCAATGGGTGACCTGCTCCGCAAGGAGATGCCGGCCAGGGTGCGCGCGCCATTTACGCAAGCCGCCTATTCCAATCACGGCACTGCCATGGCGGCCTATATAGTCGAGAAAATATCGGGATTAAGCTTTGACGACTATGTTAACAAAAATATCATCACTCCGCTTGAAATGTCCAATACTACATTCAGGCAACCACTGCCGGCATCCCTGGCAAGCCAGATGTCCAAAGGATACAGGGTAGAGAATAATGAATCCGTAGAGGAAGCGTTTGAATACGTTCCGCTGTATCCTATCGGCGCAGCGTCGTCCACTGCTTTGGACATGATGCACCTTATGCTTGCTTACCTGAGAAATGGAAATTATAACGGGTACCAACTTCTGGACAGCGCAACGCTTGGAATGATGATGTCACCTGCGCATCAGCACCATCCAGCTGTAAATCCTATGCGCTACGGGTTTATGGACCTTAGCCAGAACGGTGAAACTTTGATCGGCCATGGTGGCGATACCTTCTGGTTTCATTCAGGCTTCTTCTTTCTGCCGAAACACGATACCGGCATATTTATCTCTTTCAACACCGACCAGGGCGCGCAGGCGTACATGGATGTAATCGAAGCCTTTATGGATGAATACTTTCCTGACGAGCGTCCGCTTACCACTCCAATGAAGACTGATAAACATTGGCTCACACAGTTTGCCGGGGAATACAGGGCAAACCGATATTCCTTTAGTGACTTGCTGAAAATAGGATCACTCGCAGGCCGTGTTCAAATCGTGGTTGCAGATGATGAGCGACTAAAAGTGACAACCGATACGGAGACAACATATATGGTTCCTATTGATAGCACCACTTTTCGTGAAGAGCATAAATCTGATCAAATGGCTTTTGGCAAAGATGCGCGTGGCATTATCAAATATTGTTACCTCGGTCTGTTGCCGATCTTCGCCCTCGAGAAAGTGAGTTGGATTGATAGGAGTTCCACACATATGGGGCTGTTTTTTATCACTATTATCCTTATGCTGACAGCATTATGCTATTGGCCAATAGTCTACCGGATCCGCAGGAAATACCAGGCTACCGGACGGGTAAGTCAGACACTACCTGTGCTGGCTAAAGCGGTAGCCTGGTTCAACTACTTGTTACTATTGCTTTTTCTTGTCGCGACAGTTGTTTCCTTGCGCGTACCCTTTGATATTGTATACGACGTTCCGGCATTGCTCAAAACCGCGCTTGTATTTCCATTGCTCATGATCGTTACCACTGTTGGCATGCTTGTACTGGGCGCAAGGCTCCTGAATAATGACCAATATAAAATGAGGAGCCGGATCTATTATGTCATGCTAACTGTTGGGAGCGTGCTTTGCCTCCTGCAGTTGAGCTATTGGAATCTTATTGGTTTTAATTACTAAAGCCCTCCTTTATCTCTCCGCTTTCCTGTAATTTCCTGTTGTGTTGGCGCTCAGAAAACTGAGGAAGTCCAACAAGGCTAATCGCTGTAATTGGTACTTCAAAAAGCTTTCAACCAGGTGGGCTAAAGCAAGAATTGCTCACACCGTAAGTAATTTCATGAAATCCTGGTTTCCAAAAAGCGAATATTCGGAGTCTATAAACTAACTGGATTCATTGCCTATCTTTGCCACACTTTGTTCGACATTATATACTTTTGATGGTTCTAATTAATCATGACAAACGCAATCTATATCACAACAACCGAGCCCTATTCCGGCAAATCCATCATTGCCCTGGGGCTTGTTAATTTGTTGGCCGGCAAGATGGCAAAGATCGCTTATTTTAAACCGGTAATAAGTTGTCCGCCTACTGAAAAAGACAGCCACCTGCATACCATCGCAAATCATTTCAACTTGAACGAAGCATACAACGAGATGTATGTCTTTACCCGTGACGAGGTAAGCAAACACATAAATGCCGGAAATGAATCTTATATAATTGATACCATTATCGAAAGATTCAAACGACTGCAGGAGAACTATGATTTTGTTGTGGTCGAAGGGACGGATTTTATGGATAACAACACGAACCTGGAATTTGACGGCAATATTTCTATTGTTAAAAATCTGGGCATACCTGCTGTGGTCATCGTTAAGGGTGAAGGAAAAGCGGTCAAGGAAATTGTTGACATTGCAGTATCCACAACAAAAAGTTTTACGGATAGTGGCGTTCAGATCCTTACGATAGTCGCAAATAAAATCGATATTGAAAGTGAAGAAGAGATCATAAAACGCCTGAATGCTGCGCTTCCAAAGGGAATGATTGTAACCTCCATTCCGGGCAACAAAGATCTGGGAAGCCCCACCATGCAGGAGATCGTTGAATCGGTTAAAGGTAAGGTATTGTTTGGGGAGCACTTGCTCTCTAACCGTGTGGATGCTTCTATTGTGGGGGCTATGCAATTGCACAATTGTCTGACCAGGATAAATAAGAACACTTTGATTGCAACCCCCGGGGACCGTGGTGACATCATTATCGGCGCCCTGCAGGCGAATATTTCCAAGAACTATTCGAAAATAGCCGGCATAGTGCTAACGGGAGGGTTAGTACCCGAGCCAACCATTATGAAGTTAATTGAAGGATTGGACACCGTAGTCCCCATCATCCAGGTGGATACAGGGACGTTCAAAACCGTTACGCGCATAGCCAATACCCAATCCAGGATTTCGCCTGAAAACAAAGAAAAGATAAACCTGGCGATTGCCATGTTCGACAAGTATGTGGATGTTAAAGCACTGGAAAAGAAAATTATCTTTTTTCGTTCCACCACGATCACGCCGCGGATGTTTCAGTATCAGATTGTCAAACGGGCGAAGGAACACAGGAAACATATCGTATTGCCTGAAGGAGAAGATGATCGCATCCTGATGGCGGCAGATTTATTGATAAAGCAGAACGTTGTAGACCTCACCATCCTGGGCAATAAGGAAACGATTTCGGCTGCCGTGAATCGTTTGAATTTGTCCCTTGATTTGGAGCAAGTGAGTATTATTAATCCTGCTACCTCAGATCGCTTCGAGGATTTCGTTAAAACACTTTATGACCTCCGAAAGCACAAAGGTCTCACGATGGAAATGGCCCGTGACCTGATGCAGGATGTTTCCTACTTCGGTACGATGATGGTGTACAAAGGTGAAGCCGATGGCATGGTTTCTGGTGCTGTACATACTACTCAACACACCATCCGCCCGGCCCTGCAGTTTGTGAAGACTAAACCTGGTGTTAATACCGTTTCCTCTGTTTTCTTTATGTGCCTGCCTAACCGCGTTTCTGTTTTTGGCGATTGTGCCGTCAATCCTGATCCGACCTCAGAACAATTAGCCGACATCGCGATATCTTCCGCGGAAACCAGCAGGATGTTTGGCATTGAGCCCAAGGTGGCGATGCTGTCTTACTCATCAGGTTCGTCAGGTGAAGGTGCAGATGTAGACAAGGTCAGGAAGGCTACTGAAATTATCAGGCTAAGAAGTCCTGATCTAAAGGTGGAAGGACCGATACAATACGATGCGGCTGTTGACCCGGTTGTAGGTAAAAAGAAATTGCCCAATTCTGAAGTGGCGGGGCAGGCAAGTGTTCTGATTTTTCCGGACCTCAATACAGGTAACAACACCTACAAGGCTGTCCAACGTGAGACCGGTGCGCTTGCCATCGGGCCAATGTTGCAGGGTCTCAATAAACCCGTCAATGATCTGAGTCGGGGTTGCACCGTGGCCGACATTTTTAATACAGTTGTCATCACAGCCATTCAAGCCCAACAATAAATTCCGTATTGCCGTAACATGAATGTTTTTGTTATTAATTCAGGAAGCAGCTCGATCAAGTATCAGCTTATCCGCATGCCTCAGGCAGAAGTTGTTTGCGCAGGTATAGTTGACAGGATTGGTCTTGAAGGATCGGCTATTCAGCATAAAACGTTTTCAGGGCAAAACGAACACGTCAGGAAAGTAGGTATTCACATTCCTGACCATGCAAGCGGACTAACGGAAGTGGCCAGGCTGCTTACTGATTCCCAAATCGGTGTGATCCAGGACCCCATGGAAATTGATGTCGTTGGGCACCGCGTAGTGCATGGTGGTGAAGATTTTTCTGATACCATCATAATCAGTGAGGCGGTAAAGGAAAAGATCAAGAACCTTTTTCCGCTGGCACCATTGCACAATCCACCCAACTACCTGGGAATTGAAGTAGCAGAACAAATATTCAAGCATGCCAAACAAGTTGCGGTATTCGATACTGCCTTTCACCAAACGATGCCCCCGGTGGCTTATCGCATGGCCATTCCAAATTTATTTTATGATGATCATGGAATTCGCGCCTATGGATTTCACGGGACGAGTCATAAGTATGTTTCTGAAACAGCAGCACAATATTTGCAAAAGAATGGGTCCCGGATAATTACTATTCACCTGGGTAATGGTTGTAGTATGAGTGCCGTTCAAAATGGTACTTGCATTGACACGAGTATGGGACTTGGTCCCATGAACGGACTTATCATGGGAACAAGAACCGGTGATATTGACCAGTCTGTCATCTTTCATATGGTGAATCAGCTTGGATATTCGCTGGATGACGTCAATGATATTCTCAACAAGAAGAGCGGTATGCTTGGCCTCACTGGGTTTAGTGACATGCGGGATGTGAAAGCAGCGTACGAAAAGGGAAACGAGGCGGCCGTGCTGGCTTATGAGATGTATTGTTATCATATCCGCAAGTATATCGGTTCTTTTGCCGCAGTGCTCAGCGGTATAGATGCCATCGTCTTTACAGCGGGAGTAGGGGAGAATGATCCCCTTGTTCGAAGTCTGTCAACCAGTAAAATGGCCCATCTTGGAATTTACCTCGACGAGAAGAAAAATAAGGCTGGCGGAAAAGGAATTTATGAAATAAATACTTCGGATTCTCCAGTCAAAATATTGATTGTTCCGACCAATGAAGAATTGGAGATAGCGAGGCAGTGCTACATGCTTTTGAACGGATAATTGAATTGTTAATGCCGATGCGAAAAAAGAAACCCCGAGGCCAGGGCGTTTTTTTCAAACCATGTTGGCAATCCGGTTGTTATGAATTTTGATACGGATAAAATTTCTAAATTTGCCACAGCAACAAATACCACAAGCAATGAAGCTGACAATAAGTATTCTATCTATTGTTGCCTTGCTGATAGTCGTGGGTGCAAATGCCCAGGAGTCAAACAAGGAAGGGTCACAAGAAATGCGCTTTAAGAATATGGTGGATGAAAAATCCTTTGTTTTTCAGGCGCAATCGGCAAGCCCGATGAAAGGCGGACTCAGGACATTGTCGCCTGGGTATACCCTGACCGTAAAGTCCGACGCCGTCTCCTGTAATTTTCCCTATTTTGGCAGGTCGTTCAGCGCCCCCATGAATCCATCCGATGCTGGAATAGAATTTACTTCCACTGATTTTCAATATACCGTCAAAAACGGGAAGAAAGGAGGCTGGGAAATTACTATCATACCAAATGATATAAGAAAGTCTCTGAAAGTTTACGTTTCTGTTTCTGCCAAAGGCAATACATCTGTACGTATATCCAGCATAGACAGGGATCCCATCTCATTCAATGGTTACATTGAGGAACGGAAAATAGAATAATCCGAAAATAAAGCTTGTTCAAAGACCTTTGGGTCTGCGCAGCTGTATTGGCAGGTTGGTAGTGCCTTTTTTTATCATTCAAAAAGGTAGAATTGGGCAGTCATATTTATGAAAGTGCTTTTTTTGAGAAACAGTTTCTATGCGTAAAATATTCGATATTATTGTACTCTTCCTTATTGGTGCTTTTCCGTTGTTTGCGCAAGAACAAGTAGAGCAAAAGGGAGATGATGAAGGTTCATACCCGCATCGTCTTAGCATCATGATGGCAAATTCACACATTCCAGCTGCGGATGATGTAAATGGAAAAAAAACTGTTTTTATTGTTCCAACCTGGGGGATTGACTATGATTATTGGTTTGGAGAGAAATGGGCCATTGGTCTCCACAATGACATTGTACTGCAGCAGTACAAGATTGAAGAGCGGGAAGGTAAAGATGTAATTGAGCGTTCCTTTCCGGTAGGCGTGTGTATCGTTGGGTTATTCAAGCCCTGGAGAAAAATTACGTTGATAGCGGGTGTAGGAAAAGAGTTGGAAAGGAGTGAAAGCTTCAATATGGTGAATTTTGGGGTTGAATATGGAATAGAACTGCCAAAGCATTGGGAACTCAGCGTCAATTTACTTTATGACAGTAAACTGAAGGTTTATGATAGTTGGATCTTTGGTGTTGGGTTTTCACGGTTTCTTAAGAAATAAGACGTGTAGCTGGATTTACAATAATTAGACTCCCTCAGAAACACGCTTTAGCGCATTCGGCACTTGAAGCAGGTGATAATTGTGATCGTAAACAAGGTATTTTTTCTACCAGCCGGGAAAAAACTTGTCTTTGTACTTACGTAAGCCCTTGAAGTGTCCAAAAGCTTTCAAATTTTCGTAAGCATAGCGAATCCTCTTCTCTGCAAGGTTTACTCCCTCAATGCCGGAAAGTGGCGCTAGTCACATATTTACAGAGGTATATCCTTTCTCCTTCAGGTACATGAAGGTTTTGGCCAGCAACATGTCCAGGACACCATTCGGAGAATCTTCCGTTTTGCGAATCAAGTCATAGGTCGCTTCACCAGGTGCATAATCGGGTATGATGTTTAGAAAAGCCAACACTTTTTCTTCGGCATTCTCAACTGTAAGGATTGTATGACCTTTTAAGAGGGTCTAATCGAAGATACCTTGTGTGAAGGCAACTTCCTTTTGCCCCAGGTGGTGAAGCCAATCATCTGAAACTTGTTCCAGCTTCTGGAGCAGCCCCGCTTTAACAGGAGGTTCATATACCTTGAAATTGCATCCTTCCGAGGTCAACCTGTTCACAGCGCTCCGGGTAGTTTTCATTTTACCCCCCTCCAGTGTATACGTAGTGATATTCAGGATAGCCTCTTCACCTACTAACATACTTTTCTTATTCAACGATTTATACAATGCCAGCGAAGCTCTGGGCACACGGTAGTATATGCTGACAAATCCGTTTTCATCACAAAAATTATCAAAGCTGCGCACCAGACTACGCTTCAGAAAAAGGGATGTTGTTGCACGCAACCGGTGAATTCAAGGCTACAACACTGTACCCTTTCTTAACAAATGAGGCTCCGATATCCTGACTGAACTTATTCCACCCTCCATCACCTGTCAGGTAAAGTACCAATACTTCATTTTTTTCTGCAGTGCGTAGTAATTCAATGGGAGGTTTCATAACGGACGCACTGTCCTGGGCCTGCGAGAACAATGCGGGGCATAGCGATAATAGGAATATCGCGTTGCTTAAAATTTGTTTTGCTTTCCCCAGCACCGATTGCATATTCAATGACTTTTGGTTCAAGATTACTAATTAAACATTTTTTGATATGTTGTCACGTTAAAATTCCCTGCTCCGGTTTTGTAGCGGAGTGCCTCATTCCGTAAGAATTCAAATCCTTCACAATGGGGCCAGCATAAGTATTCCATTCTGCCTTGATCTCACGCAGGATAGCGATCCTGTGTTGATTTTTCATGTTATTCCGTAACTTTCTCAACAATACGCATTTGTAACCAAAAAGCTGTGGATACCATTACCCACATTGCCCTTGGCGCATGCCTTGGTGAAGTACTGGCTGGTAAGAAACTGGGCAAAAAGGCACTGCTGTGGGGTGCTGCTGCACAGATTATGCCGGACCTTGATGTTGTTTGCTCGTTGTGGATGGATCCGTCCTCCAGTGTATTGGCGCACCGTGGATTCACGCATTCCTTTCTGTTTGCTATTTTGATCTCAGCGCTATTCGCATGGTTTCTTCAGCGAATATGGGGGAGGTCATCTGCTTCCATTAAATTCTGGTTTACGTTCTTTATTGTGCAGCTTCTTGTGCATTCCGTGTTGGATGCATTTAATGCATACGGTACGGGATGGTTTGAGCCATTCAGTCACTATCGCGTTTCTTTTAATACGCTTTTTGTAATGGATCCATTTTACCTTTTGCCCATAGGAATAATCAGCCTCCTGCTGTTGGTGATAAGAAAATCGTATAACAAAAGGGCTTACCTGGCTTTAGCAGGAATCGCCATCAGCTCGCTCTATGTGGGATATGCGCTGGTCAACAAATTTAGTATTGATAGGGAAGTGCAAGCAGCCATGACCCAGAAAAAAATTACAACAAGGAAATACTTTACTACCCCAACGCCTTTTAATAGCTGGCTTTGGTTTGTCGTTGTCGCAAAAGAAGGGGGGAGCTTTGTTGGTTACCGATCGGTATTTGACAGCAAGGATGAACCCATCGATTTTGAATTTTTCTCGCGCAAGGATGTGCTGTTAAACCTTGCCAATACGCCGGATGTAGTCAGCCGCCTTAAGCGTTTTTCAAAGGACTTTTACACTGTGGATATCAGGAAAGACACGCTCCTATTCAATGATCTCCGGTTCGGTCAAATGGGCGGATGGAAGGACCCACGAGCTGATTTTGCATTCCATTATTATTTGAGACCCGCATTAGATAACAGACTTGTGATGCAGCGCGGTCGATTATCAGGCTGGGATAAGGACACAATGCAGGCCTTTATTGAACGGATAAAGGGAATTGAGTAGCACAGCACTATTGGGGCTTCTCTTGTCTGAAATAGAATGTGAACACATAAAAAATTATCCTGAAGGACCAGAAAGCCAGGAGATATACCATGCGGTGAAGAAAGCTGTCCTTATGATTTAGTGTTTCCAAAGTTATGCGATCGCAATCCTTTTCCATAATTTCGCCCAGCACTTTGTCCACTTGTTCTGCAAAAGGAAGGTGGTGGATGTCTAAATTAAGTTCTATGCTGGCATAGGCACTTATATCATTTACGTTGTAAGAACCCACTGTTACCCACATGCCGTCATACGTAGCAATTTTAGCGTGCAAGACTTCTTTCCGGTACTCATAAAGTTTAATATTCCGCTTCAGGAGCCAGGGATAGAAATAATGTTCTGCTAATTTTGCGAGGGTCACATCTGATATTTTTGTAACAATAATTCTTACGCTGACGCCTCTCATTGCTGCCTGGCGGAGGTTCCTCCTGAAGACACGGCCAGGTAAGAAGTAGCTTGACATGATAGTGATGTTGGAATTGGCACGGTGAAACATTTCCAGGTAACTGCGTGAAATCTGATTCTTGTTCCGGACCCAGTCATTGATGCGGGCACGTATCAGACAATTCTCTCCAATACTTTCCGCAATAGGAAATACGGGTATAGGAATTTTAGTCACGCGAAACCACATCTGCGTGCAACGATGGTACAATACAGCAGAAACTTCGCCTTCCACGAATACAGCCCAATCCAGCCAGGCCGGCTTACCAGGTAAATCATTGTAATGGTTACTGATATTGATTCCGCCTACCAGACTAGACAGCCCATCTGCCACAAAAATCTTATGGTGCATCCTTCGACCGATATAAAAATTACGCCCCTTTACAAGTGGTTCAAACCATCTGAAATTAATACCCGCATGGATAATACTTTGGACAGTTGACTCGGGCAGCGCACTAGAGGCATAACGGTCCAGCAACAAATAGACTTTTACCCCTCTTTGCGCTGCGCGTACAAGCGCCCTCGTAATCTGGCTGCCAGTCTCGTCTTCTTCATAGATGTAGACCTGTAAATGGATTGAAGTTTTGGCACGATCAATGAGCTGCTCCAATAAATCAAAATAGGCCTTCCCGCCGCGTATTAACCGGCTGGTATTGTTGGCAGTATACACATTGGAAATGATTGAATCCCCTCGGCCCATCTGAATCATGTGAAAGTCCCGTTCAGTATTACTTCTTAGTGATCATAACGCCTTAGAAAAATAAAATCTCCTCCCTCATCTCCAACCTGACCAATAGGTCCGTATTGTGGCACCTGCCCATTTGGGCTATTGTTTATTACAGCGATTTTGAAAGATTGGAATAATTCCTCAGAAGAAAGAAACGACTGTCGATTGTCAACGAGACGTTTAATAAGGTATGAGATAAACACGCTTTGGTCGGGTACCGTCTTAAGTGCGCCACTTGTCATTGCCTTACGGCTCTGGAGCTTATACATTTCAAGGATAGCCTTAGTATTCGAGCTAACGGCTCTTTCTTTGAATATGCTTCCGCTAAAGCACGCATCGGTGATCAGCAATATGTGCTTGGCTTTAATTCCGCCAATATAATCACGGATAGTGCTATTCGACAGCCACTGTGCTTTGGAATTCATGGTTGCATCAGCGGGCAGCCAGAATCCCTGGCTTAGTCGATCATCCCAAAGACCATGCCCGGCGTAGAAAATAAGCAGCTGATCCCGTTCCATCACTTTTTCGCTTAAGGCGTCAAACGATTCAATAATCGCTGTCCGCGTAGGGTTAGAAAGCAAATAAGTATTCTCTTTGGTAAACGCATAATACTTTTGAAGAACACCTTGCAAGGCTTTTGCGTCAGCTACCGGGCTTGCCAGATCGACAATACGGTCATCTTCATAGGTATCAATGCCAATGATGAGCGCGTAGTATTTCCGCTTATCGAGCGCATCGCGTAAAGCATTTCCTTCATTATCGCTTGCGGCAAGATGACCGGAACTTGCCGGTGTAATAGCCTCGACCACTTTGGGGCTGGTCATAACGCGGGCCAATTCTACTTTTCCGGATGCGCCTGGCATGCAGGTCGATAAGTCCCAGTCGCCTTTCCACTTCCCCAAAAGGAATTCCATTCCATCCTTTTGGCTGTATGTAAGTTCAACAACTGATAGACAACCAGAAGTCTTATAAACGAATGCGGTTGACCTGAAATAGGCCACGCCATTCTTGAATGACCCTGAAAATTTTGATTGTGCCGAATCTCTTTTGTCACTGCTTTTCAGGGTTGCAATCCCTTCCAGCAACAGCCCTTTTTGCTCTATTGAGTATTCACCTGTCCAATCATCGCTCAACGGAACCTGGATGGTCCCATTCCAGACCCCTGAAATGTTGGTCGCTGTTTGCGCGAAAGCATTGTTTACAGTGAGGATCAAAAAAAAGGGAAGCCACCTTGCTGGCGCGACGAATCTCATAAACGATAATGATTGACTAATTGATACACCCTGTGAAAAACAAGATAAAGCTAGTATCTAAACTTAGCAAGCTTTACCTACCGTAAAAGAAGTTTCAGGATGGAAAGGTTTTTCGTTTGTCTGGAATATCAAGCATTTCGACAGGCTTATTGAATGACATGAAACCCAACAGAATTGATGAATATTTATTGAAATTACCTGATATAAATCATAATTCTGTTCCAATAAATATCATACGCTTTTCGTGCTTAATTGTATAAGTTTAGTTTTTAAACGAGCAAGCCCTATGGAAACGAACTTCAAAAAAATGTACGAACAGCTGGGTTTTTTGTTTTACGCAATATCTGCGGCAGATAAAATAGTGAAACCCGCCGAGATAGAGAAGCTCCGGGAATTGGTTAACCAATATTGGGTGCCAATGGAGGGTACGGTAGACGAATTTGCAACTAATGCAGCAGAACACATTTTGATTGTCTTTGATTACCTGGTGCAACAGAAGGAATCCGCCAGGGAGGCGTTTCGCTCATTTGCCAAGTACTATGAAGAGAATCCTGACGTTTTTAGCTGCCCAATAAAGCATCGTATATCAGATACCGCCGGTTCGATTGCACATGCCTTTGGGAATATCAACAAAGCTGAAAAAGGTTATCTGACCCAACTTCATGCACTGCTTACTGACGACGAATTGGTAAATCAGGTTCATGGCTAAATCAATTTGATCTCGCAATGCGTTATAAATAGTCTTTGAACTTATTTTCGGTAGATGAAAATTTTAATCCCAACTGATTTTTCCGAGAATGCCGCACATGCAATTAAGTATGCATCTGTAGTTGCGAAGGCACTGGGTGCTGAAGTCAAGCTCCTTTGTGTATGCACACCACCACTCTCGCGCAATGATGTTGCCTATGAACTTATTGAGGCAGAGATGTCCAAGGCTGAGAAAGCGGCACACAAGGAACTCCTGAAGATTTCGGGGGAGCTTCTGGATGCCTTTGGTGTTCCTTGTGAAAAAGAGGTCAGGACAGGCAGCACAGTATACGAAATTATCAATGCAGCAAGTGAAAGCAAAACGGACCTGATCGTCATGGGAACGAAAGGCGCCAGCGGAATTGGCGGATTCTTATTTGGGACCAATACAGGGGAGGTGATTGAAGCAACACCTTGCCCGGTGCTTGCCGTGCCTGCGGACGCCCCGATTGCTTTACCCAAAAAAGTAGTCTTCGCCACTAATTTTTATGACAGTGACATCCAAACTTTGAAAGAACTTAGCACGTTAGTGAACAAACTTAACGCTGAACTCATTTTGCTACATGTTTCAAAGGAAAAAGTGAAGTCCGAACGCGACACCATTGAAGCATATTCTAAAACAGTTGCGGTGGAAACCGGGCACCAGGAGCCATTTTATTACGTGCTGCAGCATGACGATACGCAAAAAGGAATCAATTTATTCGTCGATTCTGTTGGCGCGGATCTGATTGCACTTTCGACGCGAAAAAGGAAGGAATTTGAAAAATTGTTTGATAGGAGTTTGACCAAAAAGATGGCATACCAGGCTCGCCTTCCACTGCTTGCTTTTCATACTACTTAATGGATAACCCGTGACGATCAACTTCAATATATTACTAATTCAATAGAACATCATGCAAACCATTCTTGTTCCGACCGATTTTTCTGCGCTGTCTAAAGTTGCAGTTATGTATGCCGCCCGCCTGGCGGTTCAATTAAAGGCCAAGATCTTTTTGGTATCAGTGGTAAACGTTAATACTACCTCTCAAACGTTAATGAAATGGCAAAAGCTTGAGGAGGAAATGCTCGAGATAGCACAACAAGACGCTGATCGGCTTATAGAAGAAATCAGAACCCAGGTTGGTGGTGAGTTGAATATCAGATACCAATCAGTAAAAGGTTTCCCAATTGAATTAGTACTCGAGCGATTTATTGGCGAACACAAGATCGATCTGATTGTAATGGGTACCAAAGGTGTTACGGGTTTGAAAAAGACGCTCTTGGGTAGCAATGCAACCGCTGTAATTGATCACAGCAGCATTCCAGTGGTAGCCGTGCCTGGTGATGCGAAATTCAATTATGTCAAGCGAATTATTTATGCGACAGACCTGGTAAGTGTGCATGAAGAGATACAGACCATTGCTGTATACGCCAGAAAACTTGGTGCTGAGATTAGCATTTTACACGTTCTTCCTACCGATTCTACAAAGACAATTGACACTAAGGAGATCACGAAGCAACTTATAGCTGAGACCAAATACAAGGCGATTTCTTTCCACGTTATGCATAACGATGACATCTCTGAGGCAGTGGAAGCGTTCTTTCAGGCACAGCATGGAGACATGCTGGCAATGTTTACGCACAAACTTCATTTTTTTGAAAAACTTTTCGGAAGAAGTGTTACACAGCAAATGGCCTTCCACGCCGAAGTGCCATTACTTACCTTCAATAGGACGATGTTAATCGCATAATAAATGTGCTGAACAAAAACTTTTCAATTCGTTATTAACAATTATACATAATGAAAAAACAAACGGGTATATGGATAGACAGTGCGAAAGCGTTCATCGTCACATTTGCTGATGGTACTCATGATTTTACAGAGGTTGAGTCAGGTATTGAAAACCGAATTCATCACCAGGGAGAAGGTGAAAAGGGGAGCTTCTTCGGCAGCCAACACATCAATAACGAGAAGACTTTGGATGCAAAAAAAATGGCTCAAGTGGATCTTTTCCTCCAGAAGGTGTTGGACTACGTCAAAGACGTTGACGAACTATTCGTTTTTGGTCCTGCCGAAGTCAAAAATTTATTACAGCAAAAGATAGAAAGTGGTAAAACGATCGATCGCGGAGCTGACAAACTAAAATCGGTATTAGTGGCTGACGCAATGACTAAAAACCAGATCGTTGCGATGGTAAAAGACTTCTATAAGCTGTGATTCCATAGACAACTAATAGTAATTGATGAAGGGTTCATTTAAGCTGGGTAACATAGCAGGTATCGGAATATTCATTCACTGGACATTCTCCATATTGATAGCCTTCATTATCTTCAGTAATTATAGACAAGGACAGAGCGCCATTCAGATTTTATGGTCTGTATTGTTTGTGATAAGCATATTCATCACTGTTTTTCTGCACGAACTTGGTCATGCACTCGCCGCAAAACGTTATAACATTAATACAAAGGACATAACACTCTTACCCATCGGTGGCCTTGCGCGCCTTGAACGTATACCTGAAAAACCCTCCGAGGAATTGGTTGTCGCTATTGCCGGACCAACAGTAAATATTGCCTTGGCGGCTATTACAGGACTACTGATTTCAGTTCCCGATACCGAAAGCATGACACTTCAGTTGACGGCCAGCGTGAATAGCTCCAATTTCTTCCTAAACTTTCTTGTAGTGAATATTTGGCTTGCGTTATTTAATTTGATCCCTGCGTTTCCAATGGATGGCGGGAGAGTTTTACGTGCAATTCTGTCGATGAACATGGATAGGCGAAGGGCAACTAATATCGCAGCCAAAATTGGGCAGGTATTGGCAATGGTTTTTGTATTCATAGGCTTCTACGCCAACCCGTTTCTTATCTTTATCGGCTTATTCATCTTTTTGGGCGCCCAGGCCGAAGCATCCATGACGCAAGCTAAATTCATACTTGCCGGCTATACCGTAAATGACGTGCTGATGCGACACTATGAAACCATTAGCGCTAGTGACACAGTCAAGACAGCGGTAAGCATGCTGTTAAATGGGCAAACCAAGACTTTTCTGGTTACTGAGAACGAAGTTCCAGTCGGTACGGTAAGCCGGGATGAAATTATTCTGGCACTATCCAATAAAGGTGAGAATGAAATTATCAGTAGGATAATGAATAATGATCTTTTGTTTCTTGATGCGGATACATCTTTGGAAAAGGCATATCTCCAAATGCAACAACATAAATCAACTCTTATGCCTGTAATGCTTGACCAGAAGTTAATTGGTACCGTAGACAATGAGAACATACTGGAATTCTTAATGGTCAAGAACGCCAGTACAACAAAGGAATAATACGCCGGTTGGAAATGAATGGTTTTTCTGCAAGCATGGGAAGTGTGTTTTTCATTTGTTTTCACAATACAATGCTAACTTCGTGAAGGATTTGTGCTGCGATGTCAAAATAATACGCACAATTGCATTAATTCAGGTAATTTATCCACATTCAATCTGACAGGGGGTACTTCTATTATGATTAAGATAGCGGAATTTGCTACTGGAAAGAGGGTGCTTCTGCTCGTTATACTCACCAATTTTGTATATGCTCTCATGATTGCTATTACCATTCCATTGGTGATGAAATCCTCGAACGGCCTGGAACTTTTGGATATGATGCCAGCAGGATACTCTCCAGTGTATGTAAAAACATTGTTGGAAATTCTCGGAGAGGAGGGCAGGCATAGTTATCTGTTCATCCAAATTCCGGTAGATATGCTATATCCGTTGTTGTTTGGTGTATCGTACTCGCTCCTGCTTGCATACTTCCTGATCAAACTGGGTTGGCCAAAGAGCTATTTTGTTATTTGCTTACTACCGTTGGCCGCCGGATTGTTTGATTACTTTGAAAATATTGCGGTCGTAAATATGCTCATGCGATACCCCTCAGAAGTGACTTCGGTTGCGGAAGTCGCTTCAGTTTTAACCATCATAAAATCCATTTTCTCTACTTTTTCCTTCATGGCAATAGTCATTGTTGGTGCATTATTTTTGCTTAAAAAATGGAGAACTTCATAAACTATATTCAAATTACTTCTATATGAAATCGACCAGACGTGATTTTCTAAATGGTTTTGCGGCCTTCGCCCTAAGTCCTTTCCTGCTCTCTTTGCGCAGCGAGCAAAAGCAGTCATTTCCGATTTCCTGCAGCACATACGACTGGATTACTTTCTACAAGCGACAGGGCAGAACCTGGTGGCAAGATCCTGAAGCATCTGCGCAGGATTTCTTGCGGTCTGGCATGAAAGCGATTGAACCAAACATTGGTACATCAGCGGAAGCCAGACAGATGATTGATGTTTTAGGGCGGAATGATATTAAGATGCCGTCAGTGTATGTAAACAGCATGCTGCATGACGCATCAGAAGCTGAAAAATCGATGCAAGTTGTTTTATCGATTGCTGAAGAAACGAAAAAATACGGAACCAAGATAGTGGTCACAAATCCCAGTCCAATCGAATGGGGCGGGAAAGGACTTAAATCGGATGCCCAACTGATCGAACAAGCCAGAAACGTTGACCGGCTGGGTAGTGCGCTGAAAAAGCTGGGCATAACGCTTGCATACCATACACACGATATGGAATTGCTTGCGGGCGCAAGAGAGTTTCATCATGTCATGCAAAATACTTCGCCTGAAAATGTATCTTTTTGTTTTGATGTGCACTGGATTTATAGGGGATCCCAAAATTCACAGGTTGCTGTTTTTGATGTGTTGAAGTTGTATGGCAACCGTGTGATTGAATTGCATATCAGACAATCTGTTAACGGTATATGGACTGAAACTTTTGGTGAAGGGGATATCGATTATGATAGGTTCGCAAAGGAACTGAAGGATATGAATTTACATCCTCATCTCGTTATCGAACAGTGTGTCGAAGCGAATACACCAGATACAATGGATGCAGTGCAAGCGCATCGAATTGACTTTGAGAAAGTGAAAAAAACTTTTCAACAGATTTTATAACGGTGGAATTGTTCTCATGCTTTGTCACAAGGCCATTTGCATAAAATGATAGTTAATCGCTCGGAATATTATCAGCGTTAGGTAGGGCTTGCCCGCATTGGCTGCAAAACTTCGCGGTATCTCTGTCCACTGTAGTACCGCAATGCAAACATGCCCTTTTGGCATGTGTGGCTTTGCCTGAAGTTGACGCATTAGCCCTTACAAATTCGGCCGTGACCAGGCCTGTAGGTACAGCAATCACACCATAACCGGTTATCATCAGCAGCATAGCGAGGATTTGACCAAGGGTCGTTTGCGGTGCAATGTCGCCATAGCCCACGGTTGTGAGTGTTACGATAGCCCAGTAAATACTTCGTGGAATACTGGTGAAACCATGCTCACGTCCTTCAATGATATACATCAATGTTCCCAAGAAAACACTAACGATCATAACGAAGAAGAGAAATACGACGATTTTTCTTGAACTTGTTCTCAGCGCCTCTTTCAGTTTGCTGGCCTCACCCATAAATTGAACCAGCTTTAAGACACGGAAAACCCGAAGTAACCTAAGCACACGAATAATTGCCAGGGCATGCGTTCCGGAAATAAGGATGCCTATATAGGTAGGGAGAATTGAGAACAGATCAATCAATCCAAAGAAACTAAATACGTAATGCCTCCGCTTTTCGGAGGTCCAAATGCGCAGTACATACTCTACGGTAAACAGGCATGTAATAATCCAATCTAATTTCTTGAAGGTAGCAGACCACCTGATATTAATTTCCTGAACGCTTTCCAGCATGAGTATCGTAATGCTGGCAATGATGAGTATAAGTAAGACAATGTCAAAACCTTTTCCCGCCGCGGTGTCAACTCCGAAGATAATTCGATGAAGCTTTTTCTTGAATGATTTCATTTTAAGGAAGGATTAAACCTGTAGTAAAATGTCATCTTAGTCAATGCTGTATTCAATTTGCAGGCTACTGTTGTTTATTTCCCAACCTCCTGAAATTTACTAACAAGCTTTGCCAACCGATCTTTCGCCAATGAAAGATAGGAGGGGTCTAGCATGAAAAACGAAATTCGCATTGAACCTTCTTCTTCCTGATTCGGCTGCACCGTAATGGGTTTGGATGCCACGCACCAGGACGATAGGGCGAGGGTTTCACGTACAAAACGCTCGAAATAGCCTGGATCAACTGCACCCTCCAGTTTTATCGTGATCACCGTTTCGCCAGGAGACAGTGCATGCTGTGACTGGATGGAAAGCATCTGGGTGACCAGGGCTGAATACGGTACCTTTCGCCATTGACCCTCGGCGGTCTCAACAGTGAGCTGTGACAGCCCTACACGCCTGATTGTACCATGCAGTTTTTCGCAATCCAACAACTGACCTTTGATTGGATTGTGCCGCAGGCGAAATAGGAAACCTGCGACAATATCCTTCACATAATACCACACCACTAAGATCATGAATAAACTGATCATCACAATGACCAAGTATGGATAGTACTGCTTATCAGAAAGAAAAAGGTCTGCAGACCAGAAGATAATGGAGGTCCATAAGGCAAGTTCAAGCCCATTCAACAGTGGAAGATACCTTTGGGTAATCCTGTTTCGAAGGCTTACTAGTTTTGCAAAGCGGAAAAAGATTACCGCAAACAAAGCAGCCACTGTTAAATAGATAGTGTTCATTATATCCACTCTTTTTCTGTAAAATGTTTAATTAATAAAAACTCTGCGTATGGATTCAAAAAATAAATGGAATTTCCACGAATAGAGACTAGCTGAAGGCGTTTCAACACCGCTAGACTTTCTGTTATTTGATCCTTATCTAATTGTACCGATCGTATGATCTTTTCTAAGCTCATGCGTTTGTGTAGCAACAGTTGGAGGCAAAGATGTGCCCACGGCGCTGGCATTTCTGCCAAGACATCACCATTCTTGATAACAGGCGCCCGCCAGTTAATGGTTTTGTCTACGTAGTCCTGAATTCCTGCTAACCAGGCATTCATGGCTACCCCCGGATTTCCTTTTGAATATGCAAAAAGGTTATTAAAGATTCGGGCTAGTCGGATTTCACCAAATCTGTCGGTCACACCTGAACCAAAATTCAAAGAGAGTCCGCTGGACTTGTGCCGCGTCATGACCAATTGTTTCAATTCAAAAGAGTTAAAGGGCACGCATCGAATAATACCGGCGCAATGAGTGTCGAGTTTCTCTGCCGTATTGATTACTGCAAATGCATATGGATTCATATTTACAATAAACAAACATTTAGCAGAGAACTCTTCAACAAGTGATTTCAAATACCGGATCATGGTCAGGCCGTTTTCTTCACTCCGTTCCCACCACATTTCAAGATCATGTATAACAATCATGCTATTGTGCGGCAGCATACTAAGTATTTGGGTCGCGTCACCATCAAACTTCGTCACCTTTCTCATCGCCGCTTCAAACTGATCGATGGCTATGGTACCATCTTCTGGCGGGAAAATGTGGTAGGGTGTGAAGTTACCTGATGCCGACTCGGCGAAATGTTTACACAATGCGGTTTTGCCTGTATTTCGTTCGCCTAAAACCAATAACATGCCTTGTCGGCTGACCAGGTAGCGCTGCTGTGCAACTGCGAACTGCTTTTCTTCATCAGGGCGTGCTACCCAAAAGTTATCACCTATGCTAGACCGTCCGCTGAAAAGGGAAACATAGTAATGCGGTAATCTTTGCAGTATGCCCTGGTTTGGTGTTACACTGCCGACAACGTTCAAAATCCTTTCATTTACAGATAGTATTTGTGCTGAAGATGATAACTGCCTGGCTAGTAAAATGCCTTTGGCCTGCGAGTATAGCACTGAAACTAGTGTCCGCTTCACAATATCCGCAACTTGTGCAAGTTTTTCACTCAGCCGCCCTTGTAAATGCTCTTTTCTTCTTCTCCTTACCAACGTCGAAAAATCACCAGCCAAATCGCTCAAATGATGTATTCTCAAGGCGCTTTGAAGTTCACTGCATTGTCTGTCGATTTCTTGCAAGGTGGATTCAAGAGCTTTTTTCATCAGCTCCATTTCCTGCTTTATCGCCCGAACGGCCCTATTGACCTCCTCAGGACGCAATGATTCTTCATCTGTCTCTTCCAGATTGTATATGTTAAACATAGCCAGACTGGCCTGATCATTAACAATCAGGTTCGATCGCCCAACTTTTTCCAATAATTCCTCCAGGATATCATTTAGCGGGCCCGCTAATGTGGTCTCCGTGAGGTGCGAAACCATAGCGCGTATGGGTAAGGTTAGACCTTCGACTTTGCCATCAAACTGGATCGATACAGTAGATTCCTCTGGCAGTACACTGGAAGTAGATAGTAACTTATCCGTGATCTCCCTTAATTTCTCCGTTGCGAAATCGTGATTGAACTCCCATTCAGGCAGGGAAGGTGGTTTTGATTTTCCAGGTGCCGTAGCAACAGCAGTTAATGAATCGATCAATCGGCTAACAGGTTGCGCCTGTTCTTTATCAAATAACTGTTTGAGTCGTGCATGAAAGCCTTGTATCTCGTGTTGCACAAGTCCGAAATAGTCATACAATAATGCGCTCGACTTAATTGTGTTCAAATCAAGCGTGGCTTTTTCTGACCATTCGGCAGGATACCCGGAAAGCGTTTCTTTTCGCGCGAGATAGGATTTTCTGTAGCGCCTCTTTTTTTGGATGTAATCATTGAAATCTATGCGTTCCAGCTGTTGCATGAAGAAAATTACATTCTTTCGGTACTCTACCTGCAGCCGGCCTTTGTATAATGATTGTAGATCGAGCAACTGGGTCTTTAGCGTTTGCACTTTTTTGAGCAAGTCCGCAATAAATGACTTAATTTCTTCATTTTGTTGCAGACTGTCCTGCATGCTTAACATGCGCTGAAAGGATTCATCTGCCCATGAAATGAAATGGCGAAAGTTTTCACGCGAAGCGGTGAGGTTCTTTCCGAGATCATCCAGGAGTACAGTAAGAAAGTGGTACCGTAGATCACGCAGGAAATAGGCAGCCCCTTCACGATAGTTCACTTTCAGTGAAATTGATTTTCGTGAAAAAGGATTTAATACTCTGCGTTTAAGCTTATACCACCGAAGGGCTGGACTATCTTCCTTATTGGGGTCAAATTCTGTTCTGGCATAATGAATAGATAGCTGTTTTGGAAACCGGTTACTATCGGCCTCCAATTGTGCAAGGTACCACTGCATTCCTTCCTGCAGTATCTCCTCTTGTGAATGAACGACATTTTCAAGGGCGTCATCGAGTAGCCGCGCTATTTGGGTGTTGAAGTGCTTCTTGGTCCGCATGACTGCGGAACTTCTTTGATACGGTTGGTCGTATTTTACCACCTTGTTTAATGCCGATGCCGTTGTCTCAGCAAGCGAATAGAGGTTATCATAAATTGCAGATTCCGGGTTGAAACTCGCTACGAAGATTTTCTTGTGCAGTGCCTCGGTTAGTTGAAGACCACGCTCATCTATCTTCCGGATATCATCATTAATTTCCGAATAGCGGGACTCAGGGATCTCCGGGAGCACCCATTCATTTTTCTTGATTGTTGCAGACGCGGTATCCTGCTGGGTTACAATAGAATGGTCTTCAAAGATATTGCAGGCGTTAATAAGCAATACCGAGTTGAGTTGTTCACAAATCTCGTACGAAAATTGATAGGTTGTTTCCAAATCATCATAGCTGCCATCAGGAATTCCAATAACCGCAAGATCGACCGACGCAGATTCGTTGGCGATTATCTCTTTATGGGGTAATTGAGCGACATGATTGTCTATTATTTTTATGGTCGCTTTTGCCCTGTACTGCAATACAACGTTCTTTACGTAACGGTTAATACGTTCTGTATCCTCGTCATTATTTATAATAATACAAATTCTGACATTGGACTGATTCCAGGGATAGGAGCTTGTAAGATGTCTGAGTAAGTTGAGTGCAAACGAAAGGTTTCGTCCCCATCCGCTCCACCATACGTCAATGGATGGCGTTGTAATTTTCTTCGCGCTTGCATGGTGGTAAAGGAAAAGAGAATTGAGATTGTAACCTTGAATATGACTGATTAGTCTGATGAACTTGTCTTTGTTTTCCGGTTTGATACTCCAACCCATTAAAATCGTGTTGGGCTCAATTCCTGAATAACCGTAGATACGCGCTATTTCATCTATTCCAGAATAAATATCGGTACACGTATACGTATTTCGGAATACTTTTGTATCGTCATTTTCGATTTTAACGCTTCGCTGCGGTTTCAGGATGTCATTTGATTTGATCAACTCGAAAGACGATAATAGACCAAGTTTTCCCGATATGGCGTTTCCCAGACTCAACATGAATGGTCTTGCACTATCCGCGCCATTAAACATCAGAATGTTGGGCCGCCAGTTTCTATTGTGCTTCTTCGTTGTAGTTAGCCGTAGCAGTGAAGTTTTCACCAACGACGACCATACTCCTGCCCAGGTATCACCACTTTGCAGTGCAAGTTCTTTTCTCTTGAGGTAGAAGTACAGTATTCCTAAAATGACAGATGCGCCAAGCGTTGCCACAAAATCGAGTTCGATCATTACGATAAAGCAGGCTGTCGCGCCCAGCAGGCTTACCCATACCGGTGTCTTGAAACTTGGCCGAAAGTCCGCGCTTGTCCATGCTTCAAAAGCACAACTCAAATTCAAAAAACCGTAGGTTGTGATGAAGAAAATAGAAACGATCCGGGCGATAACATCAAGTTCACCTATCAGAATTCCACATTCGGCTATCAAAAAAGTCAGCATGAGTGCGTTTCGTGGTTCATTGGAAGCGCCAACACCTTTTGAAAAGAAACGTGGTGTAATGTTGTCTGCCGCTGTCGCTTGTAGAATACGAGGTGCTCCTAAGATACTCCCGAGCGCTGAAGAGAGCGTTGCACCCCAAATGCCCGCTATCACCAATTGAGGAATCCAGGATATCTTAAGTAAAACCTGTGAATCAGTAGCCAGTATTTCCCCATCTACCGTGAGGGCAAAAAAGGCAGCAAGGGCGAGATAGACAAACAGGCCAACGACGATGGCAAGAATAGTTCCCTGTGGAATGGATCGCTTCGGATCCTTCAGGTCGCCCGACATTGATACGCCTGCTTCGAATCCCGTTACCGCGGGGAAGAAGATCCCAAATAGTACCATAAAGGGTATAGCACTTGTACCCGATCCTATTGATTGAACGGCCTGCTGTGGTGCGAAATCGTGGTTCCCCAGCAATATCGAAATCAGCGAAAGGATGATCGCTGCCATAATGAAATATTGTGTCTTTATGGCCAGCGAAGTGCTGATGAAAGTGATGGTAGTTACAACAAGCAGAATAATTGTACCTGCCAATCGAATGGCATTAATAGACAGCTCAAATCCCCAAAAGCCAAGGAAGCTTTCGGCGAACCCGATGAGGTATAAGCTTACGCTAAAGGAAAGTCCGACGAACAGTGCCAGCCCTAGGGTACCGCCGATTGGTAACCCTAAACTCCTGGAAATCATAAAGTAGGTCCCACCTGCAGCTACCTTTTTGTCTGTCGCAATAGAAGAAACACTAAGTCCTGTCGTAACAGAAATGATGTGGGCGATTACGATAATGCCGATAGTGGCCCACAAGCCTGCCTCTCCGATGATCATCGGCAGACGTAAATACATGATAACACCGAGAATGGTTAAAATGGATGGCGTGAATACGCCACTGAAGGTCCCGAATTTATTAACTTTTGCCATTCAACCCTTTCTTTATCTTAATGACTTCCTTTGATAATCGAAAGTCAGTAACTTTAATACTGTTCCTGTGAAGCGCTTGAACAAAGATACATTAAGAATTAAAACTCCATGATTACACAAAACATTTACTACGACATTCTTTTGATTTGTGGTGTTATTATTTTATCCTATTCCTTTGGATGGGTGTCAAAACTAACCAGAATACCAAGTGTTCTTTTACTTATCCTCTTTGGTATCGGCTGTCAGTTTGCCATGCGCTACTTTAATCTCCATCTGGGACCAAGTGCTTTCAATTTACTACAATTGCTTGGTATCGTAGGACTTATTATGATTGTATTGGAGGCTGCGCTTGACCTTACATTAACCAGGGAAAAACGTCCACTAATTCTGAAGGCCTTTGCAGTCGCCTTTGTCGCGCTTTCCGGTTCGGCTGTTGTTTTGGCCTACCTGATCCAAGAGTTTCTCAACTTCGAATTTTATGTCGCCTTAGTGTACGCAATTCCACTCTCCGTCATGAGTAGTGCGATTATTATACCAAGCGTAAAGCAATTGTCTCAATCCAGGAAAGAGTTTATGATATACGAAAGTACTTTCTCCGACATTCTTGGAATTATGTTTTTCTACTTCGCTATCGGAACCCCCAAGGACGCGACGGCCCTATCGATAGTGAAGGAAGTAGGATTCAACGTTCTTATTACAGTCAGCTTGTCTGTATTCATAAGCTATTTACTGGTGTTAATTTTTCAAAAGATAGAAGAAAATGCGCGTCTTTTCTTACTGATCGCTGTTCTGATAGCGCTATATTCAGTCGGAAAAATATTTCATCTCTCTTCGTTAATCGTTATTTTGATTTTCGGCCTTACGTTGAGTAACTATAAGCTATTCTTTTCCGGGAAACTGCAAAAATGGATTGATCCCGGAGTTTTGAAAAAGATCAACAAGGAATTTCATCTTGTGACGCTGGAATCTGCATTTGTTGTTCGTACATTCTTCTTTGTGGTTTTTGGGATGACACTGGATTTGGCATCGTTGCTAAATGTAGGAACAGCAATTATCAGTATTAGCCTGGTTCTTGCGCTCTATGTCGTCAGATTGATCAGCTTGCGGTTATTTATGAAGAGTATCAACCCCGAGTGGTTCATCGCACCACGTGGTTTGATTACCGTTCTCTTATTTTTTGGAATACCGGAAGCGTACGTTCAGCATAACTTCAGCAGCGGGATTTTACTCTATGCTATTCTTATGACAGGACTGGTAATGACGATAGGCATGATATTTTATCAAAATGAAGCTGATGACGTTGCTGAATTACATTTTGATAATCTCGCTGAGCTGGATAAAGAGCTAGTCAAGCGTGAATAACAGAATTTACGGCAGCGCAGCATAATCGGTATTATAGTATACCCCACAGCTCTCCTTTCGATCAATAGATTGCCTGGTGATTAGATATGCGACGGCAATCAGATTGCGAAGCTCACAGAGCTGAGGCGACAACACGGCACTATGGTAAAGCTTTTCCGTTTCCTGATACAGAATATTTAAACGCATTTGCGCACTTGATAAACGCTCATTGGATCGAACAATAGCCACATAATCACTCATCAGATCACGCAGTTCCTTTCGATTGTGGGTTATCAAAATTTGCTCGCGGGGAATGGTCGTACCTTCAGCGTTCCAATCCGGAATGTTTGCTGGTGTAGCTATAGACGCTATGGTATGCTCAACATCAGTGTAACACCGATGCGCAAATACGATCGCTTCCAACAGCGAATTGGAAGCAAGCCTGTTGGCGCCGTGCAAACCGGTACAGGAACATTCGCCGCAAGCGTATAAATTTGTAATAGACGTCTTCCCGTTTACATCGACTTCAATTCCGCCACAGCTGTAATGCGCCGCCGGGGCAACAGGTATCCATTGGCTGGTGATGTCAATGCCTTTGCTCAGGCACTTCTCGTAGATATTCGGAAAATGAAGGAGTATGTCCTCCTTTAGTAAGTGCGTGCAATCAAGATATACGCAATTATCTCCGCGCGTGATAAGCTCATTGTCTATTGCTTTGGCTACTATATCTCGGGAGGCAAGTTCTCCGCGATCATCATATTTTAACATGAATCGGACTCCGTCCTGCGTTCTCAGGTAAGCCCCATGTCCTCGGATCGCTTCGGTGATTAAGAATGCGGGATTTTCATCCAGGGTATAGAATGCCGTGGGATGGAATTGCACAAATTCCATATCCTTTACTTTTGCCATGGCGCGATACGCCATGGCAACGCCATCGCCAGTCGCGATTTGAGGATTCGTCGTTACGCGATAAACCTGACCGCAGCCACCGGTAGCTAGCAATGTTACTTTTGAAACATACTTTTCAATCATGCATGTACGCTGATCCATGACGTAGGCACCGTAGCAGGTGATACCAGTTTCCGGTTGCGAAATCTTATGTTTGAAGTGGTGCTCTGTAATCAGGTCTATGGAGAAATGGTGTGCCAATAATGAAATATTAGGCAGTTGTGCGACCTGGGCAAGCAGGCTCTTTTCAATCTGGAGTCCGGTTATATCTTTATAGTGTATTATGCGTTTGGCGGTATGTCCACCTTCGCGACTCAGGGCAAGTTTCCCTGAGGCGTCTTGATCAAATTCCACACCCCAGTCGATGATCTCTTTAAGCCTTTCGGGGCCTTCTTTAACAACGAATTCCACTACTTCCCGATTGCATAGACCATCTCCTGCCTTCAGCGTATCTGTAATGTGCTTCTCAAAAGAATCCGTGATCTCATCCAACACCACGGCTATTCCACCCTGTGCATATTTGGTATTCGATTCACCATCATCAGCTTTGGTGATTACCGTAATAGATTGATCCGGAAATCGCTTGGCCATTTTAATAGCAAACGAAAGTCCGGCAATTCCCGAACCAATTATGAGTACATCTGTTTTTGGCATGATCAATTTTTCGAAATCTCCAGCATGCGTTGAATGGGTATCAACGCCTTAATTCGGATTTCTTCTGGCACTTCAATTTCAGGCAATTCGTATTTAAGACAGAGATAAAGTTTTTCCATTGTATTCAGGCGCATGAATGCGCATTCGCTGCAGGCGCAGGTGTTGTCTTCATGACTTGGCGCCGGTATCAGGATTTTGTGCGGAACTTCTTTTGACATCTTGTGGAGGATGCCTGCCTCTGTTGCTATAATATATTCCTGACCAGGATCATTCTTGACAAAGTTGATCATCCCCGTAGTCGACCCGATGTAGTTGGCTACTTTCAAAATATGTTCTTCAGATTCGGGATGTGCCACTATCTTGGACGCAGGATGTTTGCCGTGAAGATCCAATAGTTTATCGATGGCAAAAGCTTCATGTACGATGCAGGCACCTTCCCAGAGGAGCATGTCCCGGCCCGTTTTTCGCATGAGATATTTTCCCAAATTCTTGTCTGGCGCAAAGATGATTGGTTTGTCCGCCGGGATAGCGTTCACAATTTTTTCAGCATTGGAAGAAGTGCAAATGATATCACTCATGGCCTTGATCTCAGCTGAGCAGTTGATATAAGTCACCACAATATGCTCCGGATGCATTTCACAAAATCGCTTAAACTCACGCGGAGGTGCTGATTCTGCCAGGGAGCATCCGGCATTGAGATCCGGCAATACCACCTTTTTGGTTGGGTTAAGAATCTTGGCCGTCTCACCCATGAAATGTACGCCGGCAAATACAATGATATCGGCAGTAGTACTGGCAGCTTGCTGTGACAACCCCAGACTATCACCAACATAGTCAGCAATATCCTGTATTTCAGGCTGCTGGTAATAGTGTGCCAGGATAACTGCGTTTTTCGCCTTTCGCAACTGGTTGATTTCCCAGACAAGGTCCAGTTTTTTGTCTACCTGAATGCCCAAGAATCCCCGCGTATGCAGGGCATCCAGATCTTTATTCATCAAAACAGTATCCTTGGTCATACAAGCTTTTGTTGCGCAAAATTAGTGCAAAGACCTTAGATTTCCTGACTTCTTAGAGAAATCCCAAACGGAACGCACATTGGATTCAAGGATTCATTGGAAAAATGTATCATGAATGCTATTCGTTAATGACAATCTGCTTAACAATTTCTCTGTACATCGCGATTTCTATGTCATGAAAAAAACCGGTATTGTCATGCTTGAAGTGGTAGTTGGATGACAACTTTACGATGACCAAATCTTTGTCCGGATCGATATAAATAAACTGGCCATAGATGCCCTGGGCGTTAAACTCATCGTCACCACCATAGGGTATCCACCATTGAAAACCATAACCATCTTTGCGTTCCGCTGTATTTCGTATGCCAGGCATCAGGTGAGGTGCGTCTGGCGTGACCGAGGCAATTACCCAGGCCTCCGGCACGATTTGCTGACCTTGCCACCTGCCGGAGTCCAAAAACAATTGCCCTATCCTGGCATAATCTCTGGCCGTGACGTTGAGTCCTCCGAGCACGAACTCCATGCCGGCTTTGTCTACGATCCAATAGGCTTCAGATTCCGCGCCAATCCTGGACCATAGTTTTTTATACATATATTCCGTTATTGTTTCTCCGGTTGCCTTTTTCAGAATCATACCCAATACTTGAGTGTCAATACTGACGTAGTGATTGTACGTGCCAGGCGCCCTTTCTCTTTTTAGTCGCTTTGCAAAATCTGCCATCGGCATACCCAAAGCAAAGTAGCGGCCCATCACATTAATATCAGAATTTAAATCACCATAGTCTTCATTAAATCCGACGCCGGATGACATTTGCAGTACATCTTTGATCCTTACGTTCTCATACCCGGTCCCTACAAAGTCTGGCAAATAGTCGGTTACTGTTTCTTCAATACTTTTAATCTTCCCTTCATCTATGGCAATGCCCAAAAGCGCCGAAATAATAGATTTTGACATCGACCATGAGATGTGATTGTCATCAGCTGTAAATTGATTTCCATAGTACTCATAGCGGATAGTATCATGTCGAATGACAAGCAAGGCATCTGTCAGCGTATAATCAAGGTAGGCCTGGGTATTGATTGTTGAATCATTGCATTGGAAGGTTTCGGGTAGTGTGATGGGTTGTTCATCTGTTGCAAAACGGTATGGAATCTCTGGCTTGCGCACGGTAGTGGTTCGAAATATAGCAGGAACACTTTTGAAGTTTTCGCCAATGACATCCTGATCAAAGAATGTGAGGACCTTATACAGTTGATAGGCTTCCTGTCGAAAGAATAACAATATCATAAGCAGCGAAATACCTAAAAATCCTACGATGCCAAGAAAAATCCTGCGAATGATTTTCATAGTTGTATTTTAGTTGAAATAAAGGTAGATGTTCTTCACAATACTCCAATTTGGGTGCACAACCTTATTTTGCAGAAGCAGATTGGTGATTATCCATATATTGCATTTGATTGGTGCAATAAAATGTTTTAGTCATGAATAGCAGGAGAGGCAAAGCAACGATTCAAGATTCAACATTTGACTTCTTAAAGAAACTGGCACGAAACAATAACAGGGATTGGTTCAATGCACATAAAGAACGATACCTCCTAGCCAAAGAAAATGTAGAATCTTTTTTAGATCAGCTGATCATAAAAATGAATACACATGACCAGCTTGAAACGCCGTCGGGGAAGAAAGCCCTGTATCGAATCTATAACGACGTTCGCTTTTCAAAGGACAAAACACCATACAATCCACGCTTTGCCGGGCATTTACGGCGTAACAAACCCATGCTACGCGGTGGATACTATTTCTGGATCAAACCAGGCGGATCGCGATTGGGTTGTGGATTTACATATCCTAATCCCGATGACCTCAAAAGGATACGTCTGGAGATATCCCACAATTATGTAGCCTGGAACAAGTTGCTTAACGCAAAGGCCATACAGGCAAATTTTGGCGTCATGATGGGGGACACAGTCAATACAGCGCCAAAAGGCTTTTCAAGGGACCATCCGGCGATTGATTTGCTGCGATACAAACAGTATTGGTTTGAACGTGCATTTACTGACAAGGAAGTCCTGGACAATAGTTTCCTGGACAACGCAAACAAAACATTCAAAAGTATTCGCCCATTTTTTGACTACATGAGTGAAATCCTGAGTACAGACTCAAATGGCCAACCCCTTGTGCACTAGGCTGGCGCTCCGGGAAAAGGTTCGCCGATCGATTTGCTTGGCCGTGAAAACCATTTCGGACCTGTGTCCGTCATATAAACGCAATCTTCCAGGCGAACACCAAATTCCCCCGGGATTGAAATATTCGGTTCGATGCTAAAACACATTCCTGGTTCTAATGGTTGGCGATTTCCTTTTACCATGTTGCCCCACTCATGTCCATCCATGCCGATGCCATGCCCGGTACGATGGGGCAGACCCGGTAACTTATAGCCGGGGCCGAATCCTGCATTCGTTATGATTGCCCGGGCAGCAGCGTCGACATCTTCACAAGCAGCCATAAGGTTGGCTGCTGCAAAGCCTGCTGCCTGAGCTTCTTTTTCCAGGCTCCAGATTTCCAGCTGCCGCTTGGTAGGTTCCTGACCAAAAACAATAGTTCTGGAGATGTCGGAACTGTAACCTGATACCCGGCACCCGCAGTCCATTAGAACGATATCGCCTTGCTTCAATCTTTGTGGCTTGGCGCTGCCGTGCGGGAAAGCTGTTGCCTCACCGAAGTTGACATCTGCAAAATCATGTTCGGCCCCAAATGTCTGATGGGCAGATGAAACAATTGCAGAAAAGTCTGCCGGGCTCATGCCAACTGCCAAAGCTTGCATTCCTATTTTCATGGCGTTGGTAGTAATATCATTCGCGACTTGCATGAGTGCAATTTCTGCAGCCGATTTTATTAAGCGACATGCACCGGTTACATGATCGGCACTTACGAAGTCCAGGTGTGGAGATTCTTTTCGTATCCCATCCACAATAAAAAACCGAACCCGTTCTTCTACACCCACTTTGCCGCCTTTGATGCCGGCATCCTTTAGTACTAAGGCTATTTGTTTATACGGACTTTCATCTTCCTGCCAGGGATACACGTCATTGCCTTGTGTAATCAATTCTCGCAGGCGGGCTTCCTCAAATCCGGGACAAACATAGCGGACATCTCCCTGCGAAGGTATAATGGCAACCATTGGGCGCTCACTGGGCCACCAACTGATACCGGTAAAATAAGTCAGGGAAGTACCTGCATCTAAAATCAGTGCCTCCATTTGTTGATCATTCAGCAGCCGTTGTGCCTTTTCTATGCGTGAAGCTCTTTCTGCTTTGGTGATGGGTTGTATGCCTGAAGTCATGGGTTCGAGTTGGTCCGGACCAAGCTCTTTCTGCATTCCTTTTTCATTTGACTGACACGATTGGATACCCGTTAATAGCGTTGTCCCTGCTACTACAGTAGACAGTTGGATAAAATCTCTTCTTTTTAAAGTCATCGTATTTGCATGGCTAGATTCATAGAATTGGGGTTGAACAGAGATGTTTAATTTTCGTCAGGCTCACGATTCAAAATTAGGTAATGAGATTGTACTGTGCATCTTTGTAAGAAAGGCATTTCAACTCAGCCGGATAAAATTTTGTTCCAATGCCCGGATCATACCTTCTACAGAAGAAATGAAGATAAGAAAATCTTACGTCCCTGGGTCATCAGCAATTCATCTGCGATCGTTGATACGGTAGCGATAAATTACCTATATTATTGCAGTATTCTATGAGCCAATACCGGCCAGGCATCAGTATGTTCATTTTACATGATTATCTGGCAAGGTTGTATGCATGCGCATGGCCGTACAAGTGAATGGGAAAAAAGTCAGGAAAACCAGTCTTAATTACCAAAGCCTCAGGGGAAAAGGTGGCCTTCTTGCCAGAGAAGCTTCGTCAATCATTGCAGCGATCCGGCGCGGATGATATTATCATCGAAAGCGTGATCGAGAAACTCGTACCGCAATTGTATGATGGCATTTCGACAAGGAATATCTATCGGCTTGCTTTTTCTTTGCTCAAAAAAGTTTCTAAGCCACACGCGGCACGTTATAAATTGAAGCAGGCAATTATGGAATTTGGGCCTTCAGGCTTTCCGTTTGAAAAATTTGTTGGTGAGATTTTCAGGGCACAAGGGTATACTGCAAGAGTAGGAGTTATTGCGGAGGGGCAGTGCGTTAAGCATGAAATTGATGTGATCGCTGAAAAAGGTGAACATTACTTAATGATAGAATGCAAGTTTCACAACCTGCCAGGCATAAAAAGCGACGTAAAAATTCCACTCTACATACAGGCACGTTTCCAGGACGTTGAAAAACAACGTCTTCAGCAATCAGAAAACAACGCAAGTTTTCATCAGGGCTGGGTTGTTACCAATACCAAATTCACCGATGATGCCGTTCAATACGGTGGTTGCGTTGGGCTTCATTTACTGGGGTGGGATTATCCTCGCAAAGGAAGCCTGAACAAACTCATCGATGCCTATGGACTGCATCCACTGACCAGCCTTACAACGCTCACCAAAGCCGAAAAGCAGCATTTGATTGAAAAGGGAGCAGTGCTCTGCAAAGAGATTTGCGAATCGCCACATCTGTTGGACAGCTTGCATATTGCCAAAACAAGAACGAACAACATTTTGAAGGAATGCCAACAACTGTGTCGCCAAATTGGAAAGCACGATCCCGCCGGGTAATCCCTTACTGGCGCAAGCGTCCGCTTGCGCCTATCATAATTCAAGCGTCTGGTTGACCTAAAACAAACTCCAAACTGGGGCACCAAACTGGCGCAAGCCCCCGCTTGACTTATAACAAAGGTGAACATGATAAATTCCTTCAAAATTCGATATTCAATAAAATAAGGACAGCTGTAGCAAGTTATAGCGGGTTTATCCTGATTAAAATCATTTTTTTCAATGACAACTGACAGCACCTTGGGCTAAACTGGTGGGTACTTTCATGCTACAATTAAGTACATATTATGAAGACCAATTATATCAACACTGATGGCAATTCAGCTGTAGCTAATGTGGCATATGGGTTCTCGGAGGTAGCGGCTATTTATCCAATCACACCATCTTCCGATATGGGTGAGCGGGCTGATGGCTGGGCTGCGGAAGGCCGCAAAAATATCTTCGGCGAGAAGGTAGATGTGATGCAAATGCAATCCGAGGGCGGAGCAGCCGGCGCCATACATGGTGCGGTTTCCGGAGGGGCTATGGCTACCACCTTTACTGCGTCGCAAGGTTTGATGCTGATGATTCCAACGATGTTCAAGATGGCCGGGGAACTTCAGCCGGTGGTTTTTCACGTTTCTGCACGGTCGTTGGCCTGTCAGGCGCTTTCTATTTTCGGAGATCACTCTGATGTGATGGCGACGCGTGGAACGGGTTTTGCTATGCTTGCCTCCTCCAACGTTCAGGAAGCGCAG
>JAOUDZ010000002.1 GCA_029858965.1 Cyclobacteriaceae bacterium
AATAGCATAACTTTGTTGTGCTATGAAAAATGCCTCTCCTGTGTTTTATTGGGCCGCGCGCTTGGTAGCGGCTTTTGTTCTGTTTCAGACGTTGTTTTTTAAGTTTACCGGCGCTGAGGAATCCGTCTACATATTTACCACCGTGGGTATAGAACCCTGGGGAAGGATTGCTGTTGGAACACTTGAATTGATTGCTGCAGTATTGTTAATAATACCTGGAACAGCCTGGCTTGGTGGTATCTTGGGACTCGGACTAATGCTTGGCGCCATAACCATGCACCTTGCTATCCTGGGTATAGTTGTCAGGGATGATGGCGGCTATCTTTTTTTCCTCGCTGTATTGGTTGCCTCCTGCAGTGCATATGTGATTATTAGAAATCGAACCAAGTTAGTTTCCCTATTAATAGCCATTCGGGGTAAGCGTTAGTTGATTTCTTTTAACGCATTTTCAAGTTCTTCCTTGAATGCATCCTGGGCAAGCGAACTTTTTAGCCCATCTAGCAAAAAATTGGGTATCTTTTCAGACTTAACGATTTTCTCTTTTATCTCCTTAATCATGTCCAAGGCATCGTCCTTGCCTTCAAAGTCGGATTCGCTTTTTACTTTTTCTTCAAGTATATCCAATGCGGTTATGGATTTGCTTTGTTCCTCCTTTTCTGCAAGCAGCTTGGAATGGTCGATCGTTCTATCATCGACGCATTGATTATACGCATCGACTATCTCATTCAATTCTTTTTTTCCAAGATCTCCATTATCAATTTGCTCCACAACAGATGGGCAATCTTCAAGGAATTTTTTCATAAACTTTTTGAAGCTCAGGTTAGGAACTTCCAATCCTGTTCCATCTTTTCGTGACAGAAACAAGCCATCAAAAGTCGCTTGGTTTGCTAACTGAAAACTATAAAGCGAGAGATATCCAGCTTTCTGAAGCTTCATAAAGGTGTATCCATTAGGTCCTTTTACTGGTTGATAGATATCTCCCTTGTATTGAAAAGCTAGTACCTTGAACATCGGATAAACGATCTTCTTCTTATCAGCGCCTTTGAGTTGCACTTTCTTGTCAACACTGTAAAACAGTGGTTTAACCTCGCCTCTCACCGTATCCCCCAGGGTTGTAACAACGAAATCTTGCGCGTGAGCGTATTCCAGAGTAATGAGCAGGATAAGGAAGCTGAAAATTTGCATTATGCTCAGGCTTTTCATAGTTACTTAAGGTTTTGAGCCTGAAAGATAAGCGATTATATTTTTTGCATTCAACGACTACTCAAATTTTCCTTTGATTTTCAATCTACCCGATTCCTTAAGTGCCTTGCTGATAATCCATTCTAAGTGTCCGTTGGTACTGCGAAATTCGTCAATTGCCCATTTTTCAACTGCTTTGAATACTTCAGGATCTACCCGCAAAACAAAAGTTTTTTTCTGCGCCATTAATCTAATTCTTCATGCTGAAAATTCTGAAAAGAGGAGTGGACTGACAATGATGCTCCTAATGGTTAAGTGTGCCTGTATTCACGACGGGACTAACATCTTTATCCGAGCAGAGTACAACCATCAGGTTACTCACCATCGCAGCTTTGCGTTCATCGTCAAGATCAATGATATCGTGCTCGGAGAGTTGACTTAGGGCCATCTGCACCATGCTTATAGCTCCTTCCACTATTTTGAATCTTGCAGCGACCACAGCGGTTGCCTGTTGTCTACGGAGCATCGCACTTGCGATTTCAGGGGCATAGGCAAGGTAGCCAATACGGGCCTCGATGACGTGAATCCCAGCAATATCTAGCCTGTTCTTCAGGTTTTCTTCCAACGCCCTGTTTACTTCCTCATGACCTGAGCGAAGTGTAAGTTCGGCGTCTGTATCAAAATTGTCATAGGGGTATAGTCCAGCTAATTTGCGAACTGCAGAATCACTTTGAATTCGTACGAAGTTCTCGTAATTATCAACTTCAAAGGCAGCTTTGAATGTGTCTCGCACCTGCCAGACCAAAATAACCCCAATTTGAATCGGATTTCCTACTTTGTCATTTACCTTAATTTTTTCACTGTCAAAGTTTCTTGCCCGCAGAGAAATCGGTTTCTTAACGAAAAGTGGATTTACCCAGAAGAATCCGTTTGTTTTCACGGTGCCTTTATAGTCACCAAACAAAACCAACACTACAGAGCTGTTGGGGTTTACATAAAAGAAACCCGGTATAAGCAACCCGCCGAGGATCATCGGGAAGATGAAAAACGGAGCGTGAATCGCAATAAATCCGCCAATTCCTGTTATTAAGCATGTGCCCACAACAATGGCCATCAGGTAGCCCGACATGGGGCTGTTGTTTTTCTCGTTATGCATAAACTTGATATTAAATTGATATCATTACAATATTATATACGCGAATGACTGTTTGCAAGTTTCATGGTAGGATTATTTTTTTGAATGGACTTTATGCATCAAATTTGACCATATGGTAAAGTACAACCCCAAGCAATGGCTTTCTCTTATTTTTCATTCTTATAGTCGCAGGGTAATAGTAACGCTGTGGCCTGCGCTACTTTTTATGTCGGTATATTCTTCCTTACTGTGTTATTTTTTTTTAGATTATTTCCAACTGCACCAGGCTGATTTTCAACCCACCATTGCCATGCACTCCCTGCTAGGTATTGTGTTGGGTTTGTTCTTGGTCTTCCGCACGAATACCGCATACGATCGATGGTGGGAGGGTAGGAAAATTTGGGGTGGCATGGTCAATAGCACCCGAAATTTTGCCATGAAAGTAAATGCCTGCATCAGCAAAGATAGCCACGAGGATCGAGATTGGTTTTCCAAAATGATTCCTAATTTCGTTTTTGCGATGAAGGAGAGCCTCCGCTCAGGCGTTCAATTTGCAGAATTGGATGCGCCAAACGAATCCTTTATCAATGACTTAAGAAAGTATAAGCATAAGCCAAACCGGATTGCAGCATTGCTGTATGAAAGGGTCAATAGCCTTTATTCCGATAAATTGATAACAGGAGATCAGCTTATCAATATGGATAAGGAATTGAAAGATTTTATTGATTATCTGGGGGCATGCGAGCGCATTAAATATACCCCAATACCGTACTCGTATATGATGTACGTGAAGAAATTCATTACCATTTATATCATCACGCTACCGTTTGGCTTTGTTACACAGTCCGGATATATGACGGTTCCCATCGTCGTACTCGTTTCCTTTGTATTGCTGAGTGTAGAACTAATCGCGGAGGAGATTGAAGACCCTTTTGGCCGTGATGTCAACGACCTGCCTTTAGATGACCTTGCAGCCAAGATGCAGGAAAATGTCAGAGAGATACTATTGTGACTACTCGACCAGAAAATCAATGTCTACATTTAGTGGATAGCGCATTAAATACTCAAGGGCTTTCTTAACAGTCATATCTTCAAACAGCACTTGATAAAGCGTGGCCGTTATTGGTGCACGTACCTTATAATGGTCGGCGCACTTCTTCGCTATCTTAACGGTATTAATCCCTTCAGCAACTTCATCTGTCTTTGCCAAAATTTCCTTCAAACTCTCTCCACGCGCAAGTTTGTATCCTACAGTAAAATTACGGCTCAGTGCGCTGTTGCAGGTCGTTACGAGGTCGCCGATGCCGGCAATGCCCAGGAATGCTTTGGTATTCCCTCCTAGCGCTCGGCCCAGGTATACCATTTCTACCATGCCTCGACTTACCAGCAAGCCCTTCGCATTTTCGCCATATCCCATGCCACTTAGCGCACCTGCCGCGATTGCAATAATATTCTTCAGGACCCCTGCCAGTTCCACACCAACCAAGTCTTTGTTCCCATAAACCTGAAAATTATCACTTCTCAGCAGCCGCTGCCCAACATTAATCACTTCGTTAAAATGACTCGCAACGACGGTAGCGGCAGGATGACCCTCAGCAAGTTCTCTGCTTAAGTTCGGCCCAGCAAGACATCCAACCCGAACGGCTACGCTCTCTTCCTGAATCACCTCACTTATCGTTTTTACCACACTCCGGTCCAGCGTTGGCATTGTATCGATAGTTTTTCCTTCAGGAAGCCTGACATCAAAACCCTTCGTGCCGTGAATGAGTATATGATATGGATGAAGGTGGATGGAGAGCTGCTTCATCATGGACCTAAAATGCTGCGAGGGCACGATGGGAAAGATCACATCGCACTGTCTGGCCAATGATGCAAGATCGTTGGTGGGAAGGATGTTTTTGTGCATGGGATGACCTCTGTTCTCCTTTGTTTGGAGGATTCGTTGGATCACACTTTCATCACGGGCATATAGTAGCACTCTTCTGTGCTGCGCGAGCATGTTGGCAACAACACTGCCAAAGTTTCCTGCACCAATCACACCGATCGGCTTACTTGTGTCAGACAAACTTTTCGAGGTCATATCCAACCAACCTGTTATGATAGTAGTAGAGGGTGTTGAAATCTTTTGTGACGATGTTCCCTTCTTTGTTCATCAACAAAGGTCTTTTTAAATGGAAGATACCAACGTTATCGAGTCCATGCCGGATTACCAGATCTATGTTTCCCTTTAAGTGAGTGGCATGATATACCTTGCCCTGCTCTCTTAATACATATACCTGTTTACGCACGCGCTTGAACGCTGCCCGGAAATCTTCATAAAGGATAACCTGGCCTTCTTCCGGGAGACGAAGCAGGCCAAATAAATCAAGTTTAGGGTGTTTCTTTTGCCAGATTTCAAATGCAACAAATGCGACAAGATGACTTGCAAAAATCCGATTTATGCGGTGGTATTCTGCAACTATTTTATGACTGAGCATCCGCGTGTATTCATCTTCCCGTTGTTTATCAACGGTTATTTCTCCATTAGAAATGAAGTAATCACGCGTATTAATAATTCTACCTTGCGCATCGATGCTTCTCCCCGCATCGTCGACATAATTGCCCATCACATCGAGGCCGGGGCCTATCGATACAGAGATGTTTGATCCTTTTGTGAAAAATTTAAATAAGAACTGCAAAAGCTGCCAGCTGCCATATTTGTCTTGTTCGGGTAAATACCGGTCTGCTCCTTTTGATGTAAGGTATTCATCTATTAAGTCGGGCGCTTCGAGCACGAAATGGTAGTTGAGCGTAACAGGTACTATAAAGATCTTTCGCACTTCCTCACCTGGCGGCGTATCAAGATAAAGATTCCGTTGTGCTTCAATCGTTGAGCTCAACAGGCCAAGTTTTAAGTTTTTTTCAATCATCCCGGACCGCGATCTTGTTCCGCCCGGAAAGAAGATACTGTGTGCCCCTTTTTGAACTGCCAGCATCGAATAAAACTTCAAAGTTTCCAGATAAGGAACATTCTTTTTTCTTCGGTCAACCTTGAAGGCGCCAAGACTATTCATGAAATACGCAAATATCTTGATATTGAAAAGGTTTAGCCCGGCACCATATATAAAAGCGGGAAGCCCAAGTGAATGGATAATCCAACCGATGAGGATAGAATCAAGGTTGCTGGAGTGCGTAGGGACCATAACAACGGTTCCTTCCGTGGCAAGCTTGCGGAGTTGCTTTACCTTGCCAACGATTTGAATCTTATCGCGAAGCGTGTAGCGGGTTCTGAAGAAAGCACCGAATTTCTTAACACGCGCACCATTTAACAGGCGCGCAAACCAGAATTTAACAATCTCACGGGTAAGCCTGTATGAATTGGCTTTGAAGTTTCCTGCAATCTCATTTGCATAGCGCAATACGATGCGATATATGAGTTCATCTGCTTTGGCCTGACATTCTTCAGGACTGAAAGATGCCAGTGCGACCAGCTCCTCCTTCACATTGGCCCAAAACCGGGGCTCATCAGCTGCATCTACGCGCCAACGATTTCTTTTCATCCGCTGCTGTTCGCGATAAACAGTAGCTTCCAACTCGTCAATGATGTGCTTTGTGGTTGGACGCTTCTTTTTTATTTCATCGAACGCCTTCTGAGCCACCTCCTCAATAAACTCCTGACGATTTTTGCTTAATTGATATACCGGCCAGTCAGGTATACCATCAAGTATCGGTTTGTATCGCTTGTTCTTGTTCTTCTTCTCTGCTACTTCCATGGAAGCTGCAAAATAAAACAATTTCCTGCAAGGCCATGCAAATCGCTGTATTTAAGCGCGTTCTATTGCCTGTTGGAGACTGATTTTCATGTCGGAAAACCGATTGAGAGCTTCTTGAACAAAAGGCTTGTCCACAATCTTATAAACCTCAGCCTCACTGGCAACGTCATATTCATTTACTTTGAAGGTTTGCTCCAGCAGACCTTGCTCCAGCTTGATCAGATAGCGATTGTTCCAGGCGAAGACCGTAATCTTACATTCACTATTCGGAATTTCGCCCACAACACGCATGAATTGAATGGATTATTAGTTATAGCTAATTGAATGTGTCAGCAGAAAAGAATTACTTTTTTGGTCCTTCCGCCTCGCGGCTCATAAGCTCATGCTTTATGCTGTTGAGTTCTTGACCAAGGTTTTTGTACACCGTACTACTATGAAGCTGATCAAATTCCATCTGCCGGATGAGTCGCTTAATCTCCATTTCTCGCTTGAGGAGTGAGGCCTTGTCTTTTTCTTCAGGTTTCATGCGATAGAGGAGCTTGGTTTTGGTTTGGTCACGCTAAGATATCAGATAATACGAAACAGAAAATGACGCGAACAGAATTATTTCTGCACCCACTTCAAGTCATTTATTAACTGCTAGGGTGTAAATCCATGCATAGTCAAGGTGATGAGTCTGCGAAGGCCAAGCCAGAAATTTTGAGTTCCGGCCTTTCCCCCTTTTTACCAGGAGCAAGAAAGAATTGAAAAGGTTAGTAGAATTGAAAAGAATTTGATGGGTTTGAGACTAATTTTGTGGGATATGCGTTACCTAAAATGCTATTTTAGTGTTTTTAAACAAGCTAGTAAATTGTATCGGCCTGGAGATTATGCGTAATTGATAGGAGATTTAAGGAAAAGAGGATGAGTTCTAACACTTTTGGGAGGCATTTTGTAAAAGGAGGAATAACCGCTTTATTGCTGCTCTTAACTGCTATGCATAGTAATGCGACCCATTTGAGGGCAGGGGAAATCGTTGCAGTGCGTGAGAACTGCAATAGTCTCACTTTCATAATAACAGTAACCGTCTACACGAATACGAAGAACACAACTGTTCTATTCGGCGGTGATCAGGATATCTTGAACTTTGGTGATGGGGAAACTGTACTTGTACCCGAAACGCCAAATACCATTCGGTTGGACCTGAATCCGGATGGTAGTGTTGCAACGGCTTCTTACACCATAAGTCACACGTATTCTGGGAATGGCACCTATGTTATTAGCTATAAAGAGCCCAACAGAAATGAGGGCGTGTTGAACATGGATGCTTCTGTGAATACTACATTTTACCTGGAAACGGTGGTTACCACGGATCCTTTTTTGGGGTGCAATAATACACCAAGACTCTTGATTCCCCCTATTGATCTGGCGTGTTCTGGAGTTGCCTGGACGCACAACCCTGGCGCTTTTGATCCTGATGGTGACAGCTTATCTTTTTCACTGCAAGTACCATTCAGCGATAGGAATACCGAGGTAATCAACTACAAAAGTCCAAATGATCCCAAATTCTATACGGATTTTGGCACGGGTAATGAAGATGGAACTGGTCCTCCAACCTTTTCAATTGATGCGATTACCGGAACAATCACCTGGGATGCCCCCGGCGCTATTGGAGAATACAATATTGCGTTTCATGTTATAGAATGGAGAAAAAAAGGTGATCGCTGGTACCAAATGGGTTATGTTCGAAGAGACATGCAAATCATCGTTGATGATTGTGAAAATGATCGTCCCGACTTAATAATACCACCTGATACCTGTGTTGTGGCAGGCACAGTACTGGACGCCACGATTTTTGGCATTGACGCCAACAATGACCAAGTTAAAATTGAAGCTTATTCGGAGATCTTTAACTTTCCGCCAGCACAATCCCCGGCAACTTACAGTCCCGTTCCGGGAGTTGATGATTTTCAGCCTTCGGTTCCACCTGCGGAATTGCAATTTCACTGGGATACAGATTGTATTCATGTAAAAGAACAGCCATATCTGGTTGTATTTAAGATCACAGATAAACCAGCAAACGGTCCTAAGCTAGTGACTTTCAAAACCTGGTTCATCAAAGTCGTTGGTCCTGCTCCAATTTGGAAAGATGCGCAGCTGGATTTGTCCAAGCGTCATACTGACCTTGAATGGGATCCGTATTTCTGCCAGGGTGCAGAGAAGATGCAAGTGTGGAGAAAGGTTGATGGTTCTCCATTTGAGCCTGACAATTGTCAAACAGGTATGCCTGATTATTTGGGTTATGAGCTCATTGATGTCTTAGGAATTAAAGACAGTAATGGTTTGCCAATTACGACCTACACGGATACGAATAGCGGAAAAGGGTTGGCCCCTGGTGCTAAATATTGCTATAGGCTGGTTGCCGTCTTCCCACTGCCCAGGGGAGGGGAAAGCTATGTATCGTTGGATATTTGTATTGGGCCAATTTTGGCAGACGTCCCAATCATAACTCACGTAACAGTGGAGAAAACCGATTTATCTGCCGGCATCAATCGAGTAAGTTGGAGAAAGCCGTTCGACGCCAACACCACCCAATTTCCTCCCCCATACCGGTATGAAATTTACAGGGCGATTGGATTTGCGCGCGGAGGGGACTCAGTAAATATTACACCCCCTGGCAACTTTACCGATACGACCTTCTTAGATCAGAGCATTAACACCACAGATAATGTTTACAACTATAGTATAGCAGCCTATGCTTCCAACGGGGGATTTTTAGGTACATCGGCCGCCGCATCATCCGTACGGTTGGATGCAAAGTCGCAGGTGAAAAAAATTGAACTTAATTGGAGCGCATTTGTCCCTTGGTCCAATCAAATTCAGACTTTTCCCAATAAGCATTTGATTTATAGAGGTCCGGAGGGGGCTGTAGAGGCTGATTTGATATTGATCGACAGCGTGGACGTAAGTAGCGCGGGTTTCATATACCTGGATGAAGGACAATGGAACGGCACACCACTAGTTGACAATGAGGTCTATTGCTACAGAATAATGGCAAGAGGAGGCTATGGTAATCCTAGAATTGCTCAGCCGCTAAAGAACTTTTCGCAAATCATTTGTGCGCAACCCGGAGATACTATACCGCCATGCAAGCTTGAACCCCCAGCGCGAAGTACGCTTGACTTTGTGGACTGTAACGATTATTACGAGAAGTTTTGCGAGAAGGACAATTATAGCAACATAATTTATTGGAGCAGATCGGAAGATATTGAATGTCGAAGCGATATTAGGGGATACAATGTATACGGTGCCAGCAAGCAGGGAGATGATTTCTCGCTCATCGCAGAAAACGTAAGAGATACCTTTTACCTGGATAACAACTTGCTATCCTTTGCGCGATGTTATAAGGTTGCGGCAGTAGATCGCTCTGGCAACGTGGGTGAGTTGAGTGAGGAGATTTGTATTGATAATTGCCCATACTATGAACTACCTAATGTATTCACGCCCAACGATGACAGCTACAACGATACGTTTAGCGCTTACAGTATAAGGGGTTTTAATTGTGGTGAAGAAGGAGACTGCATTCCAGCCGAACTAAGGATGAAGTGCGCCAGATTTGTACAAACGGTAAAATTTAAAGTGTACAACCGTTGGGGGCAAGATGTTTACACCTATGATGGTAGAATTGGGAGTGAAGTCAATTCAATCTATATAGACTGGGATGGGAAAGATGATAAAGGAAGCGAATTGGCCTCCGGTGTCTACTATTTTGTGGCCGAAGTCACTTTTGATTCAGTTGATCCATCAAGCAATACAAAAAAAATCAAAGGATGGGTTCACTTGGTTCGATAAATGCCAGTGTTAGAATTCTTGTCCTATTTGATGGTGTCTGCAACCTTTGCAATGGAGCAGTACAATTCATTATCAAGCGGGACCCTGAATCAAAATTCAGGTTTGCTTCCCTCCAATCAGACTTTGGTAAATCGCAACTTGCAAAGTTTGGTTTTGAGGCCACTGCCCTCGAAACTATTGTTGTAGTTGAGAATGACACTATTTTCCAACGCAGTGAGGCGGTTTTGAGAATAACCAGCCATCTAAGCAGCATCTGGCCAATTTTCACCATATTCAAGTTTGTTCCCCACGTTATTCGTGATGGCATCTATAACATCATTGCAGCATACCGCTACAAGATATTTGGCAGGAATGAAAAATGTATGATCCCCGCGCCAGGGTTAAAGAACAGATTCTTGGATGCCAAGTAAGGGCGTGTTTGGGTTCCGCAGGCGTCAGTATACTTTGCTGAAGCCTGGACTTTTTACTTTCATCCATTGTCATTAAACTTGGAGCTCAATAGAGCTGAGCAACTATGAAAGCGTATGTTTTTCCAGGTCAAGGAGCCCAGTTTACGGGTATGGGTAAAGACCTCTATGATGCAAGTCCTCTTGCCAAGAATTTGTTCGATCATGCGAATGATATTCTCGGATTTGACTTAACTCGAATAATGTTCCTTGGCACTGCGGATGAACAGAAGGAAACGAAGGTTACTCAACCAGCTATTTTTTTGCACTCTGTTGCTGCCGCACTTGCTGAAAGCTCTTTTTCACCCGATATGGTAGCAGGACATTCTTTGGGGGAATTTTCCGCCCTTGTTGCCAGTAAAGCACTCTCATTTGAGGATGGCTTGCTTCTGGTTGCAAAAAGGGCGCTTGCCATGCAGCATGCCTGCGAAATCAACCCCTCAACAATGGCCGCCATTATAGGACTAGACGATAAAGTCGTTGAGGATATTTGTGCGGCCATAGATGAAGTGGTTGTTCCTGCGAATTATAATTGCCCCGGACAACTGGTAATTTCAGGGTCCATGAAGGGGATTGAGATTGCTTGCGATCGACTGAAGTCAGCCGGAGCAAGACGGGCAATGCCATTGCAGGTGGGGGGTGCATTTCATTCGCCATTGATGGAACCGGCACGATCTGAACTGGCTGCTGCAATTGAAAGTACTACTTTCAACGAGCCGGTCTGCCCCATTTATCAAAACGTAAATTCAGTTCCTGCTGTGGATGTTAGTGTAATCAAGGAGAATCTTATTGCGCAATTAACCAGCCCTGTGAGATGGACACAGTCTGTACAAAATATGGTGAAGGATGGAGCCAGGGTTTTTGTTGAATGCGGCCCCGGAAAAGTTTTACAAGGGTTGGTGAAAAAAATAGACGCCAATGTTGACGTGATGAGCTTGTAGATTCCTTTGATGGATCATTTGCATATAATGCAGCTGGACATCGGTAGTTTAAAGACAGATATGGTCTACTGTTGACTAGAATCTGTAATCATTTCTACACGAAGTTGATCAGGGCATTCAGCCAGTAATTTACTTATTTGTTTTGCGAATATTGGGTGCTTAAACATTGGGGCAATTTCGTTTAACGGTGTAAGTGCAAATCTCCTCATTGCGAGTTGAGGGTGAGGAATCGAGAGTCGTTCAGTTTCAATTGTCTCTTCTCCATAGAAAAGAATATCAATGTCTATTATTCTAGCACCCCATTTTTCGATTCGTTTGCGGCCCATACTTTCCTCAATGCCCAATAATTCATCCATAACCTTTTGAGGACAAAGGGATGTTTCAATCTCAATAACTTGGTTGTAGAATGACGGTTGATCGCTTTTTCCCCAGGCAGCCGTTTCATAGACTGAGGATACTTTGTTAATCCAACCAATTTTTGGATGGATGGCATGTTGTGCTGCAGCCAGATTTTTATGCCGGTCGCCCATATTTGTGCCTAGCAAAAGAAAAACAGTGGTCTTCATAAAGGAGTCGCGCCATTACAAACATACTTTTTTATTCGAACCAGTATTGCGTACTTTTGAAACTTAAATTAGTACACATGAATTTTGTAAAGGGTTTCCTGACGTCCTGCCTTGGGGCATTTGCGGCGATGGCTCTGGTTTTATTGAGCATTGTTGTGTTAATCTCAATGTCGGGCGAAGAAGAGATTATGGTGAAGGATAATTCCGTGTTGATGCTGGATTTAGATGTCCCTATTTTGGAAATAGAGAAGGAAGATCCGTTTTCAGGCCTCTCACTTTTTGGAGCTAGTTCACGAAAGCCAATTGGGTTAGCGCAGCTTCGCCAATGCATCGCGAAGGCCAAGACAGATCCCAAGATCAAAGGGATCTACTTGTCAATTAGTTATCCGATGACGGGCTTTACAGTTATCGAAGAAATAAGGGAATCGCTAATTAGTTTTAGAGAAGACGGCAAATGGGTGGTAGCATACAGCGAAGTAATGTCGGAAGGAGCTTACTATCTGGCATCTGCGGCTGATAAAGTTTACCTGAACCCGGAAGGTGAAATTGAGTTTAATGGTCTTGCTGTTGAAGTTAGTTTCTTCAAGAGGCTGTTTGATAAACTTGAAATCAAGCCAGAGGTTTTTCGCGTTGGCGAATTCAAAAGTGCAGTTGAGCCTTTTTTGTTAGAAAAAATGAGCGATTCAAACAGGCTTCAGTTGACAGAGATGATCGGGTCGATCTACGATTATGTGCTAACTAAGATTTCAGAGTCAAGAAATATTCCTAAAGCAGAGTTGAAAGATATATCAGACAAGATGTTGGTCCGTAATGCTGGATTGGCAGAAGAGTATGGCTTGGTTGACTCGTTGCTCTATGATGATCAAGTGCAAAATGAATTGAAACAACGCATTGGCCTGGCGGAAGATAAGCACGTGGAATTCGTTAAGTATAGTAAGTATAAGCGTAGTTTCTCCACTTACTCGAAATCCGACAATGAAGTTGCTGTCATTGTTGCGGAAGGAACTATTTTACCGGGCAAGGCAAATCCAGGACGATCAATAATTGGATCTGAATCATTCATAGGAGAACTTCGCAAACTCAGGGAAAACGAAAGAATAAAAGCAGTGGTAATCCGGATTAACTCTCCTGGGGGTAGTTCTTTGGCGTCTGACGTCATATGGAGAGAAATCAGAAATACGGCGAATGTGAAGCCGGTGATTGCTTCAATGTCGGATTATGCTGCTTCAGGCGGATACTATATGGCAATGGGATGCGATACAATAGTTGCGCAACCACATACGATAACAGGATCAATCGGGGTCTTTAGCATCCTTTATGATGCCAGTGGTTTCTTAGGGAATAAAATCGGAATTACTTCTGAAGAGCTGAAGACGGGGGAAATTGGTGAATTAATTACCATCAGCCGTCCATTGAGTGATAGCGAAAAGGCGATCTGGCAAAAGAGGACAGAAGAGGTGTACGAAACTTTTACGCAGAAGGCTGCAGAGGGAAGAAGGATGTCAGTAGAAAATATTAAAAAGGTGGCTTCGGGCAGAGTTTGGACAGGGGTTCAGGCAAAGGAAAGAGGACTTGTAGACATTTTGGGCAGCTTTGACGACGCTGTTCATATCGCAGCTGAAACGGCAGGTGTAGCGGATGATTTCAAAGTGCGTTTCTATCCTCAATACAAGCCATCAATTTTTGAACAACTCGTAGATCAGTTTGATGAGGAGGCTCAGTTAAGCAAGATAAAAGCGCAGTTGGGGGACAATTTCTATTTTTATCAACAATGGGAGAGGGTTAAATCATACCATGGAACGCAAGCACGGATGCCATTCGAAATGAAGATTCAGTAACCGGCGAACAAATTTAATCACGCTTTAACATGATACCGATCAGAAATAATTGGACACGAGAAGAGATTACTTCAATATACAATCAACCTATTCTTCAGCTGATATATCAGGCAGCAACCGTCCACCGCGAATTCCATGATCCACAAGAAGTACAAGTGTGCACACTACTCTCCGTGAAAACAGGGGGATGTCCTGAAGATTGCGCATACTGTCCTCAGGCTGCACGGTACCACACTAACGTGAAGGTCGAAAAGCTTATGGAAGTTGGTGAAGTATTAAAAAAGGCAGTAGAAGCGAAGGCAGCTGGAAGCACAAGGTTCTGTATGGGAGCGGCATGGCGTGAAGTCCGCGATAACCGTGACTTTGAGAATGTTATCGAAATGGTAAAGGGTGTGAGCTTGATTGGTATGGAGGTATGTTGCACGTTAGGCATGCTTACCCCAGACCAGGCTCAGAAACTTAAAGCGGCAGGACTATATGCTTACAATCATAACCTGGATACTAGCGAGGCGTATTATGATGATATAATTACAACGCGGACATATGCCGATAGGCTTGATACTTTGCGAAGCGTACGTCAAGCAAAGATATCCGTATGTTCTGGTGGTATTATTGGACTGGGGGAACGGGAAGAAGATCGTATTGGCATGCTACTTACGTTGTCAACGCTGCAGGAGCACCCGGAGTCCGTTCCGGTGAATGCGCTAGTGCCAGTGCCGGGTACACCGCTTGAAGACCAGCCTAAAGTATCCATTTGGGAAATGATCAGGATGATTGCAACTGCACGAATCATTATGCCCAGGACAATGGTGCGTCTTTCTGCAGGTCGCATACGCATGAACATTGAAGAACAGGCCTTGTGCTTTTTGGCGGGAGCGAATAGTATTTTTGCGGGAGACAAGCTACTAACGACTCCAAACCCGGGATATTTAAAGGATAAAACGTTGTTTCAGACTTTGGAAATAAAGCCACGGCCGGCCTTCAAGAACTCCGAAAAGGCTGAATTTGAGTGATTTTTTGATGTAATGTTTGTGAAACTTTTTGAACAAAACAATAACAATGACACCATTGCGGGGCCGCTATTACACGGGGCGATATCTAAAATTTGGTTTTATGGGTACCAGTCTTTGTCCAACTCATAGAGATTAATGCCAGTTAGGAGGCAAAATTCGCCACCTTAACGACTATAGACTTTGGTAACCTGCATAATTCACCTTTTAATATGCTTTTTTAGTGACAGATATGTTTATGTGGTCAAATTAAATATATGTTTCCTCACTCTTTTGGAGCTTTGAATTGTCTAACATTAATACATTAGCCTTAGTCTTAGACGTTGTCTGACAATTGCTTGAGAGCGTATAACGCAAAAGGCAACCAAAAATAATTTAATGTCAGACATTCAAACGGTCTCGAAGCCTGGTATAGATAAATCCGGGACGCAACCGCTGAATTGTTCAATGTTTATTGAGGGAATGAAAACAATAAGGTCAATGGATTGTCAGCACATCAACTTATTTTTCCTCCAGGGCAAATCCGCCAGCTGGTGCGTTAGTGGACAAGTCTTGTGTTGAAGTGAGTACTTCCTTTTTCTCTACTTGAGAGTTAGAAGCGAAAGTAAACGACAGTGTTACAAGTCCGGCACCGGCGATTAAAAGGATTATTTTCGATTTCATAGTATTATTAATTAAGTATTTTTTGAAGAGTCATTAAACATTAAACTATTTTGGGTCCATCCCAGACCCGCCGCCATTAAACTCAGTACTTGGAGTTACTTCTTCTTCAGTACAGGAAGTAATAGCTGCCGAGGCAACAAAGGAAAACAAGAGGATGTAAATAATTTTTTTCATAGTATTAGGAGGTTTTAGATTTTTGAAATGGAATTCTTTAGAACTAAATTGATAATTCAAAGTTGGCGCATTGTTTATGATTTTTTCACGCAACAAAATTTTGGAAATTACCCGTGTACTATAATTTTTATAAAGACGTAATAATTGCTGTCTGTATAATCCTGGGGTCGGCCTTCATTTTTGATATTTACGCTCAGGACCAGCGGGCGATAGATTCCTTGCAGAATTTACTGCAGGGCAGCCAGGACGAGAAGGAAATAATGGGCCTAAAGGTTGAATTGGGATGGTATTATCTTAACCGCAATGATGCTAAAGCCTACAAGTATTCTTTCGAAGGGTATGAGTTAGCCATGCAATTTGGTGACTCTGCTAAAATGGTAAAGGCAGGTAGGGTAGCAGGGCAGGCCCTGCGAAGACTGGACCGGTTGCAGGAATCTATTGATCTTCTTACTGCAGTACTGCCGATAGCAAAACGCAATCAAATTATGGAGGAGTATAAAAAGATTCTAAATAGTCTAGCACTTGCACACACTTTCAAGGCTGAATATGATATAGCATTGAAATACAATTTTCAATCCCTTGTTATCCGTGAATCTGAAGGTGACAAAAAGGAGATCAGCACCACGCTCAACAATATCGGCCTTGTGTACTTTAAGCTTCACAACTATGAAGGTGCGCTGAAATACTATAATCAATGCTTATCCTTAAAGAGAGAGGTTAGAGACACAACGAACATGGAGCTGCTTTATACGAATCTTGGCCTTTGTTATCTTCACTTGAAAAAATATAAGGAAGCGAAAGACTATACTCTTCAAGCGCTCGCATTTTGCGGGACCAAATGCGATGATGATATTATTATTACAAGTGAATTTGGTCTCGGGGTATCCTCCTATTGGATGGGGAACTACCATGATGCAGTGGAGCATTTGAATAAATCATTAGCTGTTGCTGGACGCAAAGGCGATAAAAGATGGCAGGCTGAAAACCTTGTTTATCTTGGACTTGTTTCGATTGACAATAACGAAAAGGATTACGCTGGAGCTATTAAATATTTGAACGAGGCTGATTCAATTGCTCAGAAAGCGGGATACAATCAAATATTGATAGAAACCTACAGGCACTTTTCAAAACTTTACAATCAGACGGAAGATTTTAAGAAGGAGGCCTTTTATCAGAAAAAGTATATTCAGCTTGCTGACAGCCTTATCGGACAAGAGTTGGTTAAGAATATTGGCAAGATTCAGGCTGACTATGAAGAACGCGAAAATATTGCTACCATCGCTTCGAAGGAAGTACTCATAAAGCAACAACGCGACCTAAATGTAGCAGTGGCTGTGATCGCTTTGCTTGCAGGGTTGTTGATACTGGTGCTTCAATTTGGTAATCGAAACATAAAGCGTGTTAATGCAAAGTTGTCTGAAGCAAAGGAGGTCATTCAGAAGCAAAATCAAGAGCTGGAAAACAAGAACCGGGAGTTGGATATTGAAGTTGATAAGAAAACTGTGGATCTTGCCAGCGCAAATCAGTCACTTAAACAAGTGAACGAAGAGCTGGATAATTTCATTTATAAAACATCCCACGATATCAGGGGGCCGCTTGCTAGCCTGAAGGGAATGTGTAATGTCGCACTCCTGGATGTAACTGACCCTGTGGCGTTGGACTATTTACGTAAGTTGGATACAACTGCGGAACGTCTCAATTCGATTTTGACGCGCCTTGTTATTATCAACCAGATTAATAACTCAAAACTCTCCAGTGAAAGGATTGACTTCAAAGCTATTGTAAATGATGTGCTGATGCTAGAGAAGAAAAAAGGTCTTCCGCCAGATCTCAAAATAGACATCGATATTGATCCTGAAGCATCGATTGAATCGGACAAAGAATTGGTCAGAATTGTGTTGGAAAATCTAATTGATAATGCTATTAAGTTTTACAACGATTCCGAACGGGTGGATTCGTTCTTAGATATCCATATTAGCCAGATGGATAATGATAGTGTAAAAGTAAGGGTAGTTGACAATGGGATTGGAATAAGTGAATCGAATCCCGGAAAACTTTTTCAAATGTTTTCTAGAGCTTCAGAGCGCTCTGAGACAGGAGGTATCGGCTTATATATTACGAAGACCGCGACCGAAAAAATTGGCGGAAAGATTGGTCTACTGACAACGCCTGAAGGATATACAGAATTCTACGTAATATTCCCTGCAATGCCCAATTTGACGTCAGAAAAGTTAAAGTATTACGCAGTGTAACAGTTTTTCTGAGATAATGACAAATCTGCCTTGATACCCATTCAGCTCATACGATCGATGTACGGATACGGGATCAAAAATCGTTTTTCGTCGACTGCCACTAAAATTTAAGGCCTGCAATTTTAAGGCGCAAAATACTGATCTTGCTTTGAAATTTTTTTAGCTCCATTTCTCTTATCATCTTTGCGAACTACTTCGCATTCTCAATTTTGTCATGAAAGAATTCAAACGTTATACGGTTACCGCTGCATTACCATATGCCAATGGTCCTAAGCATATTGGACATTTAGCGGGTGCTTATATACCTGCAGATGTTTACGTTCGTTATCTTCGGTCAATGGGAAAGGATGTGCTCTTCGTTAGTGGTAGCGATGAGCATGGTACTGCTATCCCAAATCAGGCGCTAAAAGAGAAGACAACATCTCGTGCCATTATCGACAAATACCATGTGCAGATACGTGATTGTTTCCGAAAACTGGGTATCGCTTTCGATATCTATCACAGAACCAGCGAACCCATTCATCATGAGACATCTCAGGAAATTTTCCTCAATATGTTCAACAAAGGGCTGTTGGATGAGGAAATTTCTGAACAATACTATGACGACGAGGCAAAGGCTTTTTTGGCGGACCGATATATTGTAGGAACCTGCCCTAGGTGTGGTCACACCAATGCTTACGGAGATCAATGTGAAAAATGTGGGTCAACGCTGAGTCCGCGCGAATTGATAAATCCGCGCTCGACTTTAACGGGGAATGTGCCAGCGTTGCGCGAAACGAAACATTGGTATTTGCCACTAGAAAAATATGAGCACTGGCTGCAGGAATGGATATTGAAAGGTCATGCTAAAGATTGGAAAGTGAATGTTTATGGGCAATGCAAATCCTGGATCGATGCTGGCCTACAGTCGAGAGCGATGACCCGAGATCTTGATTGGGGTATAAAAGTTCCTTTGCCTGAAGCAGAAGGAAAAGTCTTGTATGTGTGGTTTGACGCTCCAATAGGATATATTTCAGCCACACGTGCATTTTTTCGGGAAGTAAGTTTGGGTAAGCTAGAATTTGCGCAGCCTCAGCGTTCCTTTGGGTTAGTACAGCCAGAGGACTGGAAGAAATACTGGCAGGACAAGGAAACTAAGCTGGTGCATTTTATCGGCAAGGACAATATCGTGTTTCATTGTATCATTTTTCCCATCATGTTGCATGCCCACGGAGATTATATTGTACCTGACAACGTTCCTGCCAACGAGTTTATGAATCTGGAAGGCGATAAGATGTCTACCAGCCGTGGCTGGTCAATTGAAATGCATGAATATCTGGAAGACTTCCCGGATAAACCTGACGTACTGCGGTATTGCCTACTGGCTAACCTCCCGGAAACGAAGGACAGTGAATTTACCTGGAAGGATTTTCAGTCACGCAACAACAACGAGTTAGTAGCCATTCTTGGAAATTTCGTTAACAGGGCGCTTGTGCTTACCCAGAAATATTTCGATAACAAAGTACCTCATAGAAGCACGCTGGACACCATAGATATTAAAGCCATAGAGGTTTTGAGGGTCCTGCCTTCGCGGATCGCCCAATCGTTAGAGTATTTCCATTTTCGTGAGGCTACAGCCGGCCTATTGGATCTGGCTCGATTGGGGAATAAATATCTGGCAGATACGGAACCTTGGAAACTTATCAAAAGCGATCCAGTGCGGGTGGGAACGATCTTGAACCTTGCCTTACAAATAGTTGCCAATTTGGGTATTGTAGCTGAACCATTCTTACCCTTCAGTGCTAAAAAGATTAACGAGATGCTTAATCGCAAACCGGAAACTTGGATTGATGCAGGCTCAGATGTGCTGATGGCGGAGGGACATGCGCTAGGCGTCTCGAGCTTACTTTTTGAGAAAATTGAAGATGGTGTGATTGTACAACAGTTAGAGAAATTACATAATAAGAAATTAGGAATTGAAACTGAAGTTTATTCCAGTATGCCGTTGAAAGATGAAATTACATTTGATGATTTTGCTAAACTTGATATTCGAGTAGGTAATGTGCTGAAGGCAGAGAAAATGGAAAAATCGAGCAAGTTGTTGAAACTTATCGTTGATACAGGTGTAGATCATCGGACTATATTGAGCGGTATTGCCCAACACTATACTCCGGAAGAGATGGTTGGAAAACAAGTTACATTGATTGCAAACCTAAAACCCCGAAAGATGATGGGGATTGAATCGCAAGGAATGATTTTGATGGCGGAAGATGCAAAGGGTAAGCTGAAGTTCTTACAACCTTCGGATATTGTTTCTCCAGGTGCAGTGGTGAGTTAGGCGATAGTAGTAGAACAAGTGCAGGACAAACCACGCTGTAAAATAACGCACAAAAGAGTGGCTTAGCGCCCTGCAAATGCTCTACATTTTTTTGTTATACCTTGATAGTCTTGAATACCTAGTTTGTTTCTTTCCTGGACAGTTAGGTTTTTTTCTTCGAAAAATCCGCATAAAAAATGGATGTAATATCATCAACTTGCAGATTATCAGGAAAACCAGACAGTTGAATTGTCAGGTTTTCCTGATTGATGCCTGGTTACTACCTGGAGATATTCAGCAAAGTATTAGTTTTGAGGATAGCATATGAGAAAACTAAACTTCTTATTGGTGGAGGACGAAGCACTAATCAGGGAAGGTCTCCGCGCACTATTGGAAAAGGAAAGCTTCGTAAAACGGATTTATGAAGCATCCGATGCGAGAGAATTTGCGGAAAAGATTAAGCTGGGCATTGATATCGTTCTTATGGATTTTCGACTTCCGGATACAAATGGGCTTGATCTCATTACGACCCTAAAAAGAGATCAGCATCAGGCTAAAGTAATTGTCCTTACAGGACTTGAAGGCACTGAGCTTATCTTGAATTTGCTTAAGTCTGGAGTGCATGGGATTGTCTACAAGTTGGCTGGCTATGCAGAAATTCTTAATACGATAAACAGGGTAGTGGAAACTGGAAGTTTTTTTTCCCAAAAGATAATGGGTGTTATCGAAGCTAATGCACATAGGTGGGATGTTGTTCCTCCTGTTACTCTAAATTTACATGAGCGTGAATTGCTGAAAGCGATAGCTAGTGGGTTAACGACCAAAGAGATCGCATCCTTCTTAAAAATGAGTGAAGCCACCGCCGAAACATACCGCATAAGACTTATTAGGAAAGTTGGCGTTCATAACACGGCTGGATTAGTTGCCTATGGTTATCAGAACGGAATATTATGAAGTATTTTGCACGCCTGGTTAATCAGACTAGCAATAAAATAGGGTGGCCTAATCCCTTAATTTCACTCTTACAAGGTACATGTCTGCGGTAATATAAAGTGTTTTTTCGTCCGTAGAAAAGCCGCAGTTCGAGACGTTTTCCGTTATCCTTATTTTTCCCAATAATTTCCCATATTGATTGAATATCCATACTCCGCCAGGGCCAGATGCAAAAACATTACCATTCTTGTCGACCTTCAGTCCATCGGGAAGACCCGGCTCAGATTTTGCAGCCTCCCGGGCATCATGGAAAATACGGGCGTTAATAATAGAATCGTTTTCTGATAGATCGAACGCGTACCAAAGCGCTTTTTCAGGATCGGAGTTTGCTACCAGCAAGGTTTTTTCTCCAGGGAGAAATGCGATACCATTGGGCCGCGTAACACTGTCTGTGAGGAGTGATGTCCTGCCTCCTGATGCCCTATAAACGCCGTTGAACGGGATTTCTTTTATGGTAGACTCCGCTTGCCGTGGTAGGCCATACGGCGGGTCTGTGAAGAACAAATCACCTTTCTTGTTAAAGACGGCATCGTTCGGACTATTAAGCTTCTTGCCTTCAAAATTGTCAGAAATTGTGATAAAGCTAGGTCGTGGGGCATTAATTGGCGCATCCATCAATGACACGCGCCGATCGCCATGTTGGCAAAGTACAAGCTTACCTTCATTGTTCAAGGTTAATCCATTGGAGCCTTCTTCTCCTGAATAGGGTGAATTGCTTCCTGTATATCCCGAGGTCGTTAGGTAAACTTCTTTTCCTCCTGCAGCTGACCATTTATAAACAATATTCTCAGGAACATCTGAGAAAATCAACATTTGCTGATCTTCAATCCAGAGCGGCCCTTCGCTCCAATTGAAGCCATCAGCTATAACCTCAACTTTGGCGTTTGTATTGACAATGGCGTCTAACGCAGGATCAATCCTTTCTATAGTTCCAATTGTTTTTACTTCCTTTTGCGTGCAGGAAAATGCGGCAATAAGCAGGGCACTCGCAGTGATATATTTCATACAAGAGGTTTTTTCATTTGAAATTATGATAATTAAGATAAGAACTAAAAGTATGAGGTAAGATATCAGCCAGCCTGTCCCTACTTTTTGGTTAGTAGTTGCCTTAAGGAAGCAAGGTGTAACCCGTAGGCCATCGGCACCAGCAATCCGGGCAACCATACTATGGGAAACTTGGCAACGATCGTGTTAGCGGGTTCATTCATAAATGCCCGCAAGGGGGTTGGCATCGAAAGGATTGCGGTTGTTACAATGTTCAGGAGTAGACCCAGACAAACTAAATTCCAGGCAACGCAGAACAGCTTTGAAATTCTTTGCTGGTGGACAAAATAGCCCACGATGGGCGCCGAGAGGCCAGACAGGACATCAAAGTTCCGGCCTTCAAAAGTCATTTGCACGGGTACGAGACTTTCCAAGAATAGCATCCATAGCAGTATTTCGACAATAATTCGAAAGCTCTGAAGATAAATAAGGCGATAAGCGGGGATGTGCTTGAATATTTCTTTTGCAGTCTTAGTACTGATGGCCCACGGTATACAAACTAGTGGAACAGCTAATACAATTAATTGCCTTGGTGGTAAAGTACTGAAATCACTTAGGAGCCCTGAAAGCGAAAGCGTACTGATGAGAACCGTCCACACGATTAATACGATAAGTGTATTTCTATAGATCCTCTTTTTCTTATCCAATGGAAAATTGGATTTTTTTAGACCTTTTTGGAATTGGGTGAACAGTAAGAAGTAAACGATGAACGTTGTAGCGACAAATCCCAGTTGGATCGTGATATAATTCATAACATTGAAATTTCTTATGATTAATGTAAATCACCCGCTAGTTGCCCTATTAGCTGCATAGGCAATCCGCTGATCTTCCTCTTCAGACAATCCGCTGATCATCCCCCCCCAAAAAGCAGGAGGATGATCATTCTCCCGCATAAGCTCCCCCATGAAGCCTGGTATCTTTTGGATCGCATGAGGCGGCATAGGGCTTGTTCCTTGCCATATTGGATGAGGCAGGACTGGCGTCATCCATCCTATGGACGATATTAGTTCTCCTTCCGGCCCGCATACTGCAATTGCAAGAGCTTTCTTTATTTCCGTTGCCAGGTGTATCACGTCGTTGACTAGTTGAAGCACTTCACGGGAACCTACTTTTTTGCCTCGTAACGTGGGATACTGCGGTTGGTATGTTTTAACTATACCACAACATTCTGGAGAAGGGGGCCACCATTGTATTAGTCCCATTCGATTGTAGGCCTGCCCTTGTGCACATAGAATTAAGTATGAACTCTCAACTATCCTGATATTCAATTTTCTGAAAATCCCTGATTAGTGCTCGAAATCCTGACATGGGGATATATACCTGTAAAACAAATTTAATGGGATTTGTTAATTGTTGGTCAAATGAATTAAATTTATTCACTTATGAAACGAAACTCTCAATTGATCCGGCATACGTTGCTCCTTATCTTCTGGTTACAGGGATTAAGTATATTTGCATCGCCATTCCCTGAGAAGTACATTGACTCTCTTCGATTCCTTAACAGTGATAAACACTATAGCGTTGTGGAATTAGAAATGCCAAATGCCCTCTACAAGAGAGTATTGTCTATAAAAGGTCAAAAATTGACCCTTAAAAACACAGTATTGAAATTCAATGAAGACACCGTTGCAATAAAGGAAATTCATCTCCACGGCAATACAACGCTGAATTTCGAACGGAAAAGCTTTTCGGTTGATGCTACTCAGAAAATAAAGCTTTGCAAGAAAGGCTGTAAACCCCTTGATGCCTTCTACCTGATTAGCCTTTCAATGGACAAGAACTACTTCCATAACCGTCTCTGTTTTGACTTACTGTCTGAATTGAAACTTTTTGATTTGCAGTACAAATATACAGAAGTAAAAATCAACGGAAATTCGCAAGGAATCTATCTGCTAATTCAAAGACCTCAAGACTGGAGCAAAAACATTGCGCAATCACAGTTTATCTTAAGGCGTGGTGCTAATCACGAGATTGTCAAGGAGAAGGCAAAAAAGGACCTTGATAAAGAGGTGGTTAAAGAATACCGACGTCAGTTTACTTCCATTTATAAGCTTATCCATCAGCTCTCGGGAGAAGCCCTTTATAAGGAATTAAATGAAATCTTGGATGTTGATGAATATCTCAGATGGTTAGCCTTAAACTATATCATTAAGAATGGTGACTACAGCGATGAGCTTTACTTCTACATCGACCCTGTGACCAAACGCTTCCGAATAATTCCGTGGGACTATGATGACGTCTTTAAACAGGCACCGCATGAAGGAATGGAAGTCTGGAAAAGTAAAATGAATCCGTCTTCATTAATATTTTCTTCAGAGGATGATCTGGATCTGAAGATTGCACATGATCCTTATTTGTACGCAAAATACTTGCAACACCTGTCAACTGTAATGGATGAGTTAACCGAGGAAAAGATAGAGTCGATCATCAACGCGTTGTATCAAGATCTTTCTATTCTATACGAATCTGATGAGATTTTGGAAGCTGGATCAAAAGATGGCTACTCAACTTCACTGAAGAGGCTTCAGGATGAATTATTGATTGTTAATCAATACTTCAAGTACATGAGAATCAGTTTGAAAAAGTAGTAATGCGTGATGGTTTCGTTATACCACAGCTCCTTCCTGGAATAATTCTTCAGGCAAATTAACGAAACGGTCCACCAATTTCCAGATTTGAAATCTTCATACCATGAGGGAAAGCTTTGAATGAATACGGCCCCATGCCAACTACCTATATCAACATGCTGTGCTGGTGTGCAATTGGCTCAGTAGCAATTGAAACTTACCCTTAAAAAGGAGGGAATTTACTTTATCCTTTCATTGGATTTCTTGGTGTTTTGTCATCCACTTGTTATGGTCTTAAATCTGGAACAAAACAAATTCCACTCATCGGTGGTTTATTCATGTGATTATTACGCTCACTTTGCTATTTTGCGCCCTTTATTCAAACTGCTAGGTAATTTCAAGGAGACTTATGATTAAAGTAGGACAGGAAAGGCTGTCAGTTTCTGATTTTGAAAAAGTGCTCTACTACGGCGAGGGAGTCGAGTTGGACAATGGTGCCCTGGAAAATGTTGAAAAGAGCTTTTCCTTCTTAAAAACGTATTCGCAGCACAAAATTATCTATGGGATCAATACGGGGCTTGGGCCTATGGCTCAGTATAAAATTAGCGATGAGGACCAGCGTCAGCTCCAGTATAACCTAATAAGGAGTCATAGTTCAGGTTCCGGGCAGCCTTTAACAGAGGATTTGTCACGTGCCACGATGCTGGCACGATTAAATAGTCTCATGCAAGGATTCTCCGGAATCCACCCTTCAGCGGTCGAATTATTGGCCTACTTATTAAATAAAAGAATAACAGCTTGCATTTTTGAGCGTGGAGGTGTGGGGGCCAGTGGTGATCTGGTGCAACTTGCTCATTTGGCCTTGAATTTAATCGGTGAGGGCGAAGTGTTGGTGGAGGGTTCATGGAAATCAGCCAGGGAGGCTTTCACAGCAATGAATACCAAGCCGCTGGAAGTACATCTACGAGAAGGTCTTGCTTTAATGAATGGTACCTCAGCAATGACTGGTGTTGGGATGGTCAATATTATTCACGCACAGCACTTACTTGGATGTTCAGTTGTGCTTTCGGCTATTACAAATGAATTGATGAAATCGTTTGATGACCATTTTTCATTTGAACTTAATCATGTTAAGCATCACCATGGTCAATCCAAGATCGCTGAAGCCATTCGAAATATCCTAGTCGACAGCAAACTGATTCGAAAACGACCGGATCACTTATATCATCGTAAAATAGAAGAAGCTATTTTTACAGACAAAGTTCAGGAGTATTACTCACTTCGTTGTGTGCCGCAAATTCTTGGTCCTGTCTTTGATACACTTCTTGAAGTAAAGCAAGTATTGGAAGATGAAGTAAATTCTGTTAACGACAATCCCATAATTGATCATCAGCGGGAGAATGTTTATCATGGTGGTAATTTTCATGGTGATTATGTTTCGCTATCGATGGACAAGCTTAAGATTGTTATGACTAAGCTTTCCATGCTTTCAGAACGACAATTGAATTATTTATTGAACGATAAACTGAATCAGAAGCTTTCCCCATTTATCAACTTAGGTAAGTTGGGACTGAATTTTGGTTTGCAGGGTATGCAGTTTACAGCTACATCGACTGTTGCGGAGAACCAGACGATGTCGTTTCCCATGTACCTGCACAGCATCTCTAACAACAACGATAATCAGGATATTGTGAGCATGGGTTGCAATGCTGCATTGATGACCCGCAAAGTGATTGATAACTGTTTTGATGTTCTGGCTATTCAAACACTGGCAGTGGTTCAGGCGATCGATTATCTAAAGTGCCATGCCCGGCTATCCACTTTTTCTCATAGGTTTTATGAAGAAGTCAGAAGCGTGGTGGGGCCTATCATTGAAGATGAACCCCGTTACAAAGAGATCAAATTGATAAGGGAATATTTGATTACGTTAGGATCTACTGTAAAATTATAGATGAAGTATGCATTAGTAACTGGAGGATCACGTGGAATAGGCAGAGCTATTTGCGTTAAACTTGCCGAGCAAGGGTATCATATTTTGATCAACTTTAAACGCAATGAAGCTGAGGCGAAGAAAACTGCGGACCTTGTTCAGCAATACAAGGTAAGTGCGGAATTACTCATGTTTGATGTTTCCAATAAGGAAGAGGTTGACCGGGTATTGGGCGGATGGATCGAAAGAAACAAGGAGAAAGTCATTGAAGTGTTGATTAATAATGCAGGAATTCGCGAAGATGCGCTCATGGTCTGGATGACGGACCAGCAATGGAAAAATGTGCTTGGCTCCAGCCTTGATGCATTTTATTACGTTTCCCGTCAGGTAATAAATGGGATGTTAGCGAACCGATATGGCAGGATTGTTAGCGTCGTCTCGCTTTCGGGTATCAAAGGAATGCCAGGCCAAACCAACTATTCGGCAGCGAAAGCAGGAGTAATCGGCGCCACCAAAGCTTTGGCGCAGGAAGTTGCCCGGCGGGGAGTAACGGTGAATGCTGTGGCCCCAGGATTCATCCATACAGATATGACCCAAGATCTGAACGAAGCGGATTTGAAGCCGTTGATCCCAATGAAGCGGTTTGGAGAGCCCGAAGAGGTTGCAGAAGCCGTTGTGTTTCTAGCTTCCTCGAGGGCTTCTTATATCACAGGCGTCGTACTCTCCATTAATGGTGGATTGTATTCTTAATTTTTGTGTTGAACCGTCGTTATTCCCTTTGCGCGATTCTTTTCATTTTCTTTTCAACATTTTGAAATGGAAGCTCCATGAATAACCAATACAATTCCAAAAGTTATATTTTTGCGTTTAATTTTGGATTCCGATAACTAAGTCGGTTTTTTCTTGTTTTTGCAATTAAATTCTTGATGAACAGGGTCGTTATTACTGGATTAGGCATTTACTCCTCTATTGGCAAGAATTTGTCTGATGTCAGGCAATCGCTGTATGAGGGCAAGTCTGGAATTATTCTTGATTATGCACGGAAAGAAATGGGATATCGATCGAGTCTGACCGGTTTTGTTGAACGGCCGATGCTCAAAGGTGTGCTTGACAGGCGTGCTCGGGTCATGCTGCCTGAACAAGGTGAGTTTGCCTTTATGGCGACGACAGAGGCTTTGGGTCGGGCTGGTATAGACCAGGATTTCTTGGACAGGAACGAAGTCGGCATTATTTATGGAAATGACAGTTCGGCGCAGCCGGTTATTGAAGCAATTGATATTATAAGGGAAAAGAAGGACACGATGATGGTAGGCTCGGGGAACGTCTTCCAGGTCCTGAATTCAACTGTAAACATGAACCTGGCAACTATTTTCAGGCTTAAAGGGATAAATTTTACCGTTAGTGCAGCTTGTGCCAGCGGATCGCATTCCATTGGACTGGCATCCATGTTAATCCGAAATGGCATGCAAGATTGTATTATTTGCGGTGGTGCACAGGAGATAAACCGCTATTCGATGGGCAATTTTGATGCCCTGGGTGCTTTTTCTATACGTGAAAACAGCCCAGCAACTGCCTCCAGGCCGTTTGATAAGAATCGTGACGGGCTGGTGCCTAGCGGTGGTGCTGCAACTGTTATTCTTGAAAGCCTGGAGTCGGCTCAAAAGCGGGGTGCTCCGATTATTGCCGAATTGATTGGCTATGGATTTTCATCAAATGGAGAGCATATTTCAAACCCAAGCGTTGAGGGTCCATCCCGGTCCCTGCAAATGGCGATGAGAGTTTCAGGGCTGAAGGTATCTGAGATCGACTACATCAACGCTCATGCCACCTCAACGCCTGCGGGAGACGCAAGTGAGGCGAAAGCCATTCATGAGGTTTTTGGAGCAGTAAATACGCCCGTAAGCTCCACAAAATCAATGACTGGCCATGAATGCTGGATGGCTGGCGCAAGTGAAATTGTATATTCCCTGCTTATGATGCAGGACTCCTTCATCGCTCCAAACATCAATTTTGAAACACCTGATGAGGATTCTGCCAAGCTCAATATCATCGCAAGTACGATGAATAAGAATATTGATGTATTTTTGTCAAATTCCTTTGGTTTTGGAGGAACAAATTCGACTTTGATTGTTAAAAAGTGGAGGAAAAGCGATGGATAAAGCAAGCATAATTGAGAAGGTTAATTGTTTCTTAGTGGAAGAGTTTGAGGTAGATCCTGCCAAACTTAGCCCATCGGCCAACTTGAGAGAAACCCTTGAACTTGATAGCCTCGATTACATTGACTTGGTTGTCGTGATTGAAAGCAAGTTTGGTTTTAAAGTTAAGCCAGAGGACTTTTCCGGGATTGATACTTTTGAAAGCTTTTATGATTATGTCATAAAGCGGGTAGGCGAGAAAGTGGCTTCCTGATCATGCCACGGTGGGAAGGTAAGTCCAAAGGAACCCCACTGGGATATCGGGCCTTTGTTTTCGTTTGCAGGACGTTTGGGGTCTTGCCAGCTTATTTTATACTTCGGTTCGTAGCGTTTTACTATTTTCTTTTTTCCTGGAATTCATCAGGGCATATTTATCGATATTTCCGCCACCGCCATGGTTATTCGCCCATTAAGTCCTTTTTAAAGGTCTACCGCAACTACTACATTTTTGGACAAACGCTGCTGGACAAAGTAGTCGTAATGGCTGGGATTGACAATAAGATAACGTATGACTTTGATGGAGAAGATAACCTTCGGAAAATCGTAAGCGGTGGCTGTGGAGGAATATTGCTCAGTGCTCACGTCGGAAATTGGGAAGCTGCCGGCCATCTGCTGCGTAGACTTGAAACCCGCGTAAACGTTGTTATGTACGATGGAGAACACCAACAAATCAAGGCCTATCTTGATCGCGTAACTGGAGGTCGGAACTTGAATGTTATTTTGATTAAGCCAGACATGTCGCATGTCTACGCAATGGGGGAAGCGTTGCAAAAAAATGAATTGATCTGTCTGCATGCCGACCGTTTTTTGGAGGGTAATAAAACCTACACGAAGAATTTCTTGGGAGAGGATGCGCATTTCCCGGTAGGACCATTTTTACTGTCAGCAAGCTTTCGCGTGCCCGTATCCGTAGTTTTCGCTTTTAAGGAATCGGTCAATCATTACCATTTTTATGGTAGTTCGCTGATAACCCGCGAAGATCTGGAATCGAAAATGGATTTTATGGATAGACTTCTTTCACACTTTGTTTGTCAGCTGGAACAAAAAATGAAATTGTACCCAGAACAGTGGTTTAATTATTTTAACTTTTGGGGAAAATAATAACGAATGCTTGCGAATCAAGATGATATTCTCCGTTTTATACCGCAGCGAAATCCGATGGTGATGGTGCATGCTTTACTGGAAGCCAGTGATGACCATGCCGTTACACAGCTTACGATAAATCCAGACAATGTATTTGTAGCAGCTGAATACTTTGCGGAGCCCGGATTGGTAGAGAATATCGCACAAACAGCGGCCGTACATGTTGGGTATCGCTGTTCATTAATAGATACGCCAATACCGATAGGCTACATTGCGGCGGTAAAGAATCTGAGAATAGAGAAATTACCAGGGCAAAATTCCGTGATAACAACTTCTGTGAAGGTAATCAACCAGGTGCTTGATATTACCATGATCCAAGGAAAAATAGAGCAAAACGGAAAATTGTTATGTTCGTGTGAGATGCGAATTTTTGCTAAGTTACAGTCCTAAAAATCGGATGATATGCAAATTAAGACGACCATTTTGCTGCTATTGATTCTAATGACTTCTCTAGTCAATGCGCAATCAAAGAGCGATGTTTTTAGAAAAGATGTTCCCGTTACCTGGCTGGGCCTGGATTTCACAAGCAACAAATTCATCGGAGACCGCGAAAGATTTGGTTCCGAATCTGATGTCCGGCACCTCATTGATGCCTGGAATGAATTGATACTGAAGGAATCAGATAAGTACGATATTGCAAGAGCAATTGACAGGGTGAGCGTAGAGAACGCTATTGAGGTTACAAACGAAAACAATGCTCAGCTCGATGTATTGAGCATGTTTTCGGAGAATGAAAAAGACTATTTGCATATGAAAACATCAGATGTTGCAGAAATTGTCTGGAACTTTGATTTTAAAGACCTTACCGGAATTGGATTAATGTTTAATGTCGAAAGTTTTAACAAATTAAATCAAGAAGGTTCTATTTGGATAACGTTTATAAAACTGGAAACGAAAGAAGTACTCTTTACTGAAAGAATGGTAGCACCACCCGGAGGGGCTGGTATGCGTAATTATTGGGCTGGTTGCATTCGGGGTATTCTCGTTAAGATTCAGAAAAAAGAGTTTGAGATGTGGCGAAAGAAACACTATCGTCCCTAACCTTCATGGCTGAAAGAGCATCCTGAGGAAAATCTTACTATAGTTTCAAGTTCATATTATTATTGTTTGTAAAATGAAGAATCGTGCTAAGTCATCAGACAGAAGTCATTGTTAAATTTAATGAAGCAGATCCTTTGGGTATTGTTTGGCATGGGCACTATATACGCTACTTCGAAGATGGGCGTGAAGCATTTGGTAAAGTACACGGAATTTCTTACCTCGATTGCTACACGCATGGTGTTGCAGTCCCTGTAGTTTCGGTTCAATGTGACTATAGTAAACCACTCCGCTATGGGGATACCGTCATTGTACACACTTCCTTCATTAACACCGCGGCAGCTAAGCTTATGTTTGAATACAGAATTTTTGAGGCAAAGAGTAATTCTTTGGTAGCGAAGGGCTCTTCAGTACAGGTTTTTGTTGATGCGAGAAACTTTGAGCTTCAGCTCACTATTCCGCCTTTCTTTGCTGCATGGAAGAAGAAACAAAACCTGATCTGAATGCATGAAAAGGGTTTGGATTGTTTCGGATTGTGTTGTCTCCCCGCTAGGGAATACTACGTTGGAAAATTACCAAAATCTGCACTGTGGTAATTCTGGGATTAGTTTGATTGAAGATAAGCGATTAAGCCCGGAGAAAATTTATGCCGCCAGGTTGCCCGATTTATCATCGCAGGAATCTGTAACAAAATTGGAGGCCATTTCCATTGAGGCGATTCAAACTGCACTCAACGAGATAGTGATTCCGCGTGATCGAACCCTTCTTATCCTTTCCACTACAAAAGGAAATATTGCGTTTCTGGAGGAGGGTCTGCCTGGCCATCGTAGAATTCGCCTGGACGCCACAGCAGCTTTTCTGGCCGACAAATTTGGATTTAAGAGGCATCTTGTGGTATCAAATGCCTGTGTTTCTGGTGTCATGGCATTGATAGTTGGCAAGCGTATGATTGATGCGGGATATTATGATCATGCTGTAGTGGTCGGTGTAGATGTCTTGAGTAAATTTGTGGTTTCCGGATTCCAAAGTCTGCAAGCGTTGAGCGTTGAACCGTGTCGCCCATTTGATGCTGCGCGCAAAGGTATTAATCTTGGGGAGTGCGCTGCGGCCATTGTCCTGACTTCCACTCAAGAACTTAGTCCTTCAAAACCCATGATTAGGATTTCAGGTGGAGGGTTGAGCAATGATGCAAACCATATTTCTGGTCCATCCAGAACTGGCGAAGAGCTAAGTTTTGCAATCCAGCACGCTATACAAGAAGCCTATGTCACCACAAGGGATCTTGATTTCATTTCTTCTCACGGAACGGCGACACTTTTTAATGACGAAATGGAGGCACGGGCTTTTACGCTAATGGGAATGGAGGACATTCCAATAAATAGTTTGAAAGGATATTTTGGTCATACGCTCGGCGCCGCTGGAATAGTGGAGGTGGCCATGTGTTGCAGAAGCATGATTGCGGATGAGCTTATCCCAACAAAAGGCTTTGAAGAGCTTGGCGTATCATTACCAGTTAATATAGTTCAGTCTTTAGAACACCGTTCATTAAAAACGTGTCTGAAAACGGCTTCTGGTTTTGGCGGATGTAATGCAGCCATTATTTTGCAGCAGGAAAATAATTAATAATGCAATATGGATTTTTTTGGAAAAGAAAAATTATCGGCGGTAAAAGCAAAAGAAGAAGCGCAATGGATTACGTTTGCACCTTTTGTGTTTCAAGCCACCCGCGTCCTACGCAACAGTGGAATTCTATCCACGGTGGAGGCACACAAAAAGGGTATAACCCTCGAGCAACTTACAGCCAAAGTAAATCTCCCGAGGTATGGCGTTCGTGTTTTGGTAGAAGCAGCTTTGGGGATCGGACTGCTAACGCTCAACGAGGGTCTTTATAAGATTACTAAAACCACCTACTTCATATTGAACGATGAACTTACGAGGGTGAATATGGACTTCACGCACGACGTCTGTTATCAAGGGATGTTTTTTCTGGAAGACAGTATTAAAAACGAAAGGCCTGAAGGCTTGAAAGTTTTTGGCGAATGGTCGAGCATCTACGAAGCATTGTCTACGAACCTTCCTGACAAAGTGAAGAAAAGTTGGTTTGCATTTGATCATTTCTATTCAGATTATGCCTTTCCTGAAGTGCTCCCGTATATATACCAGAATAAACCCAAAACCTTACTTGATATTGGTGGAAATACCGGGAAATGGTCGATGCAAAGTTTAGCCTTTGATCCTGAAGTGAAAATTACTATTATGGATCTACCGGGGTACGTAGAAACAGCCAAAGACGAAATCAACAAAAAAGGGTTTGGTGATCGTATATATTTCCATCCCGGTAATATACTGGATGAATCGCAACACTTCCCAAGTGGATTCGATGCAATTTGGATGAGCCAATTTCTGGATTGTTTTTCTGAATCGCAGATAATCTCTATCTTGAAGAGATGCAAGGAAGCGCTAAATGCTGATGGCTATATTTATATTCTTGAAACCTTCTGGGATCGACAACGGTTTGAGGCGTCTGCGTTTTCTCTTCAACAAACTTCACTTTACTTTACCGCAATGGCCAATGGCAATAGCCAGATGTACGACTCAAAGGTGTTTATTCGATGTGTTCAGAATGCGGGCTTGGAAGTAATTGATCAAAAAGATTTTATAGGCGTAAGCCATACTTTGTTAAGTTGTAAGCCAAGCCGTAAAACTAGCCTGTAAACATCAAAATTTATATTCTAATTAACGCTGTAGTCATGGGTGAGAAAATTGATGTGTTGGTTATTGGAGCTGGACCGGCAGGATCTATTGCAGCTGCGATGATTCACAAGCACGGTTATTCAGTTCGTGTTGTGGAACGTGAAAAATTTCCTCGATTTGTGATAGGAGAAAGTCTGCTGCCCAGATGTATGGAAGTGCTGGAAGAAGTAGGATTGTTGGAGGTAATAAAAACTCAGAATTTTCAAAAGAAGTTTGGGGCGAAGTTCATGAAGGGGGACAAAGTATCTGATTTTCAATTCTCTGACCAGTTTTCGAAAGGATGGACTTGGACATGGCAAGTACAGCGTGCTGAGTTTGATCTTGCCCTGATTTCCGAAGTGCAACGAATAGGGGTGCACGTAGATTTTGAGACCACAATCACTGATATAGAATTCTTTGACGACGAAAGTTCCATTAGTACCGCTCAAGTGAAGGATGGTTCAGTTGAGAAAATCTCCGCACGGTTCGTGGTGGATGCCAGTGGGTATGGTCGCGTCATTCCACGATTGCTTAAACTCGAAAAAGCTTCACACCTTGACCCCAGGAAATCTATCTTTGCCCATGTGAAGGATGTTCATCGCGATCTTTATGAGGAGCCCTCCCGCATTATTGCGGTATTGTATGCCCCGGGCGTGTGGACCTGGATAATTCCGCTCTCTGATGGAATTACGTCCCTGGGATTTGTAGGCAGTTTCGATTTCTTCGATAAAATTGAGGGAGATCAAACGCAAAAATTCAAAGCCTGTATTGCGGGAAATGCATACCTGAAAAATCGGTTTGGAGATGCACCTTTGGTATTTGAACCTCGAAAGCTCGAAGCGTGGTCTGCTACTACCGATAAGTTTTATGGCAATGGATTTGTTTTGACTGGAAATGTTACTGAGTTTCTCGATCCTATTTTCTCTTCAGGCGTAATGTTTGCCACGGTATCCAGCCATCTGGCAAGCAAACTTGTAGTTCAAAAATTAAGAGGAGAGCCGGTTGATTGGGATAACGATTATACAAATTTTATCCGGCACGGCGTAGATACCTTCCGAACCTTTGTCATGGCATGGTATGATGGCACGTTGGAAAAGATATTCTTTTCAAAAAATCCCGATCTGATGGTTAAGAAACAAATTTGTTCAGTGCTGGCTGGCTATGTTTGGGACCAGGATAATCCTTTTGTGAGGGCTCATGAGAAGGCCCTAAGAGGGCTGGCAAGATTAATTGATTTCCAGGAGAATAACCGAGGTTAAGCAAATGGCCTATATTACACAGTATTGTCGCATTCAGAATCGGATGCTGTTGCGACAAGGTTCGGTAATTTACAGTAATCTTGCTGGTGATTTAGATACATTTCTGGATACAGCTTTAACAGCGTTATCCATTTACTACCCTAAATTTTATAAAATGGACCGTCTTTCGAAACTTGGATTTTTGGCGGCCGAAGTATTATTGCGGGATCTTGAGCTTATGAACCGCTACAGCCCCCAACAAGTTGCCGTGGTGCTTTCAAACGCCCACTCAAGTCTGGATACAGACATTCGATATTTTGAAACCACCAAAACAATAGCCAGCCCTGCATTGTTTGTATATACATTAGCGAATATTGTAACAGGCGAAATTTGCATCCGCCATGGGATAAAAGGTGAGAACGCATTTTTTATTTCTGAAGAATTTGATCCCCAGGGAATGTGCGAATATGTAGATTTGGTTCTGGCTGCAAAAAAAACAAAGGCTTGTGTTGCAGGATGGGTAGATGTAATGGGTGACCAACATGATGTTTTCTTATATTTGGTGGAAAAACAGGGAAATAAATTCAGTCTGGACCATTCCCCGGCGCAACTTCAAAAACTTTATGATTTAAAATATGGAACAGTTGATGGAAGATCTCAAAAGACAGATCATTGAGGCGTTAAATTTGAAGCATCTTAAGCCGGAAGATATTGGTGATGAGCAACCTTTATTTGTTGAAGGACTTGGTCTGGATTCCATTGATGCGCTGGAATTGATTGTGCTGCTACAGCAGCACTACAGCATAAAAATGGCTAACCCGCAGGATGGACCGCAGATTTTCAAGTCAGTGAAGACCATTGCTGAATATATCAGGGCTAACCAAACAACATAAGAATTTTGAAAGGCCGCGTTCATGTAGCCGGTATAGGAGTGATTTCGGCCATTGGGACTTCGATACCCGAAACGCTGGCGTCATTTGAAAGCCAATCCTCCGGCATTCGAAATATTACATTATTAGACTCAATACACCATGATGTACTTCCTGTTGGAGAAATTGCATGGAGTAACGAGGAACTAGCTGATCGGCTATCCATAGAACCCTATGTTACACGCACTGCTTTGCTGGGAATATATGCGGCGAGGGAAGCAGTGAATGATGCAGGCATTGACCTGCGAAAATGGCGCGCAGGGCTAATATCAGCCACTACAGTAGGAGGCATGGATAAAACAGAAGGGTTTTTTATTGACTTTCTGAAGAATTCAGGCAGTGGAAGGCTTCGCAATGTTGTAAATCATGAATGTGGAAGATCAACAGAAATAATAGCAGACGATTTGGGCCTAGACCGATTTATTTCCACAGTCAATACCGCGTGTTCGTCTTCTGTTAATGCAATTGCCCTTGGCGTGAGACTCATTGCGCACGGGATGCTTGACATCGTTGTGGCAGGAGGAACAGATTCGCTTTCAAAGTTCACTTTGAATGGATTCAACAGTCTGATGATTCTTGATAATAAACCCTGCAGACCGTTTGACGCAAATCGCAACGGATTGAACTTGGGGGAAGGTGCTGGATTTGTTGTGCTGGTTTCTGATCGTGTAAAACATACATGCGGGTTACGGACTGAGAGTTTTGTCAGCGGCTTTGCCAATACCAACGACGCGTTCCATCAGACGGCATCGTCTCCTGAGGGAAGAGGCTCTTTTGGAGCGATGCAGCAAGCCTTGGCTATGAGCCGGATAAAACCTGGTGATATTGACTATATTAACCTGCACGGCACGGGCACATTAAACAATGATCTTTCCGAAGGTACGGCGGTCAAGAGATTGTATGGCGATCATTTTCCGAGACTTAGCTCCACAAAAGCATTCACGGGGCATACCTTGGGCGCGAGTGGAGGAATAGAAGCTGTATTCTCAATTCTGGCTATTCGAAATCAATGTGTTTTGCCCAACCTTCGCTTTGAAAATCCAATTCCCGAGTTGGGTATTCAACCACAGGTAAGGTATGAATCTGGTCTTGAGATAGTCCATGTTATGAGTAATTCATTTGGGTTTGGCGGTAATTGTTCGTCTATAATATTTTCAAAGGAATAAATAAGATTTAAGTTTTGGGTTCTGGGTTTCATATTCCGAGTTAAGCCGTGGCAGTATATGTTAAAGGTATTGGTAATATTTCACCACAAAAAACGTGGGGTGATACGACCTTGCTTTCATCTCCATTAGCGTACGTGGGTGATAGACTTTCGTGTGTTGAACCTGATTATAGCCAGTTTGTAGATATCCGGCAATTGCGCAGGATGAGTCGTATATTGAAAATGGGAGTAGCGGCAGGTTCAATGGCGCTCCAGGAATCCGGGATCAAAGTACCGGATGGGATCATTACAGGCACAGGCTACGGTTGCCTTGAAGACACTGGCATTTTCCTCAGCAAAATGGTAGAGAATAACGAAAATGCGTTGAATCCGACACCGTTCATTCAATCCACGCATAACACAATAGGTTCGCAAATTGCATTACTGCTACAATGCCAGGGCTATAACCAGACATATACCCAAAGCGCTTTTTCATTTGAAAATGCATTGCTCGATGCTACCCTGGAGCTGAAGGATAATCCGGCTAAGTCTTTCCTGGTAGGAGGTATTGATGAAATTACAGACCTAAGTCATACAATTCAGCATCGCTTTGGGATATTTAGAGATAGATCTGTCAGCAGCCTCGATCTTTTTAATACCAGCACGGATGGGACACTGAATGGAGAGGGGGCTTCCTATTTTGTATTGTCCGGGGAAAAAGGGGAAAACGATACCGTATGTTTGGATTCCGTAGCAACTTTTTACAAACCGGGAATGCAGTATTTGATGGATGGAATTGAGAACTTTCTGGAATCTGCGTCGTTGAAAACCGTTGACATTGATCTCCTGCTGATTGGGAAATCGGGTGACAAAAGATTCGATAGTGAGGCAGAAGAGGTTTCCTCCAGGCTGTTCAAATCATGCGCCATAGGGCTTTTTAAGCATCTCTCGGGCGAGTATCCAACGGCCTCTGCTTTTGCCTTCTGGTTGGGGGCGAGGATAATTCAGACGCAACATATCCCACAGGCCGTAATCCACCGGAAAGCCACCAGACCACAGCGGAATATTTTAGTTTATAATCCTTATTTTGGTGAGTACCATTCACTGATTTTGCTACGGTCATGCTGAAGTTCAAAGCTACTAATACTGTTTTCGCCATTGTGTTGCTGGCGCTGCTATTGTACGATCGAAATGAGGGTTTGCCGTTCTGGATTTATATTGCCCTGATTTTGATTTATTTTCTTTTTCTGGCGTATGGCAGTGCCGTACTATCGGCCCAGTTTTTTCTACCTGTAAAATGCAAAGGCGAAGGTCAATCCAATACTATTGCAATTACGTTTGACGATGGTCCTATACAGGGTAATACCGAAACTATACTTGAGATTCTGAAATCCTATAATGTTGCTGCCGCATTCTTTTGTATCGGAAACCGGGTGATGGAAAATCCTTCATTAACAAAACGTATTCATGAAGCAGGCCACTTGGTTGGTAATCATAGTTACTGGCATAAAGCCACGTTCGACCTGCAGTCGGCTTCAAAGATAGCAAAAGAACTTTCCGATACAGATGAGGCTATTAGCAAAGTGATTGGTCTAAAACCAAACTTTTTCAGGCCACCATATGGTGTAACCAATCCAATGGTTGCCAAAGCGGTGAGAATGGGTGGTTATAAGACTATCGGCTGGAGTGTGCGGTCGTTTGATACGGTGATCAAGGACGGAACAGTACTTTTGAATCGTATTACCAAATCTTTAAAGGGCGGTGATGTGATCTTGTTGCATGATTATAGCAATACAACGCTGGCTATTCTACCGGCATTGTTGGATCACATAACCAAGCTTGGATTGAAAATTGTGAGAGTAGATGCATTATTGAATGAAAAAGCGTATGTATAGTAATTTCACCTTATCCATTTCAGCAAAACCATGGCTTTTGGCTTTTGGATTGTTTGTTATAGTCTCGGGTCAGACTTTTTCGCAGTACGCCGGATACAGCGCCGTGGCAGATCTGCCTTCCTTTAGAAAGGAATTTAGCAGCAAATCTGCAAGCGTGACATCGATTCAGAGCTCCTTCACGCAAGAGAAAGTTCTGACGGCGCTAACGGAGAAGATTGCGTCCACCGGCAGTTTCTGGTTTAAACGAAGCAACAAGGTACGCATTGAATACGTGAAGCCCTTTACTTACCTCGTCGTAATCAACGGCGACAAAATACTGGTTCGCGATGAACAGAATGAAAATCGATTTAACACAAAGTCGAATAAAATGTTTCAGCAGGTTAATCGCATAATGGTTGATTGTGTCCAGGGGACTATTCTGGAGAGCAAAGATTTCTCCACCAGGGTATTTGAAAATGATAGGGCATACTTGATGGAAATGACACCATCTGAGAAAACGTTGCGAGGATTATTTCAGACCATCGTCCTCACGGTCGACAAAAGAGATTATTCTGCCAATACTATAGAGATGAATGAGCCTTCAGGAGACAAGACCACGATCTTGTTCACAGACAAAAAACTAAACACTCAGATTTCCGATGCGGTGTTTGCTTTTTAGCATAATATGCGGGCTGCTGTTCTGCTGTATCTCTGACTACCGTCACCTGCAAGCTGCACAGCCTGACGCTGTATGTACAGATAGAATTGCTCCCTTGCACATTGAGACAGCCTGGTATGATGCCAGCATTGATGTTATGAATAACCACATTAGTGGCCTGTTGCTCATTAAGGATATGCCAGATGGTTCCCACCGAATCGTTTTTACGAATGAAGTTGGAGTAACTTTTTTTGATTTTGGCTTCTCAGCTGGAAGTTTCAAAGTCCATTCGATTTTAAGCCAGCTGGATAAAAAGCCCGTCGTTGAAACGCTGCGAAAAGACTTTGAATTGATAATCGGTTTGCCCTTCCAGAAAGCATCATTTAATCGCTACTTGGCAGGAGATGAGATTTATTTCGGTGTTACGCAAAAAAAAGAAACGGCCTATTTCATAACCAGCAAAGATTGTGCTTCTTTACAAAGATTGGAGTTGGGCACGAAGCGAAAGCGCAAAGTGTCCGTGCGAATGCCGGGATCAGGATATCCTTCGCCGGACAGATTTGAGTTGGAGCACCACACCTTTAATATGAAGATCAATTTGAAACGCATACCAAAAGAATGATGCTGCTTAATGACTTCTACAGCTTGCTACAGCATGATCCTGCGGATAGTTCCGTTACGGCAAGAATATCTATAAACCGTAACCACAAAATCTTGCAGGGGCACTTTCCGGGATTGCCGATCGTCCCTGGTGTTTGCATGATGCAGATTATTCGGGAAATCATGGAAGTAACAATCAAGAAGCCGCTGCGGCTTGTTGCTGCAGATAATATGAAATTCCTCACAGTGATTAATCCTGAGAAGAATAGTGAAGTTGAAGCCACAGTCTTGTATACTAAAGATGACGACCAGTTTCTAATTAACGCAACATTGTTTTTGGGAACTGTAACATTCTTTAAATTGAAAGCTACGTTGAAAACTTCTGCATGGAGCCTGTAGAAATTCGTGAATTGTTTAAAGCGAGGAAAGTCTGTGTGTTGGTACCAACATACAACAATGAAAATACGCTGGAGAAGATTCTGGCAGATGTATTGGCATTTACGGATCAGTTGATAGTCGTAAATGATGGTTCGACCGATTCTACTCGTGAGCGTCTACAAAAGTTCCCACAAGTCGATATTATAAGTTACCCCGTAAATCAAGGCAAGGGATTTGCCTTGAGATTGGGTTTTAAACGAGCCCTTGAACGCGGGTACGAATATGTTATTAGTATTGATTCAGATGGACAGCATTTTGCGGCGGACCTTCCCAAGTTTTTGGAGAAGCTTCAAGACCACCCTGCTGCTATTATCATTGGCGCTCGAAACATGGAACAGTCAAGTGTTCCTGGGAAAAGTAGCTTCGGTCATAAATTTTCTAATTTTTGGTTTTGGGTTGAAACCGGGTTAAGCATGGAGGATACACAAAGTGGTTATCGCTTATATCCTGTAAAACATTTGCGGGACATAAACTTTGTCACCAGGAAATTCGAGTTTGAAATCGAAGTGCTGGTTCGTTCGGCATGGAGGGGAATAGAACTGGAGCATGTTCCTGTTCGTGTATTCTATGCAGAAAAGGGAAAGCGTGTCTCGCATTTTCGGCCATTTTGGGATTTTGCCCGCATTAGTATTCTCAATACAGTTCTTGTCACGGTTGCATTATTGTATATTAAGCCGCGTGATTTTTTCAGAAGTCTAAAAAAAAAAACTTCAGGGACATCTTCTATGATCAACTCCTCAATCCAACCGAGTCCGACAGCACAAAAGCGTTCTCTGTAGGTTTTGGGGTATTCATGGGTATTGTACCCATTTGGGGGTTTCAATTGGGGGTTGCCATTACACTTTCTTTTATATTTCGGTTGAATAAGGCGCTGGTCATTATTGCGGCTAATATTAGTATACCACCAATGATTCCATTGATTTTATACTTGAGTCATTCTACTGGTGCGTTTTGGATGGGAGAGAAGGCTCAGCGTATTTCGTTCAGTAGTGATATTACTTTCGAAATGGTTCAGAATAATTTTGTACAGTATGCTCTAGGAGCGGTGACCTTAGCCGCAGTTGCTGGAGTTATTTTTGGTGGAGTGACATACATTGCGCTGAAGCTTTTTAGGCGCTCGAAAACTTGATTAATGGCTCAACTTTTTCTAGGTCTTTATGATTATTTCCAAAGGCGAAAGTCTGTGTTCTGGGCTGTATTCCTTGCAACCATACTTTTGGTATGCTTTGGGGCATCGCGAATAAAGCTGGAAGAGGATATAACAAAGTTTTTTCCGGATGACGAACGCATTGAAAAACTAAGCTATGTTTTTCAAAATTCCAAGTTCGCGGAACGCCTGGTTATTATGGTTTCGGTTCAGGACAGCGCGACAACTATTCCGCCCGATAGCCTCGCAATCCTTGCGGATGAATTGGTGCATCGAATTGGCAGTGAACTCAAGCCATACGTAAAGGGTATTACAAGCCGTATCGAGGAAGGAAAAATACTTGAAGTATTCAATTCAGTGTATGATTATCTACCTATCTTTTTGAATGACGAGGACTATATCCAACTTGATTCTTTAACAAAACCTCAAAATGCAAGAGCAAAACTGCAAGAGAGCTATCGTCAGCTTATTTCACCATCAGGCATTGCATTAAAAGGGATCATCGTTCAGGATCCCCTGGAGTTTTCATTGCTTGCCTTGCGCAAACTTCAGGAACTGCAGTATGATGAAAATTTTGAATTGTTTGATGGCTACGTTGTTACCAAAGATCACAGGCACCTGATTTTCTTTATTCAACCCAAGTACCCACCCAGTGAAACGGGAAATAATTCAAAGTTCATCAAGCAACTGGATTTCATTGTAAAACAGATTTCAGCTACGCATCGCCGGCTCAATGCCTCTTACTTTGGAGCAGTAGCGGTGGCGGTTGGTAATTCAGTGCAATTGAGGAGTGACACTGCGCTTACAGTAAGCATCCTTGTTGTTCTTCTGGCTATTTTTCTGATAGGTTTCTTTCGGAAAAAACGCGTGCCTTTTCTTATTCTAATACCAGTTGCTTTTGGTGGTTTGTTTTCTTTGAGCTGCATTTTTTTACTACAAGGATCAGTTTCCATTTTGGCTATCGCCGCCGGCTCTGTGATTTTGGGGATTGCCGTAAATTATGCATTGCACTTTCTGGCTCATTTGAAGCACGTACATGACGTCAGGCTGGTAATCAAGGATGTAGTCGGACCTATGACATTGGGAAGTACCACAACGGTGCTGGCTTTCTTCTGTCTGCAATTTGCTAATGCGGCTGTCCTCCGCGATGTCGGTTTGTTCGCCGGGTTCAGCTTAATTGGTGCTGCGCTCTGTTCGCTCGTTTTCCTGCCTCATTTTATTCCTGCTGGCCTATTTGGAACAGATAACAAGCGGGGCAACTGGATAGAGCGAATATCACTATCCTCTTTGGGGTCAGGAAAATCTGTACCATGGATAGTCATGCTTGCCACGCCTGTCTTTTTTTACTTTGCTTTTCAGGTAAAATTCAACAGTGATATGAGCAAATTGAATTTCATGAAAGCAGAAACACTTCTGGCCCAATCGCGATTGGAGGCTATTAACAAATCTACACTAAGCACTGCATACGTCGTATCAAGTGGAAGTACACTTGAGGAGGCGTTGCGAAAGACTGAGCAGGTGGTGCCGCGACTGCAACTGTTGAAAGCAGCGCATAATATCAACAAGTACTCCACCGTATCAACTTTCTTGATTTCTGATTCGTTACAGCACATTAGAATTGAAAAATGGAATTCATTCTGGACGACAGAAAGAAAGCAAGCGATGAAGCTGGCGGTGAGGGAAGAAGGTAAAGCACTTAAGTTTTCAGATCAAGTAATAAATAATTTTGAAAGGGTCATAGAAAGACAATACACACCTGCGGATGCAGCGGCAATGACGAGTATTCGGTCAACCTTCTTTGATGATTACATTATTGAAAAGGACAATACAGCAACTGTAATTTCACTTGTAAATGTTGATCCTTCCAGGAAATCGGAAGTTTACAAGGAACTCGAAAAATCGCCTGTTCATGTTTTTGATCGGCAGATGCTTACTAACCTCTTTGTAGGATATGTAAATGCGGACTTTAATTTCATTGTCACATTTACTGCCATTTTAGTTTTTGCCGCATTATTCATTTCATATGGACGAATTGAGTTGACCCTGATAACATTTGCCCCGATGTTCATTACTTGGATTTGGATTTTGGGGATTATGGCCTTGTTCGGTATTGAGTTCAATATTGTGAACGTCATGGTATCAACTTTCATCTTCGGGCTGGGCGATGACTATAGCATTTTCATAATGGATGGTCTTCAACAGGAATATCGTGCCGGAAAAAAGAATCTCCCCTCCATTCGTACATCTATTTTTCTTTCTGCGGTTACTACTATTGCCGGGCTTGGTGTTTTGATATTTGCCAAGCACCCCGCGTTGCGCTCTGTTGCTTCAATTTCTATAATTGGTATAGCCTGTGTATTCATCATGTCTCAAACCATTGAACCTTTTTTGTTTAGTGCGCTTGTAACCAACCGGACCAGGAGGGGGCGTTCTCCCATGACGTGGGCTGGTATTGTTAGAACTTCCTTCACCTATTCTTTCTTTGTCTTGGGAGCGATCTCTCTCACGCTAATCGGATTGATCCTCAGAATCTTGCCGTTCTGGAAAGAGCGAAGCAGGTTATTATTTCATACTTTGCTGAGTTATGTTACCTGGACTTTAATCTATCTTGATCCGTGTGTTAGTAAAAAGATTATCGGAAGAAAGCCTGACACATTTTCACGGGCCAGTATAGTAATTGCCAATCATTCTTCGTTCCTGGATATTTTGCTCACTACGATGCTCCATCCAAAGCTTATTTTGCTGACGAATAAGTGGGTGTGGAATTCTCCTATTTTTGGGGGAGTTGCTCGACTTGCAGATTACTTTCCTGTAACTGAAGGGGCAGGAGAAGGTGTTGACCGATTGAAAGAATATGTTGCTGAAGGGTATTCGATAGTTGTATTTCCGGAAGGAACAAGGTCCGACGATGGAAAACTGAAACGGTTTCATAAAGGCGCATTCTATATGGCAGAGTCACTGAACTTGCCAATCCAACCGTTGCTTATACACGGTGCTGCTGATGCGGTCCCGAAGGGGAGTTTTTATGTAAATGAAGGCCAGGTCACATTGAAGTTTCTGCCGCCAATTGAAGTAGATGATACCCGTTTTGGGGCTACCTACGTTGAACGGACCAAAGCAATAAGCAAATATTTTAAGGACGAGCATGCACGTTTGGCCATGGAGATTGAAACGTCTGAATATTTCGCACACAAACTCGTCACAAGTTATCTTTACAAGGGTCCAATCCTGGAATGGTACCTGCGCATTAAGATCAGGCTTGAGAAGAACTATAAATCTTTTCACATACATTTGCCTTCAAAAGGTGTAATTCTCGACCTAGGGTGCGGTTATGGGTTTCTTTGCTATATGCTTCAATACCTGTCAAATGAGCGGACGATTATCGGCGTTGATTATGATCAAGAAAAAATTGAAACGGCAAAGAACAATTATCTGATAACAAAAAGGCTGCAATTCCATTGTGATGATGTTAGTGAGTTTCCATTCGAAAAATATGACGGGATTGTGATCAGTGACGTTCTGCATTATTTACTGCCGGACGCCCAGGAGGGATTGTTGAGAAGATGTTTTGAAACACTCAATCCCGGCGGTAAATTGATTATTAGAGATGGCAATACCGACTTGAATGAGCGCCATTGGGGTACTAGACTCACTGAATTCTTTTCAGTGAAACTGCTTGGATTTAACAAATCTACGAATCCATTGAATTTTGTGTCTGGTGAATGGATAAAGAAGATGGCCAGTAGTTATGGCCTAAAAGGGGAGGTCCTGGATGAGGCTAAGTTTACTTCGAATGTTATTTTTGTATTTGAGAAAAGTGCCAGGTAAAATACAGTCAGGGGGCTTTGCAATTTTGATCGAAACAATCGCACCGGGAATTATATAGAATTGAAGAATAGAGATGCACCAGTATGATGTTGTTATTGTAGGTAGTGGGATGGGTGGGCTTGCATGTGGAACCATTCTGGCAAAAGAAGGGTATAAGGTCTGCATTCTGGAAAAGAATAAGCAAATCGGTGGAATGCTGCAAATTTTTGTTCGTGAAAAAGTAATCTTTGATACCGGTGTTCACTATGTAGGCGGGTTAAGTGAGGGACAGAATCTATACCAGCTTTTTCGATACCTTGGTATCATGGATAAAATCAATATCCGCAAGATGGATGAAGATTTTGTGGATGGTTTAATCTTTAAGGACGATCCGATAATCTACAAGTACGGTCAGGGTTATGATAACTTTATCCGGATTATGTTATCCTATTTTCCGGATGAGGAGATAGCGATTCGGACATTTTGTGACAAGATTAGAGAGATATGCAAGCAATTTCCGTTGTATAACCTTCGGGCAGGAAGTTACGAAGATTTCGGAAACGCCTACCGGACCGACACCAATGCATATTTGGAATCGATTACAAAAAATAAGAAGCTATTGTGCGTATTGGCTGGAACAAATCTCTTATACGCGGGCCAACCAGACAAAACTCCCTTGTTCGTACATGCGCTTATTGTAAACCATTACATCGAAAGTTCATGGAAGTTTGTGGACGGAGGCTCTCAGATAGCCCGGTATCTGGTAAAGGAAATTACGTCTAGGGGAGGAAAAGTTATCAAGCATGTTAACGTCACTAAGCTGAAAGAAGAGGGTGGAAAAATTACTTATGCTGAGGCCGAAAATGGGGAAAAGTACTTTGCTAATACCTTTATTTCAAATATACATCCAGTGAAAACACTGGAGATTACAGAAAGCACAATGTTTCGAAGTGCATATCGCTCGCGGCTAAAAAGTCTGGAGAGCACAATTTCCGTTTTTTACGCAAACGTTGTATTGAAAAAGAACTCATTTAAATATCTAAACAGTAATATCTACTGTTTCGCTGAAGAGGACCCTTGGTGTGCGCTCAATTACACAGAGGACAACTGGCCTCAGGGTTATGCGCTGTTTTATGTCCCCTCCTCAAAGGAAAGCGAATTTGCGGAAGGCGTAACCATTATGTCTTACATGCGGATGAATGAAGTGGAGAAATGGAAAAATACTTTTAATACAGTCTCTCATGAAAATGACCGAGGTGTAGAATATGAAACCTTTAAGCGAAAGAAGGCGGAGTTGTTGTTTAACGCAGTGGAGAAACAATTTCCGGGTTTTAAGGAGTCGATCAAATCTTACACTACCGCTACGCCCCTCACAGCACGTGACTATATCGGCACAGAGGACGGATCTTTGTATGGTTTTGCGAAGGACTATCGCGAGCCGATGAAATCATTTATTTCGCCTGGAACAAAAATCCCTAACCTATTATTAACAGGCCAGAACATAAACATGCATGGCGTGTTGGGTGTAACAATAAGTGCTGTGGTTACTTGTAGCCAACTGTTGGGAATGGAATACCTTGTTCAAAAAATCAGAAATGCTTAGGCGATTCTTAAAAATATTGGCTTGGATTGCAGGACTCGTGTTTATCCTGATCTGTACTTTGTTTGTGTATGTCAGGCTAGTGTCAAAAGTTGTCCCTCCATCGCCAATATCCTTATCCCCATTGGATGAAAAGGTTGTGGAGTTATCCCCTGGTTTAAGTACTGTAGGAAACAACTGGTTGAGAAAAAGCGAAAGTGGGTTGTATGAGTTATATGTCGAAGGGGAGCCTTTCGAACGCGGTGTAGCCAACGGAAAGCTGACGCGTGCATTGGTGCAACATCAAGAAGAGGTATTTACACACCAGATTCACCAGCTCGTCCCAAATAGATTTTACCTTACCCTGCTAAAGTATTTTGTAGGTTGGTTCAACCGCAATCTAACCGATAATATCCTGGAAGAATATCAGCTCGAAATCTTTGGCGTCTCAGAATCAGCTTCACATGAGTTCGATGATATTGCCTCACCCTATCAACGTATATTGAATTACCATGCGGCGCATGATATAGGCCATGCCTTACAGAATATGTCGTTAGTCGGATGTACTTCATTTGCAACCTGGGGAAATAAATCTGAGGATAGTACACTGATCATTGGGCGTAACTTTGACTTTTACGTTGGGGATGATTTTGCGAGGGACAAAATCATTGCATTTTACAACCCCGCGCGAGGGTATAAATTCATGATGGTAACCTTTGGGGGGATGACCGGTGTTCTTTCAGGAATGAACGACCAGGGACTTACCGTCACTATTAATGCTGCTAAGTCAGATATTCCGTCAGCCTCTGCAACACCGGTCTCACTCGTAGCCAGAGAAATTCTCCAATATGCATCAACAATTCAGGAGGCGTATGCCATAGCCGAAAAACGAAAGATGTTTGTTGCTGAATCGTTTCTTATTGGGTCAGCAAAGGACGGAAAAGCCGCACTGATAGAAAAGGAATCCGGCGGTATGGATTTTTATACATCGAGAGACAACTTCATTATCAGCACGAATCACTTTCAGGGTAAGTCATTGGGTGATACGCAACGTAACAAAGATCACATGAACAGCAGTGCATCACCGTATCGATTTGAACGCGTGGCTGAGTTGTTAGGACGGGTGCAGAAAAACTCAGTGGCCAATACAGCGGCAATTTTGCGCAATCAACTTGGTCTTAAGGATCAGGACATTGGATTGGGCAATGAGAAGTCCATTAACCAGTTGATAGCACATCATGCGGTTATCTTTCAACCGGAAAAAGGATTGGCGTGGGTCTCAACTGCGCCATGGCAATTGGGAAAATTTGTATGCTACGACCTGAATCGGATTTTTAAATCAAGACTTTCGGATAATGAAGAGATATACGAAAAGGAAAAAACAATTCCGCTGGATTCATTTCTGTATTCAAATGCTTACGTGGACTGCGTAAAATTCAACAAATACAGATTTCCCTTCAATGAGAGAATTGATCTGGCGCCGGACAGCATTGTAAAGTGGAATCCAAACTCGTATCATGCCTACATGTTGGCTGCTGATTATTGCAGGGAGCATGAAAATTGGGAAAAAGCTGTTACTTTATATGAAATGGGACTAACCAAGGAAATTGCATCGGAACAGGAGCGTGCATACATGCAAATGAATCTTCAGCATTGTAAAGAAAAGCTAAAATGATTGTTGGGATAGGTATAGATATGATAGAGGTAGACCGGGTCTTGGAGAAAATCGATAAGGACAGTGGATTTAAACAATTGATATTTTCTGAAAATGAAATTGCGTTTTGTGACGGACAGCCAGCGAAAGGTGAAAGTTATGCAGCTCGATTTGCAGCGAAGGAGGCATTTCTGAAAGCAACGGGCCTGGGATTAACCCTAGGCCACAAGTTGGCTGAAATTGAAGTTGCTCACGACGGTAATGGAAAACCCATGCTAAACTTGCTTGGAAATTTTAAGGTGAAGTCAATTCAACACGACTGGAATAAAATACATTTGTCTATTTCACACCTAAAGACAATAGCCTGTGCGGTAGTTATTATTGAACAATGAAGCATATACCGGAAATTGAATTGTGTTCTTCAGCTGAAATCAGGAGCTTCCAGGAGTCGAAGTTTAGGGAACAGTTGACCTATATCGTCAAGAGCTCGCCGTATTATCGAAGGCTCTTTGCAGAATTTGATATTAAAATGGATTCTATAAAATCCCTCAAAGATATTACTGAAATACCGACAACCTCAAAAGATGATTTTCATAGACACAATTGGGATTTCTTATGTGTCCCGAATGGTAAGATTGTAGAGTATACCAGTACATCGGGTACATTGGGAAGCCCTGTTACGATCGCGCTAACGGAAAATGATCTACAGCGATTAGCATACAACGAATGTATTTCATTTACGTGCGCTGACGGGAGTGATGAGGATTTATATCAACTTATGCTTACACTGGATCGCCAGTTTATGGCCGGTATGGCATATTATGAGGGAATTAGAAAGCTAGGTGCCGGCCTCATCCGGGTTGGTCCGGGACTACCCGCGATGCAATGGGAAATTATTGACCGATTGAAACCGACAGCACTTGTTGCTGTGCCATCATTTTTGATGAAATTGATTGAATACGCAAATCAGCAAGGGATTAATCTGAATAGAAGTTCTGTACGGAAAGCGATTTGTATAGGAGAAAGTCTTCGCACAGCTGACCTTGAGTTGAACACGCTTGGGAGAAGAATATCTGGTGCCTGGGACATTCGCCTTTACGGAACATATGCATCCACTGAAATGCAAACAGCTTTTACGGAATGTGGTCATGGAAGAGGGGGACATCAGCACCCTGAGTTAATTCATGTGGAATTATTGGATGAAAATGATTTCCCTGTCCAGAGGGGTGAACCAGGGGAGATTACCGTTACTACGCTGGGTGTTGAGGGCATGCCGCTGCTTCGGTATAAAACTGGCGATATCGCCGTTGCCTATCAGGATCAATGCCCATGCGGGAGGAATACGCTACGACTAGGTCCTGTAATGGGCCGTAAACAGCAGATGATAAAGTTGAAAGGGACTACCGTTTATCCGCCTGGGATTTTTGAAGTATTGAATACTGTCGATGTTCTCATGGACTACGTTGTCGAAGTCTTAACAGGCGAGCTAGGAACTGATGAATTAAGACTTCATTTGCTTGTGGAAAGAGAAAAGCACGAAGAAACTGTAGAAATTTTAAGAATAGCGTTTCAGTCCCGTCTAAAGGTTGTCCCATCCATTGTTTTTATTGACCAGCTTGAATTGGAGAAACTTCAATTGGTGGGCAAGAGTAGAAAAGTCAATAAATTCATTGATAGCAGGCAATAAGAAAAGGGTGATGTTTTTTGAACACCACCCTTTTTCAGCATTGTTTACAGGTTGTTAGATCAGCTGAGTACCTTTTCCAACTCGTCAATTTTAGTCTGCGCATCAGATTTCCCTAGCGACAGAGACAATTTATAAAGCTCAAGTGCCTCACGTTGGGTTTCTTTCTTTTTCTTAGGCGCAAATTTTGTTCTTGCAGCAGCTGTTTCCAGTGCTTGCGCTTGTGCGAAATACAAGTCTGCCTGGCTAGCTTTAGAAGCTGTATTTACATCTTCTACCTTAGCTTCAAGGTTAGCCACATCCTGCTCTTTCATCTTGATAGTTTCCAGTTTTTCCGTGATTACGGAATCTTTTTGACTAACCGTCATAGCAAGTGCCTGATTTTCGCCCCTCATCTTTTCAACTTCACCTTGCAAGGCAGTGATTTGTGCTGTGCTCAATTCAAGATCTGCTTTCAGTCTCTTAATGGTTATGGCATAGCTGCCTTTTGCCGTTTTTAAAGACTTTTCAAGACTGGCGATCTTTTCCTGCGTTTCAGTAATGTGGTGATTGATATCCAGCAGACGGGTTTTGTAGTCTGTGTAAGAAGTGCCTTCAACAACATCTGTGCGGAGTAATTGACGATTTGCATCAATTGAATCAATCAAGACGCCGATTTCCTGGAGTGTCATTGCTGTCATTTGACTTGCTTCAAGCTCTGTGCGAAGCGAATCGTTCTGTGACTGTAGTGCTTCTCTCTCTTTCTTATCGCATCCCCAAAGCATGGCGACTACGGATACTGCTAAAATTACTTTTCTGATCATAACTTAATTATTTAGGTTGTGGTCAGTCACATGCAAATGAGGTGCTGCTTAATGCGATTTGCCAATTTTGCCGACAAATCGCGGATTTTGAGGTTGGATTGCAGTAATAGGATATTTTCGAACAGGCAGACAGGACCAAGTGGCTTTGAAATTGCTGCATATTTCCACAAACTGTGGAGGGATATTTACCACAGCTTGGAAAAATCAGACCGGAGGGTATGATCTGCTAAATACTGATTAAGCGAAATGTCTAAGGTTGTGTTGGTGACCTGGTCGATTTCAAAATCATCTCCTATTTCGACTTCTTTATAAAGGCGCCTATTTCCTTCCCTGCTTTTGCATACGCTTCCTCCAGGCGGGCACCTGTTTCGTAATCATAACCCATTGCATCCCGACCAGGTGACTTGGTGATGGTAATCTTAGCAACCACCTTGTCCGGGCTACTGCTGTCCACTATCCATACCTCCCCATCAATGTATGCAGGGGATCGAGAGATTCCAATATTCCATCCAGGCTCAGTTTTAGTGGTTTTAAATATGAGCGTGTATGGGGCATCTTCGTCGACGGTAGACATATCAGAATACCTTGAAAATAGCTCTCGAAACTGAGGTTCAAAGCGCTCCTGGCGGTCTGATACCCAATCTTCAGCCCATTTATCTCCCTTGCCAGCCTCCTTCTCGTCATAATCCGATTTTTTCTTTGCAATGTAGTCCGCTTCATTTGGATACTTTCCAACGGCCATATTGTCATAGGTAAATTCTGTTTTCAAGCTCTTCTGCCCCTTGAGAACACTAAGATTACCTTCAATCAATTTAATCTTCTGGGCGTAGCCGGTCATAGATAAGCCAAGTAGCATAACAATAATTACATGTTTCATAGGTATAGTATTTTGGAAGTAGTGGTAATGGATATCATCTCTCTTATCTACGAATATAATTCCTTTATTAAGGTCTTGCTATAAGAAATGTATAATTATTCGACCTGCAAGCGAATGGCTGGCCTAATTCCAGACCAGAAAGTCAGCCACACTGGTTCAGGTGGACGCAGCTAATACTATTGCGCCATTGATTTGTAAAAAGATACAACAGAATTCACTGCCCTTTCATATATTTCAGTTGGATAATTAAGGAAGAATATGATAAAACGATTAGCTATTTTGGTTTCCCTTTGTTTTTGTACGGCTGGTGCAAGAGCACAATTCAGAAATATAAAACTGGATGAGGCTTCTTCCGGAAACCGGGTAGCCGAGCCCAGCATTGCAATTAATCAGAAGGATACCCGGAATATCGTCGCGGCCTCCATTCTTGATAATATCTACTATACGTTTGATGGTGGACAATCCTGGGAAAGCACTAAGCTAAGTTCACCCTATGGAGTTTACGGGGACCCCGTATTGATCTCGGATGCAAAGGGCACTATATATGCCTTCCATTTATCTGATCCGACCGGCGAAGGTTGGAGAAATGAGAAGAGCCTGGATTATATTGTTTGTCACATTTCAAAAGATGGGGGCAAGACGTGGGAGGAGGGTTCTCCAATAGGGTATAATCCGCCTAAGGACCAAGACAAACCTTGGGCAACGATTGACTCGAAAGGTGATGTATTGGTTACATGGACGCAGTTTGACAAGTATAATAGTCCAGATTCAAGCTGCCAATCAAATATTCTTTTGAGTACATCCTCAAATGGAAAGAAATGGACCAAACCTGTCAAAATCTCTCAAATGCCAGGTAATTGCCTCGATGATGACAATACAACTGAAGGTGCAGTGCCTGCGGCCACAGCAGACGGTAAGGTCTTTGTAGCCTGGGCTGGTCGGAACAAAATCTTTCTCGATCGTTCTTTTGATGGAGGCGGGATGTGGTTAACCAACGACATTACTGTTACCGATCAACCTGGAGGGTGGGACTTCGAAATACCAGGCCATGATCGGTGCAATGGAATGCCGGTACTGATGGTAGACAAGAGCAAAGGTGTTTATCGCGGCTGCTTGTATATTGCCTGGGCTGATCAACGCAACGGAGAAAGTAATACAGATGTTTGGTTCATGCGCTCAAATAATTACGGTGACAACTGGTCATCTCCAATGAAGATGGGCAAGGACAGCACACAAAAACATCAGTATTTGCCATGGATGGCAGTGGATCAGGTAACAGGCTATATCTATATTGTTTACTATGATCGCGGAAACTATGAAGATAATCAAACGGATGTTTATCTGGCCTATTCCGTTGATAGTGGTATCAATTTTAAGAATGTAAAGATCAGTGAAACACCCTTCATTCCTGTAGAGACGAGTTTCTTTGGTGACTATACAAATATATCGGCACATGATGGGATCATCACTCCAGTATGGACGCGCATGGATGATGGTAAAACAAGTGTTTGGACTGCCGTGATAAAACAGGATGAACTAATTCCGCCTGTAGAACCAAAAGGCAAAAAGAAGCGATAACCGAACTTTGCCTGGATTTTCTAAATCTTGTTTGACATAGGGTTCTGGTAAAAGCATATCGTCTGCGTTGCGTAGTAAATTATCCTGAACGCAAATTTACTTGCTGATTTGTCAACACACGTTTGCAATCATCCATTGTACTTCCTCCAGGAAATCCACCTTGCCCCAGTAGCAAAAATATCCCAGCCACATGTATTTTTTTATGCAAACATGACTTCTGTCAGTGTGGCCCGCATACAATCGAAATGAAATCCGGTTCTTCTTTTTTATTCATCCATGCAGGCTGTGCTTTGAGCCTCGAGAAAACTTTCCGCCACGCAGATTTGCTATCAACTGCCGTTGCGGAGCAGGCTTTAGCCCCGCTCTGTTCATCTCCCATTATCTTCACAAAGAGACCAAATTTTGCGTACCTCTTCGATAAAGCCATAGCTATTTAAAAACCTTTATCTTACTTTTGTGTTCCTATTAAAGTAAAACTTGAAAAAAAATGACTGTTGACGAGAAAAAACTAACATTTAAGGTCAAAGACCTTTCCCTGGCAGCCTGGGGCCGTAAAGAAATTAAGTTAGCTGAAGCTGAAATGCCCGGATTAATGGCTATTCGTGAGGAGTTCGGTAAGCAAAAGCCTTTAAAGGATGCGCGCATTGCGGGTTGCCTTCACATGACAATTCAAACTGCCGTTTTAATTGAAACGCTGGTGGAACTTGGCGCTGAAGTAAGCTGGTCTTCATGCAATATCTTTTCGACCCAAGATCATGCCGCTGCCGCTATCGCAGATGCCGGTATTCCTGTTTATGCATGGAAGGGTATGAATGAAAAGGAATTTGATTGGTGTATAGAACAGACGTTGCACGCCTTCCCTGGTGGTAAGGCACTCAATATGATTTTGGACGATGGAGGTGATCTCACCAATATGGTGTTAGACCGTTTTCCGGAACTCGTGGCAGGAATAAAGGGAATTTCAGAAGAAACTACTACTGGAGTGCATCGCTTGATTGAGCGTATGCAAAACGGCAAACTTCCGCTGCCTGCAATTAATATTAATGATTCTGTTACGAAATCTAAATTTGATAATAAATACGGCTGTAAAGAATCCCTGGTGGATGCCATTCGCAGGGCTACTGACGTAATGATGGCAGGAAAAGTAGCTGTTGTTGCTGGCTACGGTGATGTAGGTAAGGGTTCAGCTGCATCACTGCGTGGTGCTGGAGCACGCGTCATTGTCACTGAGATAGATCCGATATGTGCGCTGCAGGCGGCCATGGATGGTTATGCCGTAAAGAAAATGGATGATGCCGTAAAGGATGCAGACATTGTTGTTACTGCTACCGGGAACTTTGGCATTGTTTTGGGCCGCCATTTTGAGGCTATGAAAGACAAAACAATAGTCTGCAATATCGGTCACTTTGATAATGAGATTGATGTAGCTTGGCTGAACAAAAATGCAAGCAAAGATGAAGTGAAACCTCAGGTGGATCTTTACACGTTGAAGAGCGGGCGCCAAATAATTCTACTGGCCGAAGGTCGCTTGGTGAATCTTGGTTGTGCTACGGGTCACCCTTCATTTGTGATGTCCAACTCTTTCACCAATCAAACGCTGGCTCAATTGGAACTTTGGACAAATACGGACAAGTATGAAAACAAAGTATATATGTTGCCGAAACATCTGGATGAGAAAGTTGCAATGCTGCACCTGAAGAAAATCGGCGTTGACCTGGAAGAATTATCAGCGGCACAAGCCAAGTACATTGGAGTGAATGTGAAGGGGCCTTTTAAACCTGACTATTACAGATACTAACCATTACGGAAATCCAAAAAACCTGATTCAAACTCAGGTTTTTTTGTTTTATGGCATTAAGGTTGCTATACTTTTATATATTGTGATGAAATATTTTGTTGTAAAGTCATTGTCTAAAATGGTCTTTGTAGGAATATTTATGTTAATGTCCTTCACAGTTGACCAAACTGAAAAAATTGAATTCTCCTGTGTTAAAACACATAAGGCTACCAATACCTGCCACTTTAATTTTACTGTAGATGGCGTAAAGTATCGCTATATCGACATGGGCTGCAAGTACAATAGGAATGTGCAGGAGGTGCTCAAAAAAGTGAAAGATGGGTCACTGGCGCTGGCAAAAGACTGGATAATTGATTGTCCAAAGCCGAGGGATAAGAAAGAGAGGGACTTTGATAATTGACTAGCTGAGTAGACTTATTTAGTGGTCGCCTTGCAGCCTTCGCTGAAATAATGGTTTCAGGATAGCACGGTCAAGTACAAGCCATGCTAAGCCAAGGTTCAGTATAATAATGATATTTACAATCACCTTTCCGCTAAAGGGAATCGATGGCAGGGACCTTTCAAAATATTTCTTTGGTAGTTCTACCTGATTGAGGTCTATAGTAGTGTTCAAATTATCAAATACTCCGGCAGAAACCAGGATGGAGGCAATGCCAACGGCTACTAAAACTCCAGACAACAACAGAATACCATTGCGAATTGAAAAACTCCGAGCCTGTACGGGATACTGATCAAGTTTACGCATTACCGCTTGGGTAAAATTCTTGGATGGGTGTTCAATCATTTTACCTCGCATAGTAAGATGGATGTCTTGGAGTTGATCCAGCCGTTTTTTCAACGAATCATTTTGATTCAACTCCTCTTCAAAGGCTAGCCCTTCGGCTGTATTTAATTCGCCGTCGAGGTATCGTAATATTTTATCATCTAGGGATTGGGGTATCTTTTCCATACGTTTATAAAGTTAACGCTTCCTGTTTTAGAATAATCTTTAATTCATCCGCTAATCTTATTCTTGCACGATGGATGCGAACTTTTGCGGTATTGGCCCGCATCCCTGTGATTCCGGCGATTTCCTCCAGTGAAAATTCTTCCAGGTAGAACAACGTAAGCGCAGTTCGATCTGTCTCATTCAATTTGGCCAAGGCATTATTCAAGTACTTCTTTTGGTCCATCCTGTCTAACATTCCATCAGTATCCTGGCTATATTCGATTACTGTAGTTTCAATGCTGTCAAATTGATATTTGTTTTTTCGTTTATAAGTGATGGCTGTATTGAAAACTATGCGGTACAACCAGGTGGAAAACTTAGAATCCCGATTGAAGCCCGAAAGATGATGATACGCTTTGATAAATGCATCTTGAGCGGCCTCTTCTGCTTCTTGCCTGTTTTGGAGAATTTTATGCGCTATCGTGAAAGCATAACTTTTGTACTTATTTACTAATTCCGCGTACACCGCCTGTTCACCGGCTAAGACTTTGTCGATAATACAATACTCCGATTCTTTCGTCATGACGATGCTTGGACGATTGCTTTTCCATTGAAGTTACAAACTATCGTTGAAATCTTATAAGGAATATACGCCAAAAGCAATAAGGGTTGCTATAGGTTCGTCATTCGGCAGCTGTGATGGAGTAGGTTGACCTCGGGAGCTTCTTTTTTCTAATTTTCTGTAACCTTGCTTAAAACGGTTGCGTCATAGGGGCATAATCAACTAAACGATAAACAATATGGAAGCTGCATTAGGGATAATGATACCCATTATCGCAATAATAGGAGTCTTTACGATGATCATTTATCTGCGAAAGTATGAAAATCAGGAGCGAATGGCTATGATTGACAAAGGTGTTGATCCGCAGTTTTTTAATGTAAAAAAGACGCGGAATACCACTTTACCGTTGAGGGCTTCTCTTTTATTCATCGGTGGAGGTATAGGGTTACTGCTGGGTTATTTCCTGGACATGGCATTTGACATGGATGAAGTAGGCTATTTTTCCATGCTTTTTATTTTCGGAGGTATAGGTCTGGGAGGCTCGTATCTCGTTGAGGAGAAAAAGATTAAAGAAGAAAGCAAGCTCGGTAAGGAATAAGCAAGACCCCTGTTTGCGTTCAAATAAAGAAAGCTGGAAAATATACCAGCTTTCTTTTTTATTTTGAGGCTGATATGGCTACGATTTTAATAATCGAGGATGATTTGACATTTTCCAGAATTCTGGAAGGGTTTTTAAATAAGCAGGGTTTCAAGGTCCATATTGCCCATAAAGGGGCAGCGGGTCTGCAATTATTCACAACGACCGCCTTTGACCTTGTGTTACTGGATTATCGACTACCCGATATGACCGGTATTGAGGTGTTGGTTGACATTAAGAAATCGAGTCCTTCTACTGAGGTCATTATCATGACAAGCTTTTCAGACATTCGAACCGCGGTGAAAGCAATGCAGGTAGGGGCCTTTGAATACATAACAAAGCCCGTTAACCCTGACGAGCTTCTTATGATTGTTAAGCAAGCATTGAGAGGAGATAGACCTAGCTTGGATTCTGTAGACTCAAAAGATATCGGAAAAAGCAGGTTTGTAGTAGGAGGCAGTCCTTTGGCCACGAAGTTGTACGAACATGTACGATTAGTAGCCCCAACAGATATGTCGGTTATTATTGAGGGGGAGAGCGGAACCGGCAAGGAAAACGTGGCACAAACAATTCATCGTTTGAGTATGCGGGCCAAAGCGAGATTTGTAGCGGTTGATTGTGGTGCATTATCCATGGAACTGGCGGGAAGCGAATTGTTTGGTCACATAAGGGGTGCCTTCACCGGTGCGGTGCAGGATAAGGTTGGCCAGTTTGAGGAAGCGCATAAAGGCACACTCTTTCTGGATGAGGTTGGCAATCTGTCCCTTGAAATACAGATGAAGTTATTGCGTGCAATACAAGAGCGGGTAATCCAGCCGCTTGGCAGTAACAAAGAGATAAAGGTTGATGTCCGCATTATTACGGCTACCAATGATGACCTTTTCAAAAGTGTTCGGAAAGGGAATTTCAGAGAGGATCTTTACCACAGGTTAAACGAATTTAAGCTAAAGGTCCCTGCAGTGCGAGAACGGTATGATGATCTGGACGAATTCTTGGATTTTTTCCGTGTATCCGCCAATGAGGAATTATCACGCCATGTTTCTGGGTTTACAAAAGAAGTGGAGGAGATTTTTAGATCATATGATTGGCCGGGCAATTTGAGGGAAATGAAGAATGTCGTGAGGCGTGCTGTATTGCTTACCAGCGAAGGTCTTGTTCATCTTCAAGCGTTGCCTCCGGAAATGTTGAATGTAGTCCGCAATATCCCGCTTAATGCTGCTGCCAGTGGACCTGTTTATGATCTAAAGGCGTTACAGGAATCACAAGAAAAGGAGATGATCATCAAAACACTCAAAGAAGTTCGTTATAACAAATCAAAGGCCGCCAGGATACTCAACATAGACCGGAAAACACTTTATTCAAAAATGGAGAAGTATGGGATAGCGTAAATGGAATTGTACTCATCTACCGGGAGGGTTCCATGGGATAAATACGAAATGTCATCAAAAGGCTTTCAACATCATTCTTTGCGCGCACGATGCTTTCATTAAGATCTGATAATGCTGTTCCATTTTCCAATGCCGATTCAATATCACGGAGTTTGATGGAAAGTGCGGGTACACCAATTTGTCCGATACGCCCGGCGAGTTTATGAATAATTTCACGGATTGGTTTGGGTTTCCCGCCCCCCAGGCATTCATCGAGTTGATGAAGATCGTTTTCCGTCTCTTCTATGAATTGGGTGATGATAGACTGTAGTAGCGTATCATCTCCGAGTGTCATTTGTTTCAGCGTGGATAGATCAATGTTAAAGGAAAAGGAAGTAATTTTTGGGGCTGCACCTTTGTCGCCCGGAACGACAAAAAGGGTGATGAGTTCATTTTCGCGGAAAGGTTTGGAAATGACCTCATCAAAACCTGACTTAAGTAGCTCCTGCCGGTCCAGTGGGAATACATGGGCAGTAACAGCGATAAACTTTACATCGGCATGATATTTTTTGCGCAGCACCTTACACAACTCTACGCCATTAATATCAGGCATTCGTATGTCTACCAGGATATGTGTCACTGCCGGATCCGGTTTCTGCTGTATTAATTCCTTGGGATCACTATAGGTTGTAAATGGGATATTGTTTTTTTTCAGGATGATGCTGCAAAGCCTAAGGATCATAACATCATCATCTATCACAATTACTTTCCCGTGAAATGGTACTGAGCCATCTTTTCGACTTTCTATTGCTCCTGGTTCAACAGGCTCAGAATTTTCGAACGTAAGTGTTACCACAAAAGAGGAACCAACTTCCGGCTCGCTCGTAACATCCATGGATCCGCCCTGGGCCTCTACTAAAGATTTTACAATGTTAAGTCCAAGCCCTGTACCACCGTGCTGTCCGGCGATGAGGGCGTTGGCCTGCTCAAACTGGTTAAATATTTTTGTCAAATCTTCCTTGCGAATACCTATTCCCGTATCCGAAACGTTGAAAACGCATCGTACAGAAGTCTCCTCAACGACCGTTTTGATGGCAAGTTTTACGTGCCCCTTCTTTGTAAACTTTATGGCATTACCCAGCAGGTTATAGAGAATTTGGCGCAATCTGAATGGATCTCCAAGCAGATAGTGATCTTCCATCTGCTCCATGTCAAGCAAGAGAGTCAGACCTTTTCTGTCAGATTGAACACGTACCGCAGATTCTACCTCTTTTATCAGGCCCATAAGCCTGAAACGCTCTTTGCCGAGGACAAAGCTACCACTTGATATCCGACTGTAGTCCAGCACTTCATCAACGATGTGCAGTAAATGTTCCGATGAACTGTTAATGGCAGAAACTGCTTCGTCATCCGTACCCTGTTGTTGCTTTAGCTGCTCGGCAAACCCAATGATCGATTGCAGTGGAGTACGAATTTCATGACTCATATTGGCGAGAAAACGCTGCTTGATCATAGTAAGCTCTTCTGCTTCTTCCTTCGCTTTTTCCAATTGTTTTTTGTAATAATTACTCCTGCTGATATCAACCCAGATAAGATATACCAGCATTGCGGCACCGAGGAGGAAGACCAGCAGCAGGATGCTAATGCGAAACATGCTGGTCGTGACTAGTGAAGCAGCGTGATCACTATTCTCAGTCATCTTGGCCAATTCTTCCTTTTCAACTTCATGAAGAATACTAATGAGCTGGTTAATCAAAAGGCTATTGGCGTGGATTAGTGCCAACTCCTCCTGAAACAGCCTTTTATTTTCGGCACGTTGGTCATTTTCTAAATCAAGAATAATTTTCTCCACTTCTTCCAAGGCCTTGTTCTGGCGGGCAATTGAAAGCGTGTCAATAACGACACTTAATTCCTGTTGTACTTTGATATGGGTCGTTTGAGCGGTGTTTTTTTTCTTCTTGCTGAAGAGCTTTGCAATACGAGAGCGATCGTCTTTCTCGGGTAGCGAGTCCTGAGTGTACGTCGTTGTTGTTTTCTTTTCAGTAGTTACAATACTTGTGTCAAAGGCGATTCTTTCTTGGATAAGAATTGTGGACAGGGTGTCAAGCCGATCTGTCAAGCTTTGGTTTTCATCTAGCTCAGATTTAAGTTTCAAATAAGAAAAGAATAGCCGATTGCGCTTCTGGAGGATTTGTCTTATTTCGAGCAATCGAATTTGCTGTGTGCTATCCCAGTTCATCAGTCTCAAGGAGTCAACCTTTCTCACAAGGGAGTTTGATTGATCAAGGAAAGCTTTGTACGAATTCTTTGGATTCTTAACAGCCTGTACTCGCTGGAGCTGGTCAAAGGCGGTTATTTCGTGAAATAGATTATTTAGTGCATTCAGCTCATTTTTGGGTGCGGACAGCTGATCAACTGTGTCCATCATTTCGCTAAATCCAAAACGAGCTATGGCAATTGCAAGAGAAATTGCTATGAATACAAGCAAGAAGCCTGCTACTACTTTTCTTTTTACGGATGTAGGATATTGATTTTTCTTGAAGTACTGCATATTCCAGTTCTCAACAATAAGATCCGCAAGTTAGCGAGATATTATACCAACTGATTTTATAAGTTAATAATTCTATGCAAAAGCCTGTTAAATTCTTTAAATCCTTTGGTTATGCTGATAAGACTTGCTATCCGTAAACCCACTTTACCAATGTCATGGAGGCCAGTAAAATGATCAGCATGGAGGCGAGATCGAGAAGAACACCTGCCTTGACCATATCTTTCATCCGAATATAACCACTTGAGAAAACAATTGCATTGGGAGGGGTGGCAATTGGAAACATAAAACCGATGCTTGCGCTCAATGTAATGGGCAAGGCCAAGAATATTGGGTTAATGTGCATACCGTCAGCGATACCGAAAATTACGGGAACAAATATTTGCACCAGGGCTACGTTACTTAAGAATTCTGACAGTAAAACAGTAGTGACGATTAACCCCATGACCAGCCAGACGTTATAAGTACTTTGATCAGCCAGCCAGTTACCTGCTTTTTGAATAATACCAGTATTTTCTAAACCACTTGCCAGGCAGAGCCCGCCACCGAAAAGAATAAGAATTCCCCACTGAAGATTAAATGTATCCTTCCAATCCAATAGAAACGTAAAGCTGCGGAAATTTGCGGGAACAATAAACATCAAAAGACCTCCTGTCATGGCGATATTCGAATCATTTAATATATCTGATTTGAACAGATAGCTGTTGATGGGGTGCTGAAAAATCCAGAAAAAGGAAGTGAGCGAAAAAACCATCAATACCCGTTTCTCCTCCTGAGTGAGGGATCCCAACGCTTTAAGTTTATTGTTTATTAATTCGTCAGCACCTTCAACGTTGCGCAGTCTATTGGGAAAAAGAATTCGTGTTATGATTAAGTAAGTACTCGTCAGCAGCGCTCCGGATATTGGAACACCAATCATCATCCATTTTCCGAAATCCAGTTTTTCATGATAAAAATCGTCCAACAGGCCTGCGAAAACCACATTAGGGGGCGTACCAATAATTGTAGCCAAACCACCTAATGTGGCAGCATAACCGACCATCAGGAGAAGACCCATTGCGAAATTCCTTTCCTGCTTCGGTAGTTCGTGAGGTCTTAATGCTTTCTTATTGTTGAGTAGTTGAACAACCGACAATGCTATGGGAAGCATCATCATGGCTGTCGCTGTATTGCTAATCCACATGCTGAGAAAAGCAGTAGCGATCATGAAGCCAAGGATAATACCATTGCCAGTGGTACCCGTAATGCGTATGAGATTTAGCGCGATGCGCTCGTGCACCCGGTGTTTTTCCAAAGCCAATGCAATTAGAAATCCACCAAGGAATAAAAAGATGATCGGATGGGCATAAGGGGCTGCGGCTTCTTTCATGTTCATAATCCCCATCATTGGAAAAGAAATCAGTGGTAACAATGCTGTCACGGGGATAGGTACAGCTTCAGTCACCCACCACAAAATCATCCACGCAGCAAGGGCCAGTACATTTCCGGCTCCAGGCGAAATAAAACTACTGGGCAGCACCAGCAGCAGGGTTATGAATAAGACGGGCCCGATAAAAAATCCAATTTGCCGGCCAGTAAGTAATGGACTATTCACAATTTATTAACAAGTTTTGGCTATGCTCAAAACTAACTTTTTTGATTTCAATTGCAAGTCTTCCGGCGTAAGCTTGTTTTGAGGAACGATTGTGCGGTGATTAACTTTAGAATAGATTCAAAGGATCGCAAGAGAATTGGAGAATAGGTAAGTTTTATTGACTATTTGCAGGAGGTTTAACATTTCCTGGTTTGACGACCAGTATTCTTCCATCGAGTTCCGTTTCGTTTAATCCGTTAATTGCAGCATTTGCTTCAGCCTCATTGGGCATCTCTATGAAACCATACCCTTTGGACCGGCCGGTTTCTTTGTCACGTACAATCTTCACGGACGCAACTTCTCCAAATTGCGCAAATGCTGCCTCAAGGTCTTCCTGGCGCGTCTTAAAGTTTATTTTGGCCACAAAAATGTTCATAGATCAATAATTAAGTAAAACATGAAATTAATATGGGTTGACACTTCACAAAGATAAAGACATTTTTTTTTGTGCATTCAGCAAGGGCGACGTTTATTTTCCTTCTGGATATGAGTTATTTGTCAGGAGATTGACACGTTTTACGGTGGAGAAAAAGTATTTACAACGTATTTAAAATAATTTGTTCCTTTCCTTCGACTATTGTGTAAAGTGTACAGAAGGCAATGAACATGGCCATGCAAGTTAAGGAGCAGACATTTCTCAGGGAGAAAGACCGGTTGTTGGGGTTCATCCGCAATCGGGTGTCGTCTTTGGAAGAAGCGGAAGACATATTGCAGGATGTATTCTACCAGTTTGTTGCAGGCTATGACACTATTGAATCGTTGGATAGGGTTACCTCGTGGTTGTTTTCTGTTGCCCGAAACAAAATTATCGATCGATATCGAAAGAATTCGTCGCGGCCGAAAAGAACTGATTTTGGCGCAATGACGAGCACGGATGAAGATGCTCCGCTTTCTCTGCAGGACATTCTGCCTGATTTGGGCAACACGCCCGAGGAAGCCTACCTGCGGGATGTGATCTGGGATGCTATTATGGATGCTCTTGATGAGTTGCCCATGGAGCAACGCGAGATTTTTGTCCTCAACGAGATTGAAGAGCGAAGCTTCCGGGATATAGCAATGGAAACAGGTGTATCGATCAACACATTGTTATCACGGAAACGGTATGCTATACTTTCGTTAAGGAAAAAACTACAACGACTATACGATGATATTTAATAAATAATGAAGCTATGAAAAGAGGAATGAGAATATTAGCCTGGATTGCGCTTGGACTAATAGCTGTATTTGCATTTGGATTTGGCACAATGCTATTGTGGAATTGGCTTGTACCTGGTTTGTTCAACGGCCCTGTAGTTACTTTTTGGCAGGCTTTGGGATTGCTGCTTCTATCTAAGTTTCTTTTCTGGGGGTTCGGGGCAAAGCGTGGTTGCTATCCACATCACGCGGCTCGTTCAGGTCGAAATTGGAACGATAAATTTTACGACAAATTCTCCTCCATGACACCTGAAGATCGCGCTGCGCTCAAACAAAAGATGAAAGAAAAATGGTGTCATTGGGATGCCAACGTCCCACCCAAAGATTCCGACGGCGCAAACGATTGAATCGGCATTTCGGAAAATTTAACATAGAAAAACAGACAAAACCCTAACAATTTTTGCAGTCTGCCCGTTAAAGGAAACTGAGGAAACTTTTAGAATGTAAAAAGTTTCCGTAGTTTTGTCACCAATTATGGAAGAATCAGATATCAGGAAAAAGATTTTGACCGGCGCAGAGAGCCTTTTTATGAAGTATGGGGTTCGCAGTATCTCAATGGATGACATTGCGCGACATCTTTCGGTTTCCAAGAAGACTTTGTACCAGCATTTTGCCGACAAGGAGGATCTCGTTACAGTAACGTGTCAGTCGCATATTGAAGGCATATCATGCGAATTTGACGACATAAATAGCAATTCGCAAAATGCCATTGACGAGTTGGCCAAAATATCACAGTGCCTGAAACAGAATTTAGAGGAAATGAATCCTTCTTTGCTGTTCGACCTTCAAAAATACCATCCCAGGGCGTGGAACGTGTGGCTTGAGCATAAGAATAATTTTATACGAGAATCAGTGGTGCGGAATCTGAAGCAGGGTATTGAGGAAGGATACTTCAGGCCGGAGATTAACGTGGAAATAATTGCTGCGATGAGGCTGGAACTTGTTCAGCTGGCATTCGATGACCAGGTCTTTCCCGCTGCTCAGTTCCAGCTGACGCAAGTGCAGTTGCAGATCTTTGATCATTTCGTGTACGGGCTGGTCACTGACAAAGGAAGGAAACTATATCAGAAATATAAGGAAACCCAAGTTGTACTTTCAAATCCATAGTATGAAACGAATATTATATACCCTTTTTATCAGCATTGTTTTGCCGATTGGAGCATTTGCGCAATCCGCGCCATCTTTTGCGCTCGATGATTGTATCCGGTACGCTTTGGAGAACACGATTGATGTAAAAAATGCCAGAGTTGACGAGCAAATAGCAGCAGCCAAGGTGAAAGAGACTTTTGGAATAGGACTTCCGCAAGTTGACGGAAGTGTAGCGCTACAGCACAATCAAAAACTTCCAAGATTTTTTGCAACATACGCTACTGCGCAAGGTTTTGCGGGTAAGGACGAAAATGGTGACCCTAATTTGGATTTACCTGGCGTAGAACCTGGAGATATTGTTGCGGCACAGAACTTTTTCCAGTTGAAGAGCAGCGGCAATGCCGGTCTGAGTATAAATCAACTATTGTTCAATAGTTCCTATTTAGTTGGCCTGAAAGCCGCTGGAACTTATAAGGAGTTGTCTGAAAAAGCAGTTGAGCAAACCCAAATTCAGGTTATAGAGAACGTAACCAAAGCATACTATTCCGTGTTGGTTAATAGCGAACGCATTTTACTTTTCGATAACAATATTGCGCGGGTTGATTCATTACTACGAACCACAACTGCATTAAATGAAAATGGATTTGCAGAAGCAATTGATGTTGATAGGATTCGGGTAACCTTGAACAATCTGAAGTCGGAACGACTTAAATTTATTAACCTACAGAATTTAAGTCTGGGGCTTTTGAAGTTCCAGATGAACTATCCCATGGAAAAGGAGCTTGAAGTCGCAGGAAGCCTGGCAACGCTAAAAGTAAATGAAAACCTTTTCAATGAATATCAGCAAGGTTGGGATTACAAGAATAGGATAGAGTTTAAGGTTTTGGATACACAGCGAAAGTTGCAGGAATTGGATATTAAGTACCAACACAGTGGATCGCTGCCAAGTCTGGTTGGCTTTGCAAATTTGGGGTACTCAACGCAGTCACCAAACATTGGCGGCCTGTTCGCAACCAACACGAATATCAAAGATGACGGTGCTATCGGCCCGGATAAGTGGTATTCCTACTCCTCATTTGGTATTTCGCTCCGCGTACCTTTGTTCAGTGGTTTACAGCGTACATACCAGGCACAGCAGGCAAAACTAGGCCTGATAAAAATTGAGAATAGTTATACTTCACTGAAGCAAGGCATTGATCTCAGCATTCAGCAGAACACAATCATATACAAGAACGCAATTGAAACCTTGAACTCTCAAAAAGAAAACATGGGATTGGCCGAGCGTGTAGCCAGGGTAACAAAAATTAAATATGAGCAGGGCGTTGGGTCAAATATCGAGGTAACCGATGCTGAAAGCAGCCTCCGGGAATCGCAGGTAAATTACTACAATGCTCTTTTTGATGCCATCGTAGCGAAGATCGATCTGGATAAAGCTTACGCCAAAATAAATCCATCACAATACCTAACTATAAAATAATCCTTACCCATATGAAAAATATTTTCGATATGAATTCATCCGTATTGTTTCCTCGTTTCGCGATGCTTGCAATAGCCGGAGTTCTCGCTGCTTGCAGCGCTACGACACCGGAAAATGATAAACAACAAAGGCTTGATAAACTAAAAACGCAGCAGGTTAGTCTTGCAAAAGAAATCGGCAGACTTGAGGCCGAAATCGCAAAAGCAAATCCTGAAGCGGCAATGGTTAAGGCAAAGGAAATTGCGTTTATGGAGCTTGTACCCAGGACTTTCAATCACTACGTTCAAACCCAGGGTGCAGTTGAAGCTGAAGACAATATTTTGGTGAGTGCACAAACGATGGGGGTTGTCACGCAGGTTTATGTAACCGAAGGCCAGGTTGTGAAGAAAGGCCAGCTACTGGCCCAAGTTGACAATTCCGTTATACTTCGCAGCGTGGAGTCTATGAAGTCCCAACTGGAGTTAGCCACGTCGGTTTTCGATCGTCAGCAGAATCTGTGGGATCAGAAGATCGGAACGGAAGTTCAGTATTTGCAAGCTAAAACTAACATGGAGAGCCTGAAAGAGCAGGTAGCTTCGTTGGAAGCCCAAATCGAAATGACCAAGATCAAGTCACCGATATATGGAACCATTGATGAAGTCTTTGCAAAGATCGGGCAGAATCTGTCACCCGGTGTTCCCGCGGTGCGCGTAATCAATACTTCAGATCTGAAAATCAAAGCGAGTGTCTCAGAATCCTACATAACGACTATCAAGACTGGGAATAAGGTTATGGTTACCGTAGATGATCTTGATAAATCCTTTAATGCGCGTGTTACGTTCGTTGGCAAGAATATCGATTTACTCTCCAGGACATTCCCGGTAGAGGTTAAACTCCCCAACATGCCGAACTTGCGTCCGAATATGACGGCGGTGGTAAAGATTGTTTTTTACAGCGATGATGCTGCCATTGTGGTGCCCGTTAATGTGGTTCAGGAAATCAACAATGAGAAGATTGTTTATGTGGTGGAACAGAACGGCGATAAAACCGTTGCGAGGAGAAAAGTTGTTGAAGTAGATGGTGTCTACGATAACATGGCACAGATAAGCAAAGGTCTCTCTGCTGGTGATAAGATTATCACAGTCGGATATCAAAGTCTGAATGACGGCGAACTCGTCAAAATTTAATATCAATCAACAGGATAAGCGATAACCTTAAGATGAAAGATACAGAAAAGGAATTTAGACCTACCAGCTGGTCGATTGACAATAAAGTGGCCATATATGTCGCAACTTTTTTCATTTGTCTTGCCGGTATTATGACATACAACAGTTTGCCGAAAGAGAATTTTCCGGAAGTTGTGTTTCCGCAAATTTATGTTGCGACATTATATCCAGGGGCAGCACCAAAAGATGTTGAGAATCTTGTTTCAAAACAAATCGAAAAGCAGGTTAAGTCAATAAATGGTGTTAAGAAAATTACAAGCAATTCAGTACAGGATTTTTCGAATGTTATCATTGAATTCGAAACGGACATTGAAGTAAAGGAGGCAAAGCGCGAAGTGCAGGAGGCTGTGGACAGAGCCAAACCTGATTTACCGGCGAACTTGTTGGACGATCCCCAGGTAGTGGACATTGATATTTCAGAATTTCCAATTATGAATATTAACATCTCGGGCGATTACGACCTCCAGAGCCTAAAAAGATATGCTGAGGAGATGCAGGATCGCATTGAGACGTTAAAAGAGATTCGCCGAGTGGATATCATCGGCGCGCTGGATCGTGAAATCCAAATCAATGTCGACTTATTTAAAGCTTCATTAGCCGGTGTGAGTTTGGAGGATATCGCCAATGGTATCGCATACGAGAACCAAATTGTATCAGGAGGCCAGCTTGATGTCGGTGGTATGAAGCGCTCGCTTAGTGTTAATGGTGAATTTGTGTCGGCTGCCCAAATGGGCAATACTGTTATCGGATCCATTAAAGGCGGTAAGATTTACTTGAAGGATATTGCTGAGGTTGTTGACTCGCACAAAGAGCAGGAGAGTTTTGCGCGCCTGGATGAAAAGAATGTTATTACACTAAATGTTATCAAACGGGGTGGCGAAAACCTTATCCTGGCGTCGGATCAAATCAATGAAATCGTTAAAGACTTTGAAGAAAATATTCTTCCTCAAGGCATAAAGATTACCATCACGGCAGATCAATCCGATAATACCCGTACCACCCTGCATGATTTGATCAATACCATCATTATTGGTTTTGTATTGGTTACAATAATCCTGATGTTCTTTATGGGTGCGACAAACGCTATTTTCGTGGGGCTCTCTGTTCCCATATCAAGTTTTATAGCGTTTCTCGTATTTCCGAGTATAGGCTTTACGTTGAACCTGATGACATTGTTCTCCTTCCTCCTTGCGCTGGGTATTGTGGTAGATGATGCAATTGTTGTCATTGAAAACACGCATAGGGTGTTTGACAATGGAAAGGTACCCATTCGCAAAGCCGCTAAAATCGCAGCTGGCGAAGTTTTTTTACCCGTGTTTTCCGGAACCATGGTTGTGCTTGCCCCCTTTGTTCCGCTTGCGTTTTGGCCAGGAACAATCGGCGAATTCATGTTCTTCTTGCCTATTACACTGATTATTGCCTTGCTCGCCTCGCTTGTAGTGGCGTACATTATGAACCCTGTTTTTGCAGCTGACTTCATGAAGCCTCATGATCACGATCACGGTCGCGTAAAGATGACGAGAGGCTATAAGATCACGGCTGTTATTTTCGCGGCAATAGCACTGGTTTGGTATGTGACTGGTATTGCAGGCCTTGGTAATTTTACCTTGTTCATTTTTGCGCTCTACTCGTTGCACAAGTTTGTATTAGAAGAAGTGATCTCAAACTTCCAAACAAAAGGATGGCCTCGGGTACAAGACGGATACAAGAAATTAATTCAGTGGTGCCTTGCTGGCTGGAGACCGGCTGGCGTTATCGCAGCTGTAGTTGGGTTATTTATTTTCTCTATTGTATTTACAATGATCCGCAAACCTCCTGTAGGCTTTTTCCCTAAGGGGGATCCCAATTTCATCTATACATACATTCGCATGCCGATTGGAACGGACCAGATAGTGACCGATTCAATAACACAGATTGTTGAAAGGAGGGTTATTAATGTGATGGGAAAAGACAACCCAATCGTAGAGTCTATAATTTCGAATGTAGCCGTTGGTGCTGCTGAGGACCAGTTTTCAGGTAGTAACGCTCAGCCACATCTGGGAAAGGTCTCTGTAGCCTTTGTTAATTTCGCCGATCGCGATGGGCAATCCACCAGGGTCTATCTTGACAAGGTCCGTGAGGCCGTTAAAGGTGTAAAGGGTGCTGAAATTTCTGTTGATCAGGAAGCTGGTGGACCTCCAACCGGCAAGCCAATCAGCATTGAAATTGCTGCTGATAATTTTGATGTACTGGTCAGGACGGCCAACAGGGCCAAAAGGTACCTTGATTCACTGCAGATTGAAGGTGTAGAAGAATTGAAATCTGATTTCCAAAGTAACAAACCTGAGATTGTCATAAATATCGACCGCGAAAAAGCCAACCGTGAAGGTATCTCAACCGGTCAGATTGGAACGGTCTTGCGAACGGCTATTTTCGGACGGGAAATCTCAAGATTCCGCGATGCGAATGATGATTATCCAATTGAATTAAGGATAAAGGCATCCCAGCGTAACGACATAAATACGTTGATGAACATTCCTGTCACCTTCCGGGATATGACGATGGGTGGAGCAGTACGACAGGTACCTTTGGCATCTATTGCTAAAATTGAATATTCAAATAGTTATGCTGGAATCCGAAGGATCGATCAAAAACGGGTAATAACATTATCTTCAAACGTTTTGGGCGGTTTCAATGATAACGAGGTGGTAGCTGACATAAAGGGTCATTTGCGTTCTTTCGCATATCCCGATGAAGTTGAAATAAAAATGACGGGGGCCCAGGAGCAACAGGCCGAAACGTCAGCATTCCTTGGCGTGGCCGGAATGGTGGCGCTTGGATTAATCTTTATGATCCTTGTACTCCAATTTAACTCCATCAGCAAACCACTGATAATTTTGTCTGAGATTCTGTTTAGTATTATAGGCGTATTGATTGGCTTCTCTTTGTTTAAGATGGAGATTTCAATCGTAATGTCAGGTGTTGGTATCATGGCCTTGGCTGGTATTGTGGTGCGGAATGGAATCTTGCTCGTAGAATTTACTGATTTGTTAATTGAACAGGGAGTTGAGTTAAAAGAGGCTATCGTAGAGGCGGCTAAAACGCGGATGACACCTGTATTATTGACAGCCATGGCAGCAACTTTGGGTTTGATCCCATTGGCTGTTGGATTTAACATTGACTTCGTAACCCTCTTTACAGAGTTTAACCCCCATATATTTTTTGGTGGTGATAATGTTGCCTTTTGGGGACCGCTATCCTGGACCATGATATTTGGGCTAATCTTCGGAACTTTCCTGACACTGTTTTTAGTTCCGGTAATGTATTTGATAACAGCGCAAATCAAAGCGCGCGTATTCAAGGCAAGGATAAGTACCGAAACAGCTGATTCTGAAGGCTCTGTGGCATTGAATTAAAAATAAAATCAAGCATAAGTCGTCCCGTTTTAAACGGGACGGCTTTTCTTTTTTCTGTATGAAACCAAGGATCATGACATTGCTCTTTTTCGCTATCACGTTTTTGCTGATAGATTACTACGTATTCCAGGGTATTCTGCTCATAACACAAAAGTGGACGCCCACCTGGAAATCAATTGCCCAATTCGGATTCTGGATACCAACAGCAGTTGGCATTTTGGCGCTGCTTTGGTGGACCTTTGGGGATCCATACCGGTATAGCCCGAATTTCAGAAACTGGGTCATCACTGGACTGGCAGCCATGTACTTCTCTAAGCTGTTTGCCGTTGCGATCCTTTTTGTTGACGATTTTCAAAGGGGCGTAAGATGGGTAGCAAGTTTGTTTTACCGAGGATCTTCAGGTGATCTTCCAGGTCAATCCATTCCCCGCTCGGAATTCTTGGCGAAGACCGCGCTAATTGCCGCGAGTGTTCCCTTTGGCACAATGGCATATGGCATTATTTCTGGAGCGCATGATTATCGCTTACGACGTATAGTGTTGAAATTGCCCAATCTGCCACATAGCTTTGATGGGATCAGGATTGGGCAAGTTTCGGATATACACAGTGGGAGCTTCTTTAACAAAACTGCAGTTCGGGGCGGTGTTGAAATGATCATGAACGAAAAACCGGACGTCATTTTCTTTACGGGCGACCTGGTAAACAACGAAGCTTCTGAGGTAACAGACTATATAAACGTATTCAATAAGCTGCGTGCACCATACGGGGTGTTTTCAGTGACTGGAAATCATGATTATGGCGACTATCATCTATGGCCGAGCGAAGAAGCCAAGAGACAGAATTTTAAGGACCTGATCGCAGCACATCAACTCTTGGGGTTCAATTTATTGATGAACGAGAACCATTTTTTGGAAATAGATGGTGATAAAGTTGCAATCATTGGAATTGAAAATTGGGGTGGAGGAAGGTTTTCAAAGTATGGTAAACTCGATAAAGCACATGCTGGAACCGATGAAGCTTCCGTAAAACTTTTGCTGTCGCATGACCCAAGTCATTGGGATGCGGAGGTGCGTCCGTCATATCCCGATATAGACCTTATGTTTTCAGGGCACACGCATGGATTCCAATTTGGTGTTGAGATTGGAAATTTGAAGTGGAGCCCGTCTCAGTATGCCTACAAGCAATGGGCGGGGCTTCACCAGGAAGGGTCGCAGTACTTATACGTTAACAGAGGCTTTGGATACCTTGGTTATCCTGGCAGGATAGGTATGCCGCCAGAATTGACAATTCTAGAGTTGAAAAGAGCATAGGATATAGCCTGCTAACACAAGTTTCTTACTATTTTCGAACGTCTTGTAGCAACAACATCTCATCCTTTAACTTTTCATACAGCCGTTCGTATATCGGAAAAAGTTTTTGATAAATTTTGTGACTTTCAGTGTTAGGCTCGAAAGATGTCTGAAGGGTGGGCTTCAATTGTGAAAATGTTGTAATGATACCCAAAGATTTTAACCCCAGGTAGGCAGCGCCGATGGCCGAAGCATCTTCCTGGTGGATCAGAGAAATCTCTTTATTAAATATGTCTGCCAGGATTTGAAGCCAACTTTTTGAGTGCACAAAGCCACCGCTAACGTGGATTTTGCTAATAGTCAAGCCTGTTTTTTCCATAGCTTTCGAGATACTGAAGAGTGCCATTGAAATACCTTCGACTACTGCCCTTGTCAGGTGGGCTTGCGTATGAAAGTTCTTGAGCCCAAAGAAAACTGCGCTTGAATGGCTATCCCAAATGGGTGCGCGTTCGCCCAGCAGGTATGGCAGAAAAATCAACCCGTCCGCCCCGGGGTTTGTCTTTTCTATTCCTCCTAACAATACCTCATAAGCTTCCGGAGAATCTAACTTTATTTTCAAGAAACTCTCTGCGAACCATTTCAACGCAATACCACCATTGTTAATAGGTCCACCTGAAATGAATAGATTGTCAAAAAGGCAATATGTAAAAGTCATCGCCTTAAAATTGAAAGTGGGTTTCTTACTTCCGATACGAATGGCACCACTCGTACCGATGGTTAGTGCCGCAATGCCATTGTCTATTGCAAAGCTTCCGATGTTGGCCATGCAACCATCACTGGAACCAATGAAGATTGGCGTTTGCACGGTCAATTTTAGACTGTCCGCCAGGGTTGGATCGATTTCCTTTCGCACGTGATCTACCGGCACAGGCTGGCTGAGTTGTTGAAGCTGGATGCCGCACAGGTCAAGAGAATTTGCATTCCATCGAAGCTTTTCGAGTTCAAATAGTCCTGTTGCAGATGCGATGGAATAATCAACTTCATAAACGTGAAAAAGTTTGTACCAGATATATTCTTTAATGGAAATATACTTGTGGACTTGTATAAAAAGATCTGGCATATTCTCTTTGATCCACAGGATTTTGCAAAGGGGTGTCATCGCGTGAATCGGCATCCCCGTTTGTGTATAAATCATTTCACCGGACGATGATTCTTTAATTCTCTTTGCGATGGAGGCACTTCGGTTGTCTGCCCAGATGATCATATTCATCAATGGATTGCCCTTCGCGTCAACAGGAATAACACTGTGCATGGCTGTGCTCAATACAATTCCAGCGGGCTTGTCATCTAGGAAATCGACCATCCGACTGATGCATTTTACAAATGCCTGCCATATTATTTCAGGTGCTTGTTCACTATGATCTGGTTCAGGATTCAGCGTTGGGTATGAAACTTGCGTGGAGTGAAGAACATCACCGCCGGAGTTTAGGGCAACAGCTTTGGTACTCCCTGTGCCAATGTCAATTCCAATTATATAAGTCATGCTGATTTGTTATAAGGTAGAGAAAAAAACAAAAAGGGCGCCTGTCTTAAGATCCCTTTCGTTTAGGTCATGCAGCGACACTATTGATGCGTAGCAAACATCTCTCGTTTGCGTGTGGCGCCAATAGAAGACCTGCCTGCTTTTGAAACGCTGTTTTCGATGCATTCAAAGCTCACAGAATAAACACTTCAAAATCAAGCTTTATTGGGCGTATTCCAGATGCGCATAAGCCAGTATATTGGGAACGAGATTATTCCAAAAAAAATGAAAAGCAGAACCCAAATAAGCTGTTCTATGGGCTCAACCTTTTTGTTACTGACAGCATGGACAATGTAGAAAATTAGCAGGGCGAGGGAGAGCAACGCCAATAGGATGATGGGCACAATAAAAGAAGCGATGGATATCAAAATATCCGTTATTTCGGGTTCTCCGCCTTTGCTGGTAGCAATGACATTAATGACAAACTTAAAAATTTCAAGAAAGATAAATGGGAAAGTGATGAAAGGAAGAAAGGTGAAGATCCCCAGTACTATCTTTTGTGCCTTACTAAATTCCATTAGAATCTTGTTTTGATACGCTGATGGTACTATCGCCAGCAACGACTGGTAAAAAAAACTGCCCAAAGCCTGGGCAGTTTTTATTCAATATCGGATGTAATTAATAATCGTTATTGCCAGTGCGGTTGAAACCACCACCGCCACCGCTTCTGTAGCCACCGCCACTTCGGGGGGCATCGGTTCTGGGTCTTGCTTCGTTTACTACCAAGGTTTTTCCCAGGAAGTTGAAACCGTTAAGGCTGGTAATAGCCTGACGGGCTGCAGCATCATCAGACATCTCGATAAAACCGAAACCACGGCTGCGCTGTGTTACTTTGTCCATGACAATCTTGGCAGAAGAAACTTCGCCATATTCTTCGAATAACCCCTTCAATTCCGGTTCGGATGCCTTAAAAGGGATGTTGGCAACGTAAATGTTCATTTGTAGAAATAGTAAATATGAAAATTAGTTAATGTCAACTTACAAACTTCAACTTGAACAACTACTCACCATGAAGGAGAGCGGGCCTTTGTAAAGCGTGCAATCAACATTTAAAAGTAATAAGAAATTTTGATTAAATGGAAAAAGATAAATTATTATCATTTTAGGCATCTTTTTGCACAATTTCTTCGGGTAATACCGCTTAGGGTAGTGAAAACCCCAAGAATAACCCACATTGCTTTCATGGTAGGTCCTCTTGCATAATCTCAATTTGGAGCCAATGCAGACGTTGGTATCCTCTGTCTCCGCTGCGAATGAGTTGCGTATTGAGGGTGCTAAAACGACATCTTAATCAGTAGGGATAACTAGTAAGCCCGATCTACAGTCCCTGATCCGTATATCTTTTTCTGTACACTTTTTGTGCTGCCCTTGTGCTTTACACTGCCGCTACCCAGGACAGCTGCCTCCAGGTTGTTGGTGATATTCAGCTCGCACGAACCCGACCCACTCACCTTTGCCTTGCCGGTCTCCAGCGCGCAGGTAAACCCGTCTATTTTCCCGGAACCACTCACTACGGCATCGATGGATGTAGCATAGCCACGAAGTGTCAAGGTTCCACTTCCGCTCACCTCAGCTTTTATGGTATTTCCCTTCAGGTCAACATCCATGCTACCATTACCCGAAACACCCAGTGTGATGTAATCTGCCGCTATCGAGTTTTCAGATATTAGTTTTCCTCCGCCATTCACCTGAAGATCATTTACGTTTTTAACACTAACATATAATTTCATTGTTGGATTCAGCTTGATGTCATCAATTTTAGCCCATAGGCTCTTGTTGGGGCTATCGGGCTTACGCTCAATATTGACCATCAGAATTCCATTTTCCACTTTGATGTCGGATACAGAATAAATTTCCGTGAGGGCTTCGACGGTTACTTCCTGCTTATTCGTTTGCTTAAGGTATATCGTGTAATTGGAGTTAACATAAATGCCTTTAAACTCGGGCAATTCGAGAACCTTTTTTGTGGTTTGTGCCATACAAAGTTGCGCAACAAAGGTGCAGGCAAGTACTAAAAATGCGTTGGTTTTCATGATTTTGGTTTATTTTTTGTAATGTCAAATAAGCACGAGTTGAGTGAATTATGAAGTTGTTTTGACGATGAATAGTATAATTGGTCGGCAGAAGACTTCTATAATACTTCCAATTGGAAGCAAACATTACTTCATCTTTCTGAAGATTGCCCTAAAGACAAGGATAAACACTATTCCGCCAATGCACATTACGAGGAGGATTTCAGGTGTTATCTGATCTACGGCATGCATAATTCACAGATTCATTCGGGGGTAAAATAACTTTAAAATGTAATTCTCAATTGAAATTTGATATCTGTTTTTGTATTCCCTTCGATGGTTTCCAGGCCAGATCCAATTGTATTTTCATTGAGATATCGCGTATTCGCGCAGCGTAGCCACAAACTTATGTTGTGATTCATTTTGTATTCAATCATGGCAACCTTTCGGACACCGACGGAATAGTAAGCGGGCATCGCGTACGCAAGATACACATCATTTTCATAGACGTACTGTCTGTTGTCATAATCATCAGTGTCAAAAAGAGCATATCGGACCGTAAATTTAAATTTGCCAAACTCAGTGCGTATATCTTGAAGAATTGCCGTGCCTTTGGAGTGCCGGCCGGCAAAGCGAAAGCTGCTGAATTGAACGCGGGTCTTCAGCCTCAACTTTTGTCGTATGCCATAATCGATGTTTATCCAATAGTTGTATTTTTTGCCATTGCTCGTATGGAATAAAGTTGAATTTTCATCGGTCATATTTCTGTCTTTTGACTCTTCACGACCCTGAACGAAAATCATAACTTTTCTGGTGGGCTGATAAGTAAATCGTATTAACCATTCATGACCACTGGATGGTGCATAATTTCTATACCTCAACCATGGGAATTGGAAAAGATCCAGGTAACCTGCCATATTGATTTTTTGGTTAATGCTATACTTGCATCCCCAATACATTCCACTCTCATTTTGCGTCAGGCTATTTTCAGCAAAGGCGTTAGAGTAGAAGGAGTAGAAATTTCTGTCAAATTTTCGATACAGCAATGATAAGTCGAGTTTGTTCGTCAAACTCCAAAGCACGCCTGCAATAACTGCATTTCCATTGCTTATGGTGTGTGATGCTTCGCTGAAAAAAGCAAGGTTGAGAAATGTGTAGTTCAGGAATAGTCCTATATTTTTATTTTGGAATCCTTCAAAAGCAAATTGATTATATGCATTGCGGTTACGCAATACAGGAGCGTCAAATGATGCTTCATTGAACATTACACCCAGATCGAGCTGATTGACTTTGTATTGTAAAACAGCACCCCAATTTTGGTCGCCAATTTTTTTCCGGGTCGATAGTTCGTTTTCATTGCGATGAAGCCCTGTGGTCTGAAAAGAGGAAACAACGGAACCAGAGATTGAATCTTCGGATGTCGTTGCATCTCTTTTTGTGTTCGAATAGAATGCTGTAATGTTGAAGTGCTCAGTGATTTCAACAGTTCCTGCCATTCCGCGGAAAAACCCGGCCTCGTACACGGAGGTATAGGGAACAATACCAATATTGCTTCTTCGTGCTGTTGTTATTGTTTCGCTGCCTTTTCCCATGCCCAGGATTCCGCCCAGCATTAGTCCCTGACCGAATTGGCTTTGGAAATCACCAATGACCAGGTTTTTAAGTCTTCCTTTATTTTGAAGCTGAAAATGAAAGGAGAGGTAATCCAGGCCATAATAGTGATTGGCAGCGCTCCAATGAACTGCTTCTCCAGCATCCTTCTCCGCTGTAAAACCTACACTGAAATCTCCTGGTCTGCTTGAACGAAAGCGAAAATACAATTTGTCTGATGATCCTTTGAACCTGTAACCTGGTTGTGTCAGGCTCCTGTTTCCTATTCGGGTTTGAAGCGTTCGTTCATAACGAACTAAAAAATAATTGTCGGTTTCCTTCCGAATTTTTTTCCAAAAGGAGGCATCCAAAATGGTGGCAGGGTCAGTAACCTTAACGAAGGGCGCTAATTTGTTAATTGTATGTAAGTCGAATTCAGGGATTGCCTGCAGTTCGTAAATGGAAAGGAAATTCTTATTTTCTTTCCGGTAGTCAAGCAGATTCCTGATCTGGCGATTGGATAGCAAGTTTAGGAATCGCAGGTCTTCTTCCTTCGCTTTGTTGAGATTGACAGGATTGGAGAGTAGCTGCAATACATTTTCATACAGTTCCTCATAGTTTGCGTCGGAATCCTGGAAACCATAAAGTTCGTCGGTAATTCTGTTCATGTCGAGTTCCTTGCGGGGAAAATCCTGGCAAAGAATCGAGTAAGGATAGTAAAACAAAAGAAACAAGGTTAAAGATTTCATTTCGTTGGCTGGTTAAAGTTGTATCCAATAGTGGACTGATGCCGGGCGCCAATGCCAGGGCTGTATCGGTATGCATAGTCAAATGAGATGTTTTTTGGTTTGAAACCTAGGCCAAAAAAGCCAGCATTGGGATTGACATTGAAGCCAGTCCTGAAGCTAAATTTCTTATGAAACTGGTATGCTATCCCGGTTTTCCATGTAGGTTCATAATCCAAATCTTTCTCAAGCTCCATGACGATTAACGTCTTTTCTGATGGTGCTAGAGAAATGCCGGCGACGAGTACGGTAGGGAGATGCTCTCCACTGTTATGATCAAGTAGTGGTTGATTAAGGTTGATAATGTACGCACCAACGCTAAGATGTTGAGTGAGCGTTGCTAACCCGCCAAAGCTTATGGTGAGCATGCCTTTGCGGCCGAATCCTTTGGCATTGTATTGAATATAATTCGCCTTCACGCCAAGGGATGCCAGACCAAACGTGCTGCTAAAGCCCCCGGTCAGAATTTGCTCATTATAGAGGTTGTCTCCGAATCGATATACCCCCAACCCGACGACGCCAGCTTTCAGGGGAACGGCAAAAACTGCCGCCGCCTTATTGAATGGTTTAAAGGAAGGTTGGGCATCGTAGGTAAAGGCAGCCGTTGTTGCTTTTAGTTTTGCCAGCGCACCGATGTTATTGAAAACCGACCACTCATCTTGGAGGCATGATGATGCATAACCCAATGCGTTGGCTCGAGCTCCCATGGTCGTGGAGGAACTTTGAGCCCACACAAAATGACAACATGACGTTATAATAACGGCCAACGGTATTCGCTTAATCACAACGGGTAGAATTACTTACTTTTAAGTAACAAAATCCAAATATGATTGTCAAGATTATTTTGTTTCTTCTTGCTGGTACTGCACTATTGGCGCAGGAAAAAACAGTAGAACTCTACGAAAATGGACAGGTACGCTCAATGGGTTTCATGCTGCATAATCAAAAGGAAGGAGAGTGGCAATATTTCTATCCGTCTGGCAACAAGCTTGCAATAGAAAATTTTACACAAGGGAGGCTCCATGGTGAGGTAAAATATTATTACCCGGATGGCTTACTGCAAGCCGTTGAGAAATGGGAACGTGGGAGTCTTGAAGACACGTCAAAATATTTTTATGGAGACGGGAAGCTTGAGAAGATTGGTCTTTATAGGAGTAGTCAGTATAACGGAGAATGGAAATATTACCATAAAAACAGTCAGGTAGAAAGAATAATCCATTATGAAAGTGGGTTACCGCATGGCAGTGTTAAGATGTACAATGATCAGGGAAGTCTGCTACAGCGCGGTTTTTATGATATGGGCAAAGAGCATGGTCTTTGGGAATTTTTTGACGAACAAGGCAAGCTTACCTATTCAGGAATGTATAACCATGGTGAACGGGTCGGAAAGTGGTACAAATATGGAAAGCATGGAGAAAGGAAAGTATGGAAGTATTAGAATTCTTTTTTGACATGGAAAAAAAATCCGCGTTGCCCTTCACCGTTAAACGTGTATTCAAATCGAAGCACCGCATCGTATGAAGCAACTATGTCTATCCCAGCACCCACTCCGGTTAGTAGTTTGTCCGTAAGCCGGCTGCTGATCTCGTAGTTGGGGTAGTTCCGAACATAACCGAGATCTGCATATGATTTTATATAGATTGACAATGGAATATACCTAAATTGCCTTATGGGCATAAAATTCCAGTTATAGATTCGCGAGAATATTCTTTTCTTAAAGGTTGTTTTGTTCAGGATGTAATAAGGCCCTTCAATTACAAAGACCTCGTAACCGCGCACAAATTGTTTTCGATAGCCTAATGCGCCATAGTTTGCATAAGGGAGGCCCTGCGGCGTACTCCAGTACGCGATCGAATTATTTGAAATAAAGAAACTATTTTTCAACGGAATGTACCGCGAGAAGGAAGCGTAAATCTCCAGCTTATTGAGATCATCATACCTGGTGATTCCGGATTTATAGATGCTCCCTGTGACGTAATATCCAGTTAAGGGGTAGCCAACGTAGTCACGACGATCAGAAGTGAAGTGATAAGAAATGGCACCGAATCGCTGAGATGTTTTGGCCTCACCGAAGTAGTTGGGGTTACCGTCTTTGGACAACACGACAGAATCTGCGATTTTTGTACTTCGGTATTCTATTTTCACAGCATGAGATGTATAGAAAGATTTCCGAAAAGTATATGTAAGCCCGCCTCCACGGGTGGCTTTTAAGATTTCGTTGTCAAAATTCTCATAGACAAGCTTATGATCGACCGTTCTGACAGCTAGATTTTTTGTCTCAGAAAAGTCAAAATCTATAATAAGTCCTTGTTTTTGCTTTTTGTCCAGGTAGGGAATCCTGTACGAAATATCAAACCTTCGTTGGAATCCAAACTGAGCTGTCAACCGCAGTGTTTCATTTCGTCCACGCATATTATATTGATACAGGCGGAGTCCATAGTTTACGCGATTGAAATCGTGGTTGTAATTCTGCCACCACTCGTTAAAATTTCGATCGGAAAGTTCAAAAATCGGCGATGGGAAGGTATACCAACGTTCATTTACTTCGATTAAAATATCTGCTTGATCTTCTTGAAACTCCAAAAGACGGATATCTACGGTGTTAAACAAACGGGTGTTGATGAGTTTTTTTTTGTCCAGGTCAAGAATAATTGGCAGTTCCATACTGTAAACAACATCACCAGCTTTTAGCGTAAGTTCTCGTAAGACAATCTGGTCTCTTGTAATTTTGTTCCCCAAAATAAAGATTCGATTGATATGAATAAAGCGACCTGTGCTGTCAAGTACAATGCTTCCCTGGATTTTTCGTTTTGCAGACTCTGATTGGGCATAGCCCTCCTGCGCGGCAAAAACCACGAGTGCAGATAAAAAGCTAGAAAAAATGATGATAATTGCCCGCATCTCCTAACGCTAAGACTCTCACTGGTGTAACGCGCTAAACCTTTCTCTTAGGTCTGGATATTTCTCAGACTTTTTTTCTAAAGGATAGCAACAAGATTATAATGCCCGCGATAACCAGGGGAATGCTTAAAATTTGCCCCATATTTAATATCATATCATCTTCAAAGGATTCCTGGTTTTCTTTCAGAAACTCAAAAACAAAGCGTAGACCGAAACACCAGATCAGGAATATTCCCAATAGTCTGCCAGCCGGCAAGGCATCCTTCTGTCTGTACCAGATCCAATAGAGAAATGCAAAAAGTATAATACAGGAAATAGATTCATAAAGCTGCGCCGGATGTCTTGAGATCCCAAAAGTGCTAATACGGGCGGCCAAAGTGCCATCATCCTGGCTACTGATATCAACCTTTGTATTTTCGCCTGATGCATCGAAGTATTCATACAGTGTATTCGATAAAATGTTTCGCGCTGTAAAATTGCTGAATGATTCAGCGTCACGGCTGGATGTTCCTTTCTTAAAGAAAACATAGATGTTCATAGGAACCCGGCCGTTGCTTCCTTTGGGTAGGGAGTCGTTTCCTTTGTACACCACGGATTCAACAATGCCATCGTGGTCTACCCGATTATCTTTGAGAGCATCAGTAAACCGACTTACAAAAACCACACCGTATGGCTTGTCTGTGGGAAGACCGATGATTTCAGAATTAAAATAGTTACCCATTCTGATCAATGCTCCGGTGAGCGCCACGAGGATCACGATCCTGTCAACTACTTGCAGGTATGATTGGCCTGGTTTCCGCTTTCTACTATAAAGCCATAAAGCAAAAAGAATTCCGATTGCTCCACCATGACTGGCCAACCCTTGCAGTCCTGTAAAACGAAACGGATTGAATTCAAACGGCAAGAATATGCTCAATGGATTTTCCCAAATAATTTCCGGTTGATAGAAAATGATATGCCCAAGCCTAGCCCCAAGAATAGTGGCGACTACCATATAAATCGTTATTGTGTCGACGTCTTTCTCGGGTTTCCCTTCCTTTTTATAAATGAAATACAAAATTTGCTGGCTTATGAGAAAGCCCAAGGCGAAAAACAACCCATACCAACGAAGGGCAAATGATCCAAAGGAAAATATTTCAGGGCTTCCATTCCAAATGATGTAATTCAGTATAGTCATAAGTGGCAAATATAATTACAATTGATCAATTGGGAGGGGAAATACCGGTTTCCTGCATGGCTAACTGGATATTGCCTGAATTATTTTTCTAGTCAGGGGAAATTTGATCGAGTGTAGCCCTAAGGCCTTGGACACGCTTTCCCTCAATTAGCCAGCAAATTCAACATCTCACAAGTCTTGAAAGCTGCATCTTGTTCGGCTTTCTTCTTGCTGTTGCCATATCCGGTACCCTTTGGTTCATTATCCACCAGCACCTGGGCAGTGAATTCTTTGTGATTCCGACTCTTCTTAACATTCAGGATTTCAAACTGAACTTCCTTGCCTTCTCGCTGAGCCCATTCGATAATTTTACTCTTGAAATTTGAGTCAGAATTAACCAGGTCCAGGATATCATAGTTTGGATTGATGAGTTTATCAATAACAAATTTCTTTGTGCGTACGTAGCCTTTGTCCAGGTAGATTGCACCTACGATTGCTTCCAGGGTATTACCCAGGATTACCTGTTGAAGATGCGAATTCTTCTGATCGAATTGCACAATGTTAGCCACACCGATTTTGCGCGCAAGTAGATTAAGGGCTTCCCGGTTAACGATGCGCGATCTAATCTCTGTCAGAAAGCCTTCTGATTTGAATGGAAATTTTTTAAATAGAAAGTCAGCCACAGCGGCCCCCAATATTGCATCTCCAAGGTATTCAAGTCGTTCGTTAGATTCCTTGTATCCGGTTCCATTTTCCTTTGCAATAGAACTGTGCACCGTTGCAAGCCTGTAAAGCTCCAGGTTCGAAGGCGTAAAACCGGCTATATTGTGAATAGCAGCGACCAGGGTTTTGTCCGTTTTAGATTTTCCTTTCGGAATAGTAAGAATCTTCCAGGCCAAGCGATAGTCAATTGAAAGTTAGCGGCTGTAATTTAGCAAATATGTGCAATCGGTCGTGAGCAGCCTTCTTTTGATGTATGAAAAACCTCAATGAAACCAAAACGGTTACCATTAGGCTACCAACTTCTTGAATATGATTGAAAAATTATGTCCGCCAAAGCCAAATGTGTTGCACAAGGCGACATTTACTTCCCGCTTTTGGGCTTTCGTGAATGTCAGGTTGAGGGTGGAATCGAGTCCAGGATCATCCTCGAAATGATTGATTGTAGGGGGAATAATGGACTGGTTAATTGCCAAAAGGCAAGCAATACTTTCAATGGCGCCAGCAGCCCCCAGCAAGTGTCCTGTCATTGATTTTGTGGAACTTATGTTCATTTTAGGGGCATGCGCACCAAAGACCTTCTGAATTGCCCGGATTTCACCCAGGTCACCCAAAGGCGTTGAAGTGCCATGGGTATTAACATAGTCTACCTGATCCGCTGTAATATTTGAATCTTCCAAAGCATTTTGCATTACCTTGTTGATTCCTGCACCCTCCGGATGGGGTGCGGTGATGTGGTAGGCATCTGCTGTCATACCTCCCCCTAAGATTTCGCCATAAATCTTTGCGCCCCGTTTCTTAGCATGTTCATATTCCTCCAGTATTAGTGCCCCTGCGCCTTCACCCAAGACAAATCCATCACGGCTCTTATCGTAGGGACGGGAGGCTGTTTCTGGTGAATCATTCCTCTCTGAAAGCGCTCTCATCGCATTGAAACCACCAACGCCTGCTTCACAGACAGCTGCCTCAGAACCACCAGAAACAATAATATCCGCTTTACCCAGTCTCAAGTAGGTAAAAGCATCATAAATCGCGTTCGTTGAGGACGCACATGCGGAAACAGTCACAAAGTTTGGGCCTCGGAATCCGTATTTTATCGAAATATGTCCTGCACTAAGGTCAGGGATCATTTTGGGAATAAAGAACGGATTGAACCGGGGTGTGCCATCGCCTCTGGCGTAAGTCTTAACTTCCTCTTGGAAAGTTAATAGCCCCCCGATACCTGAGCCCCATATTACACCAACGCGGTCTGGGTCCAATTCAGCTAACGGGAGGTTTGAGTCTTTAATGGCCTCATCTACAGCCACCATCGCATATTGCGCAAAAGGGTCCATTTTACGGGCTTCCTTCCGATCCATGAAGTTGCCTATGTCAAAATTCTTGATCTCACAGGCAAACCTGGTTTTAAAGAGTTTTGCATCAAACCGCGTAATCAAAGCAGCACCGCTCTTCCCGGCCTTCAGCCCTTCCCAATATTCCGCTAGGGTATTGCCTATGGGGGTAAGTGCACCAAGTCCAGTAACGACTACTCGCTTTAATATCATTTTTGATGGGGGGTGTTTGTAATGAGGCAGTTACAATTATTTCTTCACGTTTTGTTCCAGGTAAGAAATTGCCTGGCCAACAGTTGAAATATTCTCGGCCTGATCGTCCGGGATAGAAATATTAAATTCCTTTTCAAACTCCATAATGAGTTCTACGGTGTCAAGAGAGTCTGCACCAAGGTCATTGGTAAAGCTCGCTTCCGGAGTAACTTCAGATTCTTCAACACCAAGTTTCTCGATGATGATCTGTTTCACTTTTTGTGCAATTTCAGACATGTTTTTACGGTTTAATGATTTTAAAATCTGTGCAAAGAAAGAGATTTGCGGCAATATTGTCAAACTTTTTTGATCTTGCTACCCAAGTCTCGCTTACCTCTGCACAATGCTGAAAATGAAGAAAAGCAAATTAATCATCGACTATGAATTTGATTTTGAATTGATAGGGCTAATATCCTCGGCCAAAGGATATAAACTTGCATGGGAAATCAACCGGGTATTGGGTGTCCAGCTGGTAAAACAGGCTGATTTGGTCGTAGGCTTTAAAAATAATGAAGAAAAGGGTTTTTCATATTATGCCCATCAGACACAGATACACCGCCTGAAATTGTTAAAAAACAAGCCTTCTGAGCAGGAAAGAGGAAAGTATTTCTTAATCCCTGAGTTTCCTCATTACGATTTTATAATTTTGGCCGATATAAAGGAACAGTATCCGCATCAACAATTGATTCACTTGATTAAATCCATTACCTCCATTCAATTAGCCGCCTCTATCCCGTTGGAAGGCCTGAAGTCAAAGTCGAATTTTATCTTTTAATTGCATGCATTGTTCGATTCTAGTCCCAATCATCAAATTCGATTTATAACTAACCCTATGCTAGAAAAAGTATCGTTTAACAAAACGAAAATTGTTGCCACTGTTGGCCCTGCCTCAAATTCAAAGGAAATGCTTCATGCACTTATCAAGGAAGGAGTCGATGTTTTTCGCCTAAACTTCTCGCATGGAACACACGCAGATCATCTAAAAGTAATTCATAACGTACGCGAACTTAATGAAGAACTCGGTACCCGGGTTTGTTTGCTTCAAGATCTTCAGGGTCCTAAGATCCGCGTAAATGAAATGGAACCCGATATTGTTATTGATCGGGGTCAGGAATTGGTTATTACCACACGAGAGTTGCTGGGTAATAATGAAATTGTAAGCACCTCCTACAAGACCCTTCCCAAGGATGTTAAAGTAGGAGACGCAATTTTGATCGATGATGGAAAAATTGAGTTAAAAGTAACTGAAGTAAGAGATATAGATGTTGTAACGGAAGTTATTTACGGTGGACCTTTGAAATCCAGAAAGGGAATAAATCTTCCCTTTACAAAAGTCTCCGCGCCATCCCTTACAGAAAAGGATTTGGTCGATCTGGCGTTTGGTATTAAAAACGACGTAGATTGGATTGCGTTATCATTTGTTCGCAGAGCAGAGGACATCAATTCCATGCGAAAAATAATTGACTCATATAACTCTGCAGCCCGCATTGTCGCCAAGATTGAGAAGCCTGAAGCACTGAGTAATATTGACGAAATAATCGCCGCCACTGATGCGGTAATGGTTGCCCGTGGTGATTTGGGCGTAGAAATCTGGATGGAAGAAGTACCAATGGTGCAAAAAATGTTGGTCGGTAAATGCAACGAAGCAGGTAAACCCGTCATAGTTGCCACACAAATGATGGAAAGCATGATCGAAAATCCACGTCCGACCCGCGCAGAGACAAATGATGTTGCTAATGCCGTAATGGATGGTGCAGATGCATTGATGCTGTCTGCTGAGACTGCTTCAGGTAAATATCCTTTGGAAGTTATTCGCAGTATGGTGCGAACGATTTCCTCCGTGGAGAAGAATCCGTCTATCTACTTTCGGTTTAGACCAGTGGACACAAAATCGCCAACCTACATTCATGACAACTTTGTGCTCGCCGCATGCAAACTAGCCAAAGACGTCGGCGCAAAAGCAATAGTAGGGATGTCACAGTCAGGCTATACAGCATACCAGTCTGCTGCTCATAGGCCAAATGCTAATATCTTTGTTTTTACCAGCAATGAATCACTTTTGAATAAGATCAACTTGGTTTGGGGCGCTCAGGCGTACCATTATAACAAGATAAACTCAACAGATGAGACCATCGCGGATGTGGAAACTGTATTAAAAAGTGAAGGTCACGTAAAAGCGGGAGACATTTTTATTGTATTGGCAAGCATGCCTATCAAGGAGAAAGGCAGGACGAATACAATAAAAATTAACGTTGTAAAGTAGCCTTTCAAGTCTGCTATTGTATCAACCAGGAGTAACCTTGTTTATGTAGTTGTAATCAGTTGAGTTTTGGTTCTACCAGAATGGTTTCTTCCCGCTCCACAATTACGGCTCCAGCAGGATCGCCCTTCCGCTTGCGGACATACTTTCGCGGGGTGAAGATAACCGGACACAGTGATTCATTTTTTCTTTTTGAATTGTATGCTGCCAGCTGTGCAGCGCGTTCGATCACATCTTTTGGGAATTTTTTTCCAGCCTGGTGCTTAATGAGCACATGTGAACCGGCAACATCTTTAGCGTGGAGCCACAAATCTTCCTTATAGCTGTGTTTCAATGTAAGCTTGTCATTGCTTTGAGAATTTTTTCCAACTAGAATTTTGAAGGTTTTGTATTCGAACTCATGGTACGGAAGTGATTCTGTTTTTTTCTTTGAAGGGTCAATCAGCCCCATCGAAAGCACCATGGTTCGCAGGTTTTTTGTATCATGAATGGTTTCTAACTGTTGTATTTGATCCTTGAGTGTGGCTACTTCTTTCTCTTTGCTAACCAGCGATTGCTGCAGTCGCGTTATCTCCAACTGCTGGTTTTTTGATTTCGCGTAAAATAACTCAGCATTCTTCACCGGGCTCAAATGCTTTTTGAGTTTTATTTGCGCAGGACGATTTTCGTCATAGAAGTTAAGGAGCGTAACATGTTCACTTCCCGGCTCAATGGCATGTAGATTTGCCATGACGAGGTCAGCCCATACCTTGTAATTATGATCCTTCTGCAACGCAATCATTTTCTGAAATATATTCTTATAATAGTTTTCGCGCATCCGCAGTTTTCGGCTTAGCTTCATGAGCGCTGCTGACTTTTCTCCTCCAAAAGTGTCGTGTTGTGTGAAGGAGAGGAAAAAATCGTTCAGTGCTTCAATTGAATATTTATGCTCCCGAACAAGATCTCCTAACGGTACAAGGGAAAAGGTTATTCTCCCATTTATTTGTGTGATGTAGTAGGTTGGCTGGTGGAGGACCTGGAGTAGGTCTTGTAGCCTTGACCACTGTTCTTCAGCAGTGAATGAGTAGAAGTTTAGTTCGTCCAAATATTTCCATACCACCTTTCCAAAAGTGAAATATGTCAATGGAAGATCGCTTTGATGGCGGACAAAATTTTCATATGACCAATCAATTTGGCGATCAAGGGCTCCAAGCTTTAATCCCAGGTCCTGTTTAAGATTATTTTTGAATACTGCATCCACATTGTCCATCCTGAATAATATTACGTTAGACCGGATGCCATGCATTTTGAAAAGAAGCGAGAGATTGTTGCTGCATTGAATAGCAAAGCTTCTTTCGTTCATGAATTGACGAATTCCTTCAACGCGCTGCCCTACAATATCCTCAAAAATGTCCACTGAATTTTTACGCGCCCGGTCGTAGCGTTCAGGAAAAGACAGGCAGGAAAAGGAGGCTTGCAGGCTTGCTTTAATGAAGAATGTTCCTTCGCTGGTCTCAAACCTGATAATTAGCTCTTCTTTGTTTTGAGTAAAGCATTCGGAAATGATAGCATGCGACAATCTGTTTTCCAGGTCGGATGAAAGCTTTCGAAGTAGAAAATAATTGTTGTGCACAAGGCTAATCGTTATTCAGGTCTTGAACGTAATGATAACTTGGTTCACCAACCCGGTTTTTATTGTTAACGGTCTACTGATATTTGCAATCCATCGAATGCCAATGAAATATTGGATGGGAGGTCTTTCTCAATCGTTGAATGTAGTCCGAGTTTATGGCTGATGTGGGTAAAGTATGTTTTTCCGGCTTGAATTCTGTCCGCCGCGCTTATCGCTTCTTTAAGGTTGAAATGCGAGATGTGTGAATCCTTTTGAAGAGCATTTAAAACCAGGACTTCTGTTCCGGTTAGCCTTTCAAATGTTTCTTCAGGAATGTGCTTCGCGTCAGTGATGTAACTGAAGTTACCAAACCTGAATCCCAGCACGGGCATGTTCAGGTGCAGTACAGGGAGTGGGATGATGGATACATCATTTATCGTAAAAGGCTTTTCGTCAATCGGATTGAGGATTAATCGGGGTATTCCTGGATACGCATTTTTTTCAAAAGCGTAAGCGTACTCAACTTTCAGCTGATTCAATACTGGTTGTGCGCCATACACAGGCATATCCATATCCTGTAGGTAGTTATATGCGCGTACATCGTCCAGACCGGCTGTATGGTCACGGTGTGCATGGGTAAAAATCACGGCATCTACACGTTTTACATGCTCGCGGAGCATCTGCTGCCTGAAATCGGGACCAGTATCAATGACAAAACTTTGTCCTGCAATTTCAATATGTATGGAACTACGCAAGCGTTTATCACGATAATCCAGCGACCGGCATACCGCACAGGAGCAACCGATTACTGGCACTCCCTGAGAAGTGCCGCTGCCTAGAAAATTTATTTTCAAGCGCCTTGTGGTTGTTGCGTAAGATCGTGGTAAAGCTTCTGGCTTTTTTCTGTAAAACGTGTACCGTCAAGCGTAACGTTCTTAATAATTTCCAAAAGCGCATTGATTTTACCTTCCACCGTGTAGAATTTGTTTACGATCATGATCTTTTGATCCCTCAGAAGGCAATAGCCTGACTTGAAGTTTCCCTTTTCATAGCGGAGCATGTAGTCCGACTCCGCAATCATATCTTCAAATTTGGTCAAAAACTGGGTGGTGTACTTAATCATTATGGTGGTTGATTTCTGGCGCAAAGATAGGAAAATAGTGTTGAGTCCGAAAGTCTGAAAGTCCGAAAAGTCCACAATCAAGTCTGAACGCCCAAGGGTTCCGGATCACCAGCAGCACCCTGCCGCAACTTCCAGACTTCAGCCTTTCAGTCTTCCGGACGCTTTGTCTTTCCGACTTTCCCACTTCCCTGCTAAATTGCGACATTGATCACAGGGAACAAGAAACTAATCGTCATTGTAGGACCTACTGCTGTTGGCAAGACAGCTGTTGCAATAGATGTTGCCAAACACTTTAAGACAGAGATCATTTCAGCAGATTCGAGACAGCTTTTCAGAGAGTTGAGTATTGGAACCGCCAAACCCACACCAGCGGAATTGGCCACCGTTCCACATCATTTCATCAATACCCATTCAATTCATGAAACATACGATGCGGCAAAGTTTGGTAAGGATGCGCTGGGATTAATTCAAGAATTATTTGAGCGGCACGACCATCTCGTACTGTGCGGGGGTTCAGGGCTCTATGTAAAAGCAGTCTGCGAGGGATTTGACGATATTCCGCCGATCCCGGGTGAGATACGGGATACATTGGAGAAAGAATATGCAGCGAACGGTATTGGTGCGCTGCAAGCCAGGCTTAAAAGGCTAGATCCTGATCATTTTGAGAAAATTGACCAACAGAACACGCACCGATTGATCCGTGCTTTGGAAGTAATACTCGGAACAGGTAAACCAATTACATCATTTCAAAAAAGGAACAAGCTGCAGCACGCTTTTTCAATTGTCAAGGTTGGGCTGGAGCTCTCTCGGGAAGAGTTGTATCGGAGAATTGATGCGCGGATGGATTGTATGATAGCTGAAGGACTATTCATGGAAGCTGAGGAGCTTTATGCTTTCAGGGATCATAATGCTCTTCAAACGGTAGGCTATCAGGAGATTTTTGATTTTATGAATGGAAGTTATGATCAGGCTGAAGCCATTCGATTGTTAAAACGAAATTCCAGGCGCTATGCCAAGCGGCAGATGACTTGGTTTAAACATGATGCGGAAATTGTTTGGATGAATCCTGCTAATATTGAGGGAATTATTGGATTAGCGTCCAGCTAATGTACTCAGGCGGAATGGAAAGAAAAGTATTGATCATTACGTATTATTGGCCGCCAAGTGGAGGAAGCGGCGTTCAACGTTGGCTTAAATTTGTAAAATATCTTCCGGGTTTCGGTTGGGAGCCTTATGTATTTACGCCTGAAAACCCATCGTTTGCAATTCAGGACAATTCACTTGTTAGCGATGTTCCGAAGGAGGCGGAAATAATACGCATCCCTATTTGGGAGCCGTACAATGCATTCATGAAATTCTCTGCATTGGTTGGTAGAAATAAATCGATTAAGCCCACTGAACTTGTTAGTGGAGAACAAAAATCACTTTTTCAAAAAGTTAGTGGATGGATCCGGGGTAATTTCTTTATTCCAGATCCGCGTGTCTTTTGGGTTAAACCCTCAGTTAGATTCTTGCATGATTTCCTCCGCGAAAACAAAATAAACACAATTGTTACGACCGGACCACCGCACAGTATGCATTTGATAGGTTTTAAACTGAAAAAGAAGAACCCTTCCATTAAATGGGTGGCTGATTTTCGGGATCCGTGGAGCGAATGGGGGTTGCTGGACAGTCTGATGGTGGGAAAAATCGCGCACAATATTCATCGAAAGCTGGAGGCAAAAGTGTTGCGGTATGCGGATGTTGTAACGACTATTACACCGTTTTATGTCCGACGCTTTGAGGAATTGTCGGGCCGTACGGTATCGTTGCTGACCAACGGATATGATCATGAGGATTTTGAATCATTTACAATCCATCGGAAAAACAAATTTGTGATACGCCATGTTGGCACTGTAAATGAGAAATGCAACCCACGGCCTTTTATGTTGGCTGTCCAGCAACTGGCCGCTGGAAATGCCGATTTTAGTTCATTCGTGCAGGTAGATTTTGTGGGTGATGTGCATCCGCAGTTTAAAGCCTACGTAGTTTCAACTCCAGGCATTTCCAAGTTTACGACCTTCACCGCCCCCGTTCCGCATAATGAGTTATTGACGATGTACGGCCAATCTTCGCTATTGCTTATTATATTAACTGGATATAAGGATGCAGCAGGATACATGCCTGGAAAGCTGTTTGAGTACCTGGCAACCGGTCTTCCGGTATTGGGTACTGGTCCTGAGCAAGGAGATACCGCAAACTTGCTGAAAGAGCATGGTATTGGCAGGATTATCGATGAACACAAAACGGATGAAATCAAACGACAGCTCCTGGAAGTTTTCTTGGACTGGATGGCTGAAAAACCCTTCAATTCCAGGAAGTCAGCAACCGGATATTCGAGAAAAGAGCTTACCCGCCAATTGACTGAATTATTATGAACTGTATCAAATCATCTTTGCAGAATCTTGCATTAGTGATGATCATTTCATCAATCATTTAATTCCCTTTACTTGCACATCTTAAGCAATAAGCGTTGATCAGCAAAAATTTCATAAAGAGTTCTCTTATTTATACACTGGCCGGCATGCTGCCGATGGCGAGTGCAATTATCTTGCTTCCTCTTTACATTCATAATTTATCCACGGAGCTATACGGTGCGCTGTCCATATATTTGGTGTTTACGTTATTGGTTCAAATAACTGTAACCTTCAGTTTTGACTCTTCTGTTTTTATCCACTTCCACGAATATAAGGGAGATAAGAAAAAACTATCGGTTTTTGTTAGTTCCTCGTATATTTTCATGCTGCTCATTTCCCTGGCAGTTGGTTTGTTACTTTCGGCAACCGGAGGCTTGCTCTTCAGCCTGGTACTCCCCGATAAGAATATTTCATTTTACCCATTCGGCTTGGCATCTGTTGGAGCCGGGATTTTCCAGGCAATATTCAAGGTTCACAATAGTTTGTTGCAAAGCCGAGAAAAACCGGAAACTTTTTTTTGGTCCAATGTTCTATCTTTCTCTCTAATTGCGATCTGCATCATTACAGGCTTGCATTTCTTCCCCAATAGCCTGGTAGGTCCGGTAATGGGTCGTTTGGTCGGAACAATTATTCCCTGCCTGTGGGTACTGTTTCGGATTTTTCGTGAGTTTGGGTTTCAGTATGATTTCAGTTGGTTGAAGTCGTCGTTTGGGTTTAATACTTATACATTTATTTATCAGCTTCAGCAATGGGTTATCAATCAGTTTGATCGTATTCTCATGCTTTTTTTTCTGCCATTAACCGGAGTTGGGGTATACGATTTTGCAGTGAAGTGCTTAATTCCCGTTGAGCTATTAATGAACAGTCTGCACAGCACCATCTATCCAAGGGTAGTAAGTGCTGTAATGGAGCAAGGGGATAAGCGATCGACACCAGAAATTAATCGCTACTACTACGGCCTTACGGCAGTTGTCATGTTGCTGGTTTGCGGAAGTATCCTGTCTCTTCCGTGGGCTATTGAAACATTTGTAGCAAGGCAAGCTTACCACGAAACGATAAAATATATTCCATTCCTCGCTGGTATTTATTTCTTTCGGACGATGCGTCTATTTTTTTCGGTGCCTTATGGGATTCTGAAATATACCAAACCACTGCCCATAATTTACCTGGTTGTTTCTGGCCTGAAGATTATCTTGATAATTTCCTTGATTGGACGGATGAACATTTTTGGAATAATCGCCGCTTCGCTTATCAGCTCGTTGGTAGAAATCATTCTTTTGCGAACCAATCTGAAAAACATGTTTCATTTTGAATTTAATACATTCAAATTGGTGTTGGCTCCGTTAATTCTACTGGTATTGATAGTTGTTGCAGAACCAATTGTAGGCATCCATTATCCTTATGCGGTACATTTGTTTTACCTGGCAAGTTGTGGGGGACTTCTTTGGTGGGCCTATCGAAACGAGATACAGCTTATTAATCCTTTTGCGCGCACGTGAGGTAAGACAGAAATTCTTAACATTGCCAACGAAATAACCTTATTTTGCATACTTAAACAATGATACCCGTTACGAAGCCTTTTCTGCCACCGATTCAGGAATACGAAAAATATCTTCAAGGTATATGGAATAGGAATTGGCTTACCAACAATGGTCCTTTGGTCAACGAACTGGAGCTCAAGCTCAAAGATTATCTGGGTATCAAACATCTTTTGTTTGTCACCAACGGAACTATAGCCATTCAGCTGGCTATCAAAGCTTTGGGGCTAAAGGGCAAAATTATCACAACACCTTTCTCCTATGTCGCAACCACGAGTAGCATTGTGTGGGAGGGTTGTGAACCTGTATTCGTGGATATTGATCGGGCAACCTGCAATATTGACCCTCGCAGAGTTGAAGAAGCGATCACATCCGAAACCTCGGCCATTCTTGCGACACACGTTTATGGAAATCCCTGTGATGTTGAGGCTATTGATGAGATTGCCAGGAGAAGGAACCTTAAAGTTATCTACGATGGGGCGCATGCATTTGGCGTAAAAATAAAGGGGAAGTCTGTGTTTGAGTACGGCGACATCAGTACCTGTAGTTTTCATGCAACCAAACTTTTTCATACGGTTGAGGGTGGAGCGGTGGTGACCAAAGATCCGGAATTATTGAAAAAGATCGCCTTTCTGAGAAATTTTGGGCACGATGGTCCTGAAAGGTTTGCAGAGCTTGGCATCAATGGAAAGAACTCGGAATTTCATGCTGCCATGGGCCTGGTGAACCTCAATTACGTTGATCAGATCATTCAGACGAGGAAAAATCTGTCGCAGCATTACGAAAAATTCATGCCTGCCTTTCAGGGCGTTAAGCCTTTCATCGCCGAGAATGTGGGCTACAACTACGCATACTATCCTGTAATTTTTGATTCAGAAAGAATGCTTGTAGATGTTGTTGAAACCCTTAATAAAAACTGGATTCATCCTAGACGTTACTTTTTCCCTTCGCTGGAAGATTTGCCGTATGTACATCAGCATGCCAGGTGTGAAGTTTCGGATTCGGTATCGAAACGCGCACTCTGTCTCCCACTTTTCGATACTTTAACGGTGGAAGAGATTGATATGATCTTCAGAATAATCCTGCGGGTTCAAAACAACTAGCATTATGGTTATTGTCGGTGCCAAAGGGTTTGCTAAAGAAGTACTGGAAATCTTTTCGCAGCGTGATGAGTTGAACAATCTTTTCTTCTTTGACAACCTGTCAACGGATTTGCCGGATAAATTATATGGCCGATTTCCGGTCCTCCGTACAATTGGTGAGGTAGCTCAAACTTTTGACAAAACCGGAGACGCCAGATTCACGTTGGGGTTGGGCAATCCTGCCTATCGGTATGCCCTGAATAAGATGTTTGTCGATGCTGGAGGAGTTCTTACCTCGACCATAAGTCTGCATACCGATATTGGTAGCTTTGGAACTTCCATTGCAGCGGGATGTAATATTCTTTCCGGTACAGTAATTACCAATGATGTCACTTTGAAAATCGGATGTCTTGTTAATCCAAGCTGTGGAATATCACATGACAGTGTCTTGGGAGATTTTGTTCAGCTTTCTCCCGGTGTCCGTATTACCGGCAATTGCTTCATAGACAGCTACACAACACTGGGCACAAACGCAGTGGTTCTTCCTAAGGTAAAAATAGGCAAGAATGTTGTTGTGGGTGCCGGCGCCATTGTTACAAAGGACGTCCCGGACAACGTAATGGTCGCTGGTGTTCCGGCTGTGGTAAAAAAGAAGCTTCAACCGTTGGATTTTTAATCAGTCCATGAATCTGCATATTGTTCCGGATAATACATTTATTAATGCCTTTTATGACAATCTTGAGGAGTTGGGTCTCTTGCATGAAAACAGGATTATTGTAAGAACCAACCATAAAAATCTTCTGGCCGTTAGTCGTAAGCTGCCATTCGCGCCTTTGTACTCATCGCAATTTGCCGCGCTGGTGGGGGACAGTTTTCAGTACCAAAAAGTTTTTATACATTATTTTACGCCGCTCCTGTATCGTTGGGTGGCGCAGCACAGATTCAGGGAGTTGAATTGGATGGTTTGGGGAGGGGATCTTTACAATCTCCCTCAATTAGACCACCTATGTTATGAGCCAATAACCTTGGCGGAGTATATTAAAAAGAACTTGTCATTCAAAAAGTTATTATATGATTTGAAGGTGTGGGCAATCCATGCTCCTTTTAAGAATAAAGCATATGCAAGCGTGGACTATGTCCTCACCTGGATGAAACAGGAATACGAATTTGCACAGCAGCATTTGCCAATAAAATCAGACTTCAAATTCTTTTTTTACGAGAATCAATTTCCGTATGACAAGCTTGATGCGTTCCGGCAGAAAACGACGAATCGTGAGAAGCTTTCCCTGGTAATCGGCAATTCTGGTTCGCCAGCGAACAATCATCTCGATGTCATCAATTTCCTGGAAAAGCATCGGGTGAAAGCCGATCTTCTGATTCCCGTTTCCTATGGCGACAAACGATACATCTCCTTTCTGAAAAAAGAATTACGGTACAGTTATGGTAATGTCGAATTCGTAGAGCGATATATGAAGTTCGAGGAGTACCTTGAGTTTTTGTCCAATGCTGACGCTTTGGTAATGAATACCATCAGGCCACAAGGGTATGGCAATATATTGATGATGCTGTATATGGGGAAACCTGTGTTTTTCAACGAAAGAAATATTTCACTGCCAGATTTAACCCGGTATGAAATTAGTTGGCAGCCCTTAAGAGAACTAGTTTCGTTTACGCGTACCGGCGGTGATGTGTTGGCTTCAAATAGCGACGCCGTTATTAATCTTTTTTCACATGATCGGTTGCTGGCTGCGTACCGTAAACTATTTTGAATCCAATACTGTCTGAAACAGTTCAGGAAAGTGCACCAAAAACTATACAGCGTGCTTTACTGCATTGAAGATTCGCTTGTAGAAATCAACGAGAATGATCTGCTCCGCATCCCAGTTCAACGTACCGTTGGCTGTGGCTCTTTTACCATTGTTGCCAAGCGTATTGCACAAATCTTTGTCCTGATAGAGCAGCAGGATTTTGGCGGCAAAGTCTTGTGGATTATTTGCGTTGAACACAAGTCCAGAGCTGGTAGCATTCACCACGCGCTTCAGGGGGTGACTTGAACTTACAAGCAAAGGCCTGCCCGACATCATTGATTGGAATAGTTTATGGGGGATAGTATTATCTGTATGTTCATTCGATTTGTGGGGTATTATATTAACATCAGCCAAATGCATAAAAGAATAAAATTTATCAAATGGTTGATACCCCAGGAAATGGACATGGTCTTCTACTTCGGCCGCTTTGGTTACGTTTTGTAAGTGCCGGATTACATCACGACTACCCGACCCTATGATGATCAATTCAATATCCGGATAGGCTTTAAGGTAATGCATGGCCTCAATGGCAGTATCAACTCCGCGATGCGGGCCAATACCGCCGGAATACACTATTCGAAATTTGTTTTCAAAATTTTCGTATACAGATGGGTCAATGGGTTGATGCAAGAAGGATTTGTCCTCTGTATTAGAGACGATGACTATTTTATCCGGCGCAGCATGATGAGTTTGTATCAGGCGTTTCTTCATTTCCTCCACTACTGCAATTACATAATCACTTTCTAAAACAGCGGTACGCTCATGTTTAGTCCAGCGGTCAGGATTCATGAAAAGTTTATTTTTCCACTTTACGATGAGACCTTTCTTCCATTCAAACCAAGTCCGCAGTGCTTCAGGATAATTTTCATGCAGATCAACCACAATCTGCAGGGGGATTTTTTTGCGGAGGGCCAGGGCTGTGCCCGCAAGCGGTAAGTCGTGAACATGCAGAACTGAAATGTTGTTTTTCTTAATCCAGTCAGGCATAGCCTTCATGAACCTGGGGTGTTTGAAAGTTAGCGCTATCACACTGTCCCAGAAGGCGAGCTGATAATTGTTTCGACCGGCATCGATGCGTGAGATCTTTAATCCGTTAATTTCCTCTTCATAAGCATCGTGCTTTCTTCTCAAACAAAGGAGATGAATGCGGAACCCGGCTTTGATCAAAGCATCAGTTTCTTTTTTTACCCGCATATCCGGCGGATATGGCGCATTCAGGATCATCCCCAAATTCATACGACTTCTTTCTTTGATTTTCGGCAAAGAAAGAGAATTTTGTGGTTAAACTCTAAAGGCGTGAAGATAACCATAGTAGCAGGGGCAAGACCGAATTTCATAAAGATTGCGCCGTTGATTCGGGCGATCAAACGGATACCGGAGGCCGGAATCCAATTCCGGTTGGTACATACAGGTCAGCATTACGACGAAAAACTCAGCAGGATTTTCTTTGAAGAACTTGAAATACCACATCCCGACATCAACCTGGCGGTGGGATCAGGTTCTCAGGCAGAGCAGACCGCAAGAATTATGGTTGCCTTTGAGAAAGACTTGATCACTAACCCAACAAACATGGTGATCGTAGTCGGCGACGTTAACTCCACCATGGCATGTGCAATCGTAGCAAAGAAGTTACGGGTGATTGTCGTCCATATTGAGGCTGGAATCAGGTCTTTTGATTTTACCATGCCGGAAGAAGTGAACAGGGTGGTTACGGATGCACTTGCAGATTATTTTTTCACAACATCATCATTTGCCAATGAGAATCTGTTAAAGACGGGCGTAGATCAATCCAGGATCTTTTTTGTTGGCAACATTATGATTGATACACTGGTGTGGGCCAGAAATAAGGTGAAGAGACCTGTCATTTTAGATCTCCACGCGCTAAATAGGGGTGATTATTACGTCGTTACGTTGCATCGCCCCTCGAACGTGGATGATATTACCAAGATGAAAAAGGTATTCAGCGCTATCGAAGAGGGCATTGGAAATTCAAGGGCTATCTTTCCAGTTCATCCGCGTACCGCCAAGAACCTGGAAAGTGCTGACTGGAAATCCGAGAAAATAATACTTACAGAACCATTGAGTTATTTTGAGTTCATTTACCTCATCGAGAACGCCGCGGGTGTCGTTACTGATTCAGGTGGGGTACAGGAAGAAACTACTGTGTTACATGTTCCTTGTATAACGTTGCGGGCAAATACAGAAAGGCCTGAAACAATAACGGAGGGAACCAATGAATTAATCGGTGACGATTTGCCAAACCTTATTGCGGCGCTCCGTAGAATTCAATCGGGTGCTACAAAGAAAGGAAAAGTGCCAGCATTATGGGACGGAAGAACAGCAGACAGGATAATAAAGATATTGTCTGACTTAGATCCTATTTCGCGATAGGCTTCACTCGCTTTGGGTTCTCCTTTAAAAAAGCTTCCCAGGATTTTGTCTTGCGATTTGATCCAGGCCTTTGAAAATGATGGCATACAGCTACTGCCAATGCGTCTGTCGCGTCCAGGAGTTTAGGAAGTTCTTTTATACCAAGCACGGTCATGAGCATTTTAGCCACCTGTTCTTTGGAAGCATTACCATTCCCGGTAACGGATTGTTTCACTTTTTTCGGAGCATATTCGACAATGGGTATTTCGCGCGAAAGTGCAGCTGCCATGGCGACACCTTGCGCTCGCCCAAGCTTTAGCATAGATTGGACATTCTTTCCGAAGAATGGTGCTTCAAGGGCCACTTCATCAGGATGAAATTCCTCCAAAAGGCTGATTACCCGCTCAAATATCTTTTTTAGCCTCAGTTCATGTCCTTCATACTTACTAAGGTGGATTACGCCAAACTGCAAAAGGTTGATTTTTGTCTTTTGAATAAGGATAAGGCCATAGCCCATAACACTCGTTCCAGGGTCGAGACCGAGGATGATTTTTTCTTTTTCCACTTTTCCCACAGGTCCAAGATAGGTAGGGTTTATAAATTTTTGAAATTGCAGACCATGACAGTAGTTATCGTTTCAATTTTCTTGCTCTATATACTCCTCCTGATTGTATTGGTAATAGGCTGGTATTGTGCCATCCTTCTGAAGCCGGATAGATCGCAGGCGCTGGTCGATGAGCCGTTGGTTTCCATCATCATCGCTGCACGGAACGAGGAATCCGGCATTGGTCATCTATTGGATGATCTCTCAAAGCAGCATTATGAGCATTTTCAGGTAATAATTGTAGACGATCATTCAAGTGACAGGACTAAGGAAATTGCACGGCAATTTGCGGAGATTAATTACCGGTTTAGTTTGCTGGAAGGAGAGGCAGAAGGTAAGAAACAGGCATTGACGCAAGGTATCCGCGCTGCTGAGGGCACCATTATCATAACGACAGATGCGGATTGCAGGGTACCCGAAAATTGGATTAACGGATTGCGTCATTATTTCAGGGATGATGCAATCAAAATGGTTTTTGGCGGCGTAGGAATGCCTGGGAAGTCATTTTTTTCGAAACTTCAATCGTTGGAATTCTTAAGTTTGATTGGCACAGGTGCTGCCACCGCTGCTTTAAACTTACCTACGATGTGCAACGGTGCTAACTTGGCATTCCGCAAAAGAGTTTTTGAAGAAGTAGGTGGATACAGCGGTAATCTGCATATTCCTTCAGGTGATGATGAATTCCTCATGCGAAAGATTTTGACGCAGTATCCCGCAGGGGTAACCTTTGCGGCAGACCCGTTTGCCGTTGTCACAACTTCCCCCACCAGAAATTTGACCGATTTTATCCAGCAACGCATCCGTTGGGCTGGTAAATGGAAACTTAACGCATCTTTTTTTTCCAAGGCACTGGCCCTGTTTACATTATGTTTCCAGGCCGCGCTTATTGTTTTTCCGTTTTTTGTTCTGCGGCACATGGTCAATCCGATGGTCGCCGCATATTTATGTCTTGGTAAAGTGGGATTAGAAATTCTCTTTCTGCGGAGCGTTTCCCACTTCCTTCGGATTTCCTGGAGTTGGCCTGCCTTCATGGTTCTGCAGGTTATTTATCCTTTGTATGTAGTGATCATTGGTATAATTTCAAACTTTTCTTCTTTTGAATGGAAAGGGCGAAAATCTAAAGCGCTAGCCGCCAGTAGTAATTAACGTAACTTAACCAGCGGAACAGCGAAAGTTGTGCGCAATTCCCTTTTCAGCTTAACTTTGTCGTACAATGACAGAACAGACACTCAAAGCTAAATTTGAAATCAAAGAGCTCGAGCTCAACGCGTTACTTGAGATTACCCAGGCTATAAACAATAATTTGCCAGAAGACTCGCTGTATAAGATTTACAATTTCACGCTCCGGTCCAATCTCAATATTCAAAAACTGGCCTTATTTGTTTTGGATGAGGAGTGGAGTTGCAAAGTTTCCTTTGGAACGAAGAAACGTTTTCACAATGCAAGTTTACTTCCGGCTTTCAAGACAATCCAGAACATAACGCATCTCAGGGAATTTGAGGAGTGCGACCTTACTGTTTTTGATATCATAATACCGGTAACACACAAGAGCACAACGCTTGCGCTGGTTTTTGTTGGTGGATTGGAAAAGGATGACCCAAGATATCAAGATGATGACGGTATCAAGTTTATACAGGCATTGAGTAACATCATCATTGTAGCTATTGAAAATAAAAAACTTGTCAGAAGACAATTGGATCGGGAATCTTTCAGGAAAGAACTTGAAATTGCAAGCGATGTGCAGCAATTTCTTTTCCCGGACACACTTCCCTATACTGACTTACTGAAAATTGAGGCAAGTTATCTGCCACACGATATGGTCGGCGGCGACTATTACGACTATATACCTATTAACAAAAATCAATTCCTGATTTGTGTTGCCGATGTAAGCGGAAAAGGGATTCCTGCGGCATTGATGATGTCTAACTTCCAGGCCTCGCTTCGTACGTTGCTAAGACAAACACCCAACCTTACTGATATCGTTGAGGCGCTGAACTTTCAGGTGCTGGAAAACACGAAAGGAGAGAAGTTCATAACCTTCTTTGCTGCGATTTACGACATCCGGCTAAAAACCATGGTTTATGTCAATTCGGGGCATAATCCACCGCTGTTGATAGACAAAAAAAATGGTCTTCAGCTGCTCGAAGATGGTTCAACGGTACTGGGGGCGATGCATCCGTTGCCTTTTTTAAACGAAGGATTTATTACCGGGATCGATGACTTTTTACTGTTTTGCTATACGGATGGTCTTACGGAAACCATCAATGAGCAAGGAGAAGAGTTTGGTGTAGAAAAATTGCTGGAGTATTTCCAATTTGACGAGACCTACAACAAAGATTTGAAATCTATTCATGAGGACATTATCGTTGCCCTGGACAACTTTAAAGGACGTAATGGGTATCATGATGATATCACCATTCTTTCGTGCCGCGTTGGTTAAATTTTTGGTGCGCAGTAACGGTGATGAGTATTAGGTTTATTTAATTATGGTCCATCGCACACCCTTTCTGCTACCACTGCTTTACCCTTCGCTGACCTGGCGGATGCCTTCGACCGATAAATCGCTATACCTAACGTTTGATGATGGCCCGGTTCCCGGCCCAACTGAGTTTGTTTTAGAAACATTGTTGAAATATAACGCTAAGGCTACCTTCTTTTGCATAGGTGACAATATACTGAAACACCCGAAGATTTTTGAAAAAGTGGTTGATCAGGGCCATGCCATTGGCAACCACACTTTTAACCACTTGAACGGATGGAAAACGGATACCGACTATTACATCAATAACATGTGGCAATGCAACAATGAAATCCAGTTACAATTGCAGAATACCGGCAGGTCCCGGAATACTTTGTTATTCCGCCCCCCTTTTGGCAGAATAACCCGAAGTCAGATTAGGGCGTTACACGCGTTTAAGATTATCATGTGGGATGTACTTTCTGTGGATTATCTGCATAGTCTTTCCGCGGATAGGTGCCTGCGAAATACCATTGGCGCCACACGTTCGGGTTCTATAATCGTTTTTCATGACAGTCATAAGGCTGAAAAGAATCTTACAATGGCTTTGCCTGGATTTATTGAGCATTTTTCGTCGCTGGGGTTCGAATTTAAAGCCATTTCAGGATGACTAAAGTTTTGGTTGCTCCCCTGGATTGGGGATTAGGTCATGCAACACGGTGCATACCCGTTATTCGCGAATTGCTGCTCCGTAATTGTGATGTGTCTTTAGCGAGCAGTGGACATGCATTGGCGCTGCTGAAAAAGGAATTTCCGTTACTTCTTGCTTTTACACTACCTGCATACCACCCGGTTTATCCTTCAACGGGGTCAATGGTGTGGAAAATGGCGTCGCAACTTCCAAAGTTCGCGGTAGCCATTCGCAGGGAACATTGGCGGATTGAGCAGTTGATTTCGGAGAATAAAATTGATCTTGTTATTTCAGATAATCGGTATGGATGCTGGTCAGCGTTAACCACTTCGGTCTTCATTACACATCAATGCAATATTCTGCTACCCAAAGGGTATGCATGGTTAGCCAGATTTATTGCAATGGTCAACCGAAAACTGATTGAGAAATTTGCCATTTGCTGGATTCCTGATTCCGGTGACAATCATAATCTTGCAGGAGTGCTCGTAGCTAACGACAAGAAAATTAAGACCGAAATAACGTATATAGGGAATCTATCCCAATTTATGACGCAACGTCAGCGGGCAATAAAATATGATGTGGTATGTATCTTTTCTGGCCCGGAACCGCAGCGCAGTATCCTGGAGAAAATTGTTATAAAGCAGGTTCAGCAGTCAGGACTAAGATACTTCGTCGTGCGAGGGCTCCCTAATTTGTCTTGTCCGGCCATACGTAGCGGCAATAGTGTAGACTTTCTACAGGGTGAGGAACTCCAAACGCTAATCGAACAGTCAGCATATGTTATTGCAAGAAGCGGGTTCAGCACTATAATGGATTTAGCAAAACTCGGAAAAAAGGCCATCTTCATTCCAACACCGGGGCAAACGGAGCAAGAATACCTTGCAGACCGGCTGATGCAGATGAAAATAGCATATTCCATGGATCAGGGTAGCTTTGATCTCAGCACTGCGTGGAAGGAATCAGCGGTGTATACAGGCTTTTGCCAAGGTTCAGATCATTCGGAATTATTGACGGATGCGATAAATCAAATTCTTTTGCGTTGTTCACTGGCAGGCGCAAACAGGCCTTTGAGCTCAAGTGAAAAGTAAATGATGAATGAAAAGGTTTATAGAAAGTCTTGCTTATGCCATGCGTGGCATTTGGTTTGGAATAGTTGATCAGCGAAACCTGAAAGTGCAAATTGCAGTCTCAATGCTTGTCATTGTGGCAGGCATTTATTTCAATGTAACACCAATTGAATGGTGCCTGCTTTTCCTTTGCATTGGTCTAGTAATCAGCCTTGAGTTGATCAACTCCGCTATTGAAGGTTTGGTGGATTTGGTGACAATCGAAAGAAAAATGTTAGCAGGAAAAATTAAAGATATCGCTGCGGGTGCGGTGCTGATTGCTTCCTTAGTTTCCATCATTATTGGGGTGATACTGTTTGGAAAGTATTTATTGGGATAAGGGGATGTTTTCTTTTATAGATATTTGATGCTGATTGGATACCATGAACTACTTTATTGACTCACACGCTCATATTTACCATGAAGACTTTGTAATTGACCGCAATGATATGCTGCATCGATGCGAGGAACAGGGTGTCAAAAAAATATTCATGCCCAATGTTGACCATATGTCAATCGATGCCATGCTGGAGCTTGAAAGCCGATATCAGGGTACCTGCTATGCTATGATGGGAGTTCACCCGTGTTCAATTAAGAAGAATTTTGAGAAAGAGCTATACCTGGTGGAAGAATGGCTGTCAAAAAGAAGATTCTCAGCAGTCGGCGAAATCGGAACCGACTTGTACTGGGACAAAACGTTTTTTGAGCAGCAGAAGGAAGCCTTCACTGTGCAGGTGAATTGGGCCAGGCAATATGCTTTACCCATTGTGATACACTGTCGTGAAAGTATTGACCAGACCATTGCCCTTGTGGAACACGAACAGGACGGCAATTTGACAGGTGTTTTTCATTGTTTTTCGGGTACTGCAGAGCAGGCTGCGCGTGTCGTTAAACTTGGCTTTTACCTGGGCATTGGTGGCGTTGTTACTTTCAAGAATGGGGGCCTCGACAGCGTAATCCCTGAAATAGATTTAGCGCATTTAGTACTGGAAACTGACAGTCCCTACCTCGCGCCAGTACCGCATCGGGGAAAAAGGAATGAGCCTTCGTATATCTCGTTGGTTGCCAAGAAAATAGCGGACTTAAAAAATTGCACAATGGAAGAAGTGCAGGATATCACCACCAGTAACGCATTAAAGCTTTTTAATTGCGACACATAATGAATTTGAAAAAAGTAAGTATTAATACAGCCCTGCCGGGGAAACCGCGTGCCCGCGTGCTTATTGTCTATACCGGGGGAACATTTGGAATGACGTATGATAAAGCGGGTGCGTTGATTCCGTTTGACTTCACTTATATTCTTGATCAATTGCCCACGCTTAAGAATCTGGCATTGGAGATCACGGCATTTTCATTTGAGAACCCAATTGACTCCTCCAATATTAGCATTGATCATTGGCAACTTATCGGCAAGATTATTTTTGACCAATATGACCATCATGATGGCTTTGTTGTATTGCATGGCACGGACACAATGGCTTACACTGCGTCGGCACTAAGTTTCATGCTGGAGGGATTAAACAAGCCCGTCATCTTTACAGGGGCACAGCTTCCCATCAGTGAGCCGCGATCGGATGCACGCGAAAATCTGATTACCGCACTGGATATTGCTTCGGCGTACAAAGATGGATTCCCCATAATCTCTGAGGTATGCATCTATTTTGATTATGAATTGTTACGCGGAAACCGATCAAAGAAGGTTGAGAGCATGCAGTTTGATGCGTTTGATTCCGGGAACTATCCTCCACTGGCCAAAGCCGGGGTAAAGATCAATTACAACTACGCAGTCATTCGGCAGGTAAATCAATTCACAAATCTTGTGCTGCGATCATCATTTGAGACAAATATTGCTATCCTCAAGTTATTTCCTGGTATTGACCGATATGTGGTAAGCGCCTTGCTGGCTATTCAAGACTTAAAAGCTATCGTAATTGAAACGTATGGATCAGGCAATGCACCCACACTTCCCTGGCTTCAGGAATCACTCAGGGACGCCATTGAGCTTGGTATTATAGTGCTTAATATTTCTCAATGCTCAGGTGGCCGCGTTATGCAGGGCCGATATGCCACAGGCAGACAGCTCCAGGAAATAGGGGTTATCAGTGGTGCAGATATGACAACTGAGGCTGCGGTTACAAAACTGATGCTTCTCATTGGGGAGCATGGGACTGAAAAGGCCCGTGACCTTATCGGATTGTCATTGGCCGGGGAATTGACTCCCTGACAAGCTTGCATGGTGCCTAATTTATTAATTCCTTTGTGCCCCATTTCCAAAGAATAAGTTGGAGAGGTGTCCGAGTGGTTTAAGGAGCACGCCTGGAAAGTGTGTATACTGGAAACGGTATCGCGGGTTCGAATCCCGCCCTCTCCGCTCAAGCCCTGGCAGTTTGCCGGGGCTTTTATTTTCCCATACATGCTGAAGTTCAATATTTTAGAACTATTTTTAACCGATTCGTGACTTTTTTTCAAGTTGGTAATTATGGACCAAAAAAAAGAAAGTAGCGACCACTGGTAGAAATATTTTACAAAAAGTATTTAGAAATCGACAAAACGATTAATTTTGGCGGTTTCAAAGCTACTTAAACCTTAAACTATGAAAAAATTATTTGCGACCATCGCTCTTGTAGGGGTACTGGCGTCCTCTTCTCTTTTTGCACAAGATTCTCAAGATTCAACTGTTACAGACCAGCCAGCAATGGAGGCTGATGTACAGCCGCAAGAGACTGCAAGTGCTGATGCTGATATGGCCATCGATGATGAACAAAGTTTTCACGAAGTTGTAAAAGACCTATATATCAATGGTGGTCCAACATTCATGACTCCGATTTTGATTGTTCTTATCCTCGGATTGTCAATTTCTATCGAAAGAATAATCACGCTTAACCTGGCAACATCAAATACCAAGAAGCTTCTTGCGCAAATTGAAGATGCCCTGTCAAAAGGTGGTGTAAACGCGGCTTTGGATGTAACCCGTGATACACGCGGCCCTGTTGCTTCAATTTTTACGCAGGGTTTGATGCGCTATCATGAAGGGATCGATATGGTTGAAAAATCAATTGTGTCCTATGGCGGTGTAGAGATGGGTAGATTGGAGAGAGGCCTTATATGGATTTCACTTTGTATCTCTCTTGGCCCCATGCTTGGTTTCTTTGGTACGGTTATCGGGATGGTGGTTGCGTTCGATACAATCGAAAAAGCGGGTGATATTTCGCCTTCAATTGTTGCCGGTGGTATGAAAGTGGCCTTGATTACTACCGTGGGTGGTCTTATCGTAGGTATGATTCTTCAAGTATTGTACAATTACCTGATCTCGAAAATTGACTCTTTGGTAAATAACATGGAAGATGCTTCCATTTCCCTGGTTGATCTTTTGGTTAGGCATAAGATTGTCAAATAATAATTAAAACTATGCTAGATCTTGGTTTATACGTCCTTTACGCGCTGCTGGGCATTGCTATAGCGACTGCTATTATATTTCCAATAATAAATGCTATAAAAGACCCTGGGGCTCTTTTGAAAATAGGTATTGGCATCGGAATCTTTGTCGTTTTGTTTGGTATTTCCTACGCATTGTCAGATTCCAACGTTTCGCTTAAGACTGCTGCTGCCGGCATTGACGCCTCGTCATCGAGATTGATCGGTGCAGGGTTGATTATGTTCTATATCGTGCTGGCGGGGTCGATCTTGGCACTTATTTATTCTGAAATTAGCAAAGCCTTTAAATAATATGGCTAGAAGTACACCTGATATTCCGAATTCTTCCATGGCAGACATTGCCTTCCTTTTGTTGACGTTCTTTTTGATGACAACAACGGTAGCCAGTGACAAGGGACTATTAATTCTGCTTCCACCTCCGCCGGAGGCGTTGCCTCCCGATGAGGTTGAAATACCAGAACGAAATATCTTCAAAATTCAGATTAACTCTTCTGATAAACTTTTGGTAGAGGGAAATCCCTGGTTTTCAACCAGTCGCGAATTGACCGATCAAATAAAGATATTTATTCTCAATGACGGTAGGGATCCAACCTCCTCTGATAGTCCTTTGAAGGCGATTGTATCCCTAAAAGCTGACAGGGGAACTACGCATAAGAAGTTTATTGAAGTACTGGATGCTGCGCAGGCAGCATATCATGAAATATATGCTAACCGGGCAGGGGTCAGTGTTAAACGATGGCGGGAGATATCTTCTGACCCTAACGAATCACCTGAAACCAAACAGGCTTATGATAGGGGTAGGGATGTTGGTCCTAACGGTACTGTTGGAATACCGATGGCGCTTTCTATTGCGGAGCCTAGTAAAGTAGGAGGGTAATAAATAAAATAACTATGTCAAAGTTTAAGAAGAAAGTTAATACAAAACAGGAAATACCAACTGCATCCATGCCTGATGTGGTTTTTATGTTGCTTTTCTTTTTCATGGTAACTACAAAAATGCGGGAGACGAGTATTAATGTTGAGCAAAAGATGCCGCAGGCAACGCAATTGAAGAAGCTGGTGAAGAAATCCCTGATTTCATATTTGTATATCGGAGCTCCCAAAAAAGTAGATCAATTTGGAAAGGAACCTAAAATACAGGCAAATGATGTCTTTATTGAAACAAAGAATATTGTTCAGTGGGTGAATTCAGAGAAGTCGAAGCTGGATGAAGTAGACCGGGATGCTATCACTGTTTCCCTTAAGGTAGATGTGGAAGCCAAGCGTGGCCTTATCTCAGATGTAGAAACAGAACTAAGGAAGGCCAATGCCAGGAGGGTTTTGTATTCAGCCAATCAGAAACTTGAATTGTAAATAGAAAGGTAATAGCTTTAGAAAATGCCCCGATATTGTCGGGGCTTTTTTTTTATGAATGAAATCCGCATTGCTCCAGTATTAAATGACGCCAAAATAGTCCGCGCGTGGTGCATGTACGATTGGGCCAATTCTGTTTACGCACTAGTTATATCATCTGCTATTTTCCCCATTTACTACAAGGCCGTGACTACTGTAAATGGAAGCGAAATGGTGAAATTCCTTGGCTTTGAGATTCAAAACTCTGTCCTGTATTCCTATGCCTTGTCCTTTTCATTTTTAATTGTTGCAGCGATTCTCCCGTTGCTTTCGGGCGTAGCCGACTACACAGGAAAAAAGAAAGCCTTCATGAAATTTTTTGTGTTCTTGGGGGGTGGATCTTGTATTGGTCTTTATTTCTTCGATGATGTGAGTCTCTTGGGGTGGGGAATTGCATTATCCATGCTTGCCAGTATAGGATATTCGGGAAGCCTAGTGTTTTATGATGCTTTTCTGCCCGAGATTGTAACACCAGATCAGTATGATAACACCAGTGCTCGCGGATATTCTATGGGTTACTATGGGAGCGTATTGTTGATGATCCTATGCCTCGTATTGATCATGAATGCGCCTTTCTTTGGTTTCTCAGGGAGCCAGGCTCAGGCTGAACTTACGGCAACGCGTTTTTCGTTTTTAGCTGTGGGCGTTTGGTGGATAGGCTTTTCACTAATTCCATTTAAGATATTGCCCGAAAACATTTACCACAAAATACCGATCGGGAACATCTGGACAAATGGATACCATGAGATCTTAAACGTTTGGAGAAGTTTTGCCCAACAACCTGATTTGAAGCGATATTTGCTGGCATTCTTCTTTTACAACTCTGGCGTTCAAACTGTAATGTATCTTTCTGCCTTGTTTGGGACGGATGTGCTTAAACTCGAGAGTTCTAAGCTTATTTTCACGATACTCCTTATCCAATTGGTAGCTTCTGTTGGCGCAAAACTATTTGCCAGACTTTCTTATGCTAAAGGAAACATTTTTTCGCTGCTATTGATGAATGTCATTTGGATTGGGGTATGCATAGCCGCCTACACAATAACAAGCGAGTTTGAGTTTTATGCACTGGCTTTTACGGTGGGCATGATCATGGGGGGAATACAATCGCTGTCCAGGGCAACCTATTCAAAGCTAATTCCGACGGATACTATTGATCATACATCTTACTTTAGTTTCTACGATGTAACCTACAATATATCCATAGTCATGGGCGTATTCTCCTATGGGTTAATTAATCAGCTCACGGGAAATATGCGCAACAGCGCAATATTTCTTTCGTTGTATTTTTTTGCCGGATTGGCCATCCTGCTGCGGCTCAGGTCGAAGGAAATTCTTGCCCCGGTTAAAAGCGCCTGATCTGTACGCTCAGAAGAATTGAAATGCGGATAATCAGCACCAATAAAATCTGATCCTAAAGGGGGTGTGACCTGCATGATATTGCTAAAAAAGTGACTGCTGCAATGTAATTTGATAAGTCAATATCGCAGGTGCTTCACTGTCATACCATTGTTAATTAGCTGTTTGAGAGACTCGATGCCAATTTTCAGGTGCATTTCTACGAAATTCTTCGTTACGGCGGTATCACTCACTTCTGTTTTAACGCCATCGGGTTCCATCGGTTGATCGGATATGAGTAGCAGCGCGCCTGCAGGTATTTTGTTTGAAAAAGCGGTGGAAAAAATGGTAGCCGTTTCCATATCGATAGCCATCGCGCGAATTTTCCGCAGGTAAGTTTTGAAAGGTTCATCCCACTCCCAAACACGCCTGTTGGTGGTGTAGACTGTGCCGGTCCAATAATCCTGATTATTGTCTCGAATGGTTGTTGATATTGCCTTCTGAAGGGCAAAAGATGGCAATGCGGGCACTTCTGGCGGAAAATAGTCATTCGAAGTACCCTCGCCCCGGATGGCGGCAATGGGGAGAATCAAGTCGCCAATTTCATTTTTTTTCAAACCACCACATTTTCCAAGAAAAAGGGCGGCCTTGGGTTTTATGGCACTGAGACAATCCATGATGGTGGCTGCATTGGGACTCCCCATACCAAAATTGATAATCGATATCCCTTCGGCTGTGGCGCTGCGCATAGCCCGATCAAGCCCATCAACAGGTACGTTCAGCCATTTGGCAAATGTGGATACATAGTTATCAAAATTGGTTAGCAAGACGTATTCCCCAAATTCATCAAGGGCTTTCCCGGTGTAACGGGGAAGCCAGTTTTCAACGATTTCCAGTTTTGTCTTCATGTACTAAAGTAATGGATAATAATGAATCGTTCAGCGTATTACAATTAACATTTGAGGGTTTATGGATCAACTCTAAAATTGGTTTATTTGCGCCTATGGTGAAACTCAATCTTCCGCAATTTGACTATGTACTTAAGAAAGAGGAGGGTAAAGTATTCATTCTTGATAGTATCCGAAAAAAATACCTCGTCCTGACGCCTGAAGAATGGGTCAGGCAGCATTTTATTAATTATTTGATAGCGGTACTCCACTATCCTAAAGCATTGATTAAAGTAGAAGGAGGACTTCGCTTCAATCGGCTGCAAAAGCGTTCTGATATTGTGGTTTATGACCGGGACGGAAATCCCTGGATGATCATAGAGTGCAAAGCGCCTGACCAGAAGTTAACCCAGCGCACGATGCACCAGGCATCGGTCTACAATTATTCCCTGCGGGCAAGATACGTAACTGTAACGAACGGAATGGTCCACATTTGTTGCGCGGTGGATTGGGATGCTAAAAGAACGGTGATACTTGACGCCATGCCAGGATACGGATAGAAATACTTTTGCAACAACCGGGAAAAGGCACGGAAGGCTTTATAAGAAATTCTTTACATCTGTGTAAGGCAAATCGAAAGTATCGGCAACGGCTTTGTAGACTACTGCTCCTTGAATGATATTTAACCCGTTTCGCAACTCCAGGCTTTCTTGCGCGGCATTTTTCCAACCCAGGTTAGCCAGGCGGATAGCATACGGGAGTGTTGCATTTGTAAGGGCCAGCGTTGATGTATATGGAACGGCCCCGGGCATGTTTGCAACGCAATAATGGACAACATCGTCAATAATGTATGTGGGATCTTCGTGCGTCGTTGGTCTGCAGGTTTCAATACATCCTCCCTGATCTACAGCAACATCTACCAATACTGTTCCAGGCCTCATTGTTTTCAGCATATCCCGTGTAATCAGTTTGGGGGCTTTTGCGCCGGGGACCAATACACCACCGATGATCAAGTCTGTGTCTTTTATCATTTCACGGATAGTATATTCATTGGAAACGATCGTGTGAACATTCTTAGGCATTACATCATCGAGGTACCGCAGGCGGTTTATATTCAAGTCCATGATAGTAACATCGGCACCCATACCCGCTGCAATCTTGGCAGCATTTGTTCCAACAACACCACCACCGAGTATCAATACTTTCGCAGGCCTCACGCCAGGAACTCCGCCTAACAAAATTCCACGTCCTTTCAGTGGCTTCTCCAGGTATTTAGCGCCTTCCTGTATGGCCATTCTTCCGGCAACTTCAGACATAGGTACCAAAAGGGGTAGACTTCCGTCTATCCGCTCAACTGTCTCATACGCCAAGCAAATCGCACTGCTGGCAATCATTGCTCTCGTCAATGGCTCAAATGATGCAAAATGGAAATAGGTAAAAACCAACTGATCCCTGCGAATCAGTTTGTACTCCGGTTCAACAGGTTCTTTTACTTTCATGATCATCTCTGCCACTGCAAAGACTGTTGCCGCATCCGGAATCATGGTTGCCCCTGCCGCGATATACTCTTCATCCACAAAACCACTGTCTGAACCCGCTGTATTCTGGATGTACACTGTATGTCCGCGCTTCACCAATTCCTGCGTCCCAGCAGGTGTTAACGCAACGCGATTTTCATTATTTTTAATTTCCTTCGGAACTCCTATTTTCATGCAGTATTGCCTTTTAGCGGGTTCAAATATAGCAACAAGGCCATGAAAGCGCTGAGAGTCGTATTGATTTTTTAAGAATGATGCAAAAAGATGAATAGAAACAGCAGGTACGCATTCTATGGATCAATGCGGAAAGGCCTTGAAAACTATTCCTTATACCAACGTGATTTGGTCTTTTTGGAAACGGTTGAATTGAGTGGATTCAAGATGTATTCATTAGTGGATTATCCATATGTTATACGGACTGGAAATCTGGCTGACAAAATTGTCGTTGACCTCTTTGCGATTACTGACCCTGAAACAGAGCGGATCATACATAACATGGAATTAGGCGCTGGTTATATTTTTTCTGAAGTAGAAATTGCGGATATTAAGTTTGGAATTTATCTATTTGAAAGGGCAAATACCGACAATATCGAAGTATCACGGGGAGATTGGTCCGTACTTAGGAAATTGTCAGGCTTTTGAAAGTAATTGGTATTGCCTATTTTTGAACCTAACAACTGTTCACCTTCATCTAACCACGTTACCTTGAGCGAAACTAAAGAAGCCAGGATAAAATTCTCACAAGCAAAGGTCAAGGAGATTCTTGCCGACTATGCGCTTGCTGTTGAAAGTCGTGAAGCTAGCCTAATGGGACGCAAAGAGGTCTTTATGGGAAAGGCTAAGTTCGGAATCTTCGGTGATGGTAAAGAAGTTGCACAGATCGCAATGGCCAAAGTTTTTCGTCAAGGCGATTTTCGTGCGGGCTATTACCGTGATCAGACCTTCATGTTTGCTATTGGTGAATTAACCGTGCAACAGTATTTTGCACAGTTGTACGCCCATACCAGTGTTGAGGCTGATCCTGCCTCGGCAGGTAGGTTGATGAACGGACATTACGCCACACGCCTGTTGGATGAGCATGGGAAATTGAAGAATCTGGCTGAGCTTAAAAATAGCAGTGCAGATATTTCACCCACAGCCGGGCAGATGCCGCGATTGCTTGGATTGGCATATGCCTCCAAGTTATTCAGGCAAAATCCAGCGCTGAAGGAATTCACAAATCTTTCAAACAATGGCAATGAAATAGCCTTTGGAACAATTGGTAATGCTTCAACCTCTGAAGGAATGTTCTTTGAGGCTATTAATGCCGCAGGCGTGCTGCAGGTACCAATGCTTACTTCTGTTTGGGATGATGACTACGGCATATCGGTTCCACAAGAATTTCACACCACAAAGGGGAGCATTTCCAAAGCCATGGCTGGTCTGCAGCGGACGGAATATGAATTAGGTTGCGAAATAATTACGTGCAAGGGCTGGGACTATGCGGGCCTTATTGAAGCATATCACATAGCTGAAAAGATTTGCAGGGATGAACATGTGCCTGTTCTTTTCCACGTGCAGGAAATGACGCAGCCGCTGGGGCATTCAACCTCCGGTTCGCATGAACGATACAAGTCAAAAGAAAGATTAGCCTGGGAATCAGAATATGATTGCATCCGGAAGATGCGGGAGTGGATTATTAATGATGTGCTGATTCTTCCGGAAGAGGTTGATGCGATTGAGCGCGAAGCCAAGTTGTCTGCAAAGCAGGCAAAGGAACGGGCCTGGAAAGAGTTTATGAATGATGTTCGCAAAGATCAGCATGTAGTGACTGAAATACTCGGTAAAGCCATAAAGCAGAGCAGCAATGGCCGGGCAATTTCCAATATTAGAGAAGACCTGGTTAAGGCCGTAAACCCTACTCGATTAGAGACGATGAAAGCTGCAAAGCAAACAGTCAGGTTGCTGGCCAAAGAAACATCTGAAGCAAAGGATGAGCTTCATAAATGGTTGGATAATGCAGCGCTGGATAACTATGACCGGTACAGTTCTCATATGCACAGTATTTCTGATGATTCGGCATTGAAGGTTGAGCGGATAGATCCTGTGTATAATGATTCTTCTCCTTTGGTCGATGGAAGGGAAGTCTTACGAGCATGTTTTGATGCTGCCTTGACCCGCGATCCTCGTGTTTTGGCATTCGGAGAAGATGTCGGAAAGATTGGTGATGTTAACCAGGGGTTCGCCGGATTGCAGGCTAAACATGGTGAACTTCGAGTAACAGATACTGGAATTCGGGAATGTACTATTATTGGTCAGGGAATAGGGGCAGCATTGCGGGGATTGAAACCTATTGCAGAAATTCAATACCTCGACTATTTTATTTATGCGCTTCCTACTTTGTCAGATGATCTGGCGTGCTTGTATTATAGAACCAAGGGGGGGCAAACTGCTCCCCTGATAGTGCGTACGCGTGGCCATCGGCTGGAGGGAGTCTGGCATGCAGGCTCACAGATTGGCATGCTGCTCCATTCATTGCGGGGTATGTTTATTATCACACCACGAAATATGACTCAGGCTGCAGGTTTCTATAATACTATGCTTAAGTCTGATGATCCATCCGTTATCATTGAATGTTTGAATGGATACCGTTTGAAAGAAAGACTGCCGGATAATATTGGTGATTTTACAGTCCCTTTGGGCGTGCCCGAGATACTGAAAGAAGGCACCGATGTAACTGTTGTTACCTACGGCTCCATGTGCCGTATAGTAATGGAGGCGGCATTGTCGCTGGAGGAATTTGGAATCTCATGTGAAGTGATTGATGCGCAGACATTGCTGCCTTTTGATATCCATCACGCAATTCTGGAGTCCGTTAAAAAAACCAATAGAATTGTTTTTGCGGATGAGGATGTTCCCGGAGGTGCGAGTTCATTTATGATGCAGGAAGTTCTCGAAAAGCAAGACGCCTACCAATTCCTGGATTCAAAACCAATAACGATAACAGCAAAAGATCATCGTCCTGCCTATGCTTCTGACGGAGATTATTTCTCTAAGCCCAATCCTGAGGAGGTATTTGAAAAAGTATATGGGGTGATGGCTGAATCAAATCCCGCGAAATTTCCTCCATTGTAATACATTACAACGGGCAATTACTTCTTGATCTTATCCAGGGTAAACTCAGGTGTCTCGATAATATTGCTTACGTTCAAACTTCGATCCCTGATCTTGACTCTGAGTTTCATTGTTTTTATGCTAAAAATGCTTTTGAGGCCACTTGTTACGATCGCATATTGCAAGTCTCCTTCCAGCGGACCTGATTTTTCCGTTAATACCGGGAACCGCTGATTGAATGAAATAGTGCAGAATTCTTTTTCCCAATCGAATAACGTATAACCATTCGATTCCTTTACCCAAAACTCCACGTCAATATTCGCATAGTCCGGATTTCTTTGGTAATAAAACGTATCCAATAATACATAGACTTTTGGCAGGCCCTGTACGCTGAGTATCGTATCAATATTGTATGTTTCATCAAAAATGTCAATATCTCTTTCATTGACATAAACAGACGTGTATGTATAAAACGTACAGGATGAGAATGAATCTGTGTAAGGAGGAACCACTCCGGCATAATCAGGATCCTCAGGCGTTCTTACGGATACAAGTTTTCCTGTCGCGCCAGGGGGAACATTTACAAACTGCGGTAGGTTGGTGTACTCGGTTATTTTTCCAATCGGCGTTATCACACCGTTATTGGCCAGATAGTAGTTAATGTCGTGATACGGTTCATCGATTTGTGTTGAAGAAAGTCCCAGGTCTCCGTTTCCATCTCGAAAAGAGATAGTCAAAACCAGCGAATCTCTCTCACCAACGCCTTTTGCTTCCCTGAAATAGATATTCTCAAAATCAATCTCAGGAACGAGACCGAACTCAGGCGGATTGAAGCAAGCGCTTACAATGAGCGTTAAAATTCCAAATAATAATAAGCCTTTAATTGCCTTCATCCTGTAAATTTGAACTCGTTAAGTTAGATAACGCTTGGATACTTTTAAAAGTTTTGAATCAGAATTATACACAGTAAACGACCAGTCATTTGCGGATATTGCACTTGATTTGTTCCGCTTTCAGGCAGCCAATAACCCCGTTTACAAAGCATTTTTGCAGTATCTTTCTGTAAATATAGCGACTATTGGAAGTTTGGAGGATGTCCCTTTCCTGCCCATAACGCTATTTAAACAATATATTATTAAATCCGGAAGTTGGCAGCCTGAAGTTATTTTTACCAGCAGCGGTACAACATCAGGAAAGCTGAGTCAGCATGCTATCCAAAGCCTTGAGTTCTACCTGCAACACAGTAGAAAGTGCTTCGAATGGTTCTTCGGTCCCATAACAGACTATCATTTTCTGGCCTTATTACCCTCTTATCTGGAGCGCAAAGGATCTTCGCTTATTGCGATGATGGATCATTTCATCACCCATAGCCATTCGCCATACTCCGCATTTTACCATCTCGAGATCGAGAAATTAATCGAGGACATAGCGCGGATCAGGCATGACGACCGTAAGACGATCTTATGGGGAGTATCTTTTGCATTACTGGAGATGGCTGAAAAGCACAATGTGGATTTAAGCCATGTCATGATTTTTGAAACTGGTGGGATGAAAGGGAGAAAAAAGGAAATAACCAGAAGGATGTTGCACGATGTCCTTTCAGGGGCACTTCATGTAGACAATATATACGCTGAATACGGAATGACCGAATTGCTTTCCCAGGCCTACACCAGGGGAAGTCAGCATTTTTTCTGCCCACCCTGGATGAAGGTTATTGGGCGAGAGCTCACAGACCCGCTCCAAAAGGGGTTACTAAATGAAACCGGAGGGATTAATATCATCGATTTGGCCAATTGGCATTCTGTCGCATTTATAGAAACAGAGGACCTCGGCATAGTGCTTCCAGACGGTAGTTTCGAGATCTTGGGCAGGATAGACAATAGCGATATCAGGGGATGCAACCTCTTAATTGATTGAGAATGAGCGATGATTAGGCTGTTTTGAGTGCCTGAGGTTTGTTTTATTGCGAAAGAATCATATTTTTGTTTTAACCAAAGTCATGAGATAATGAAAAAGCTTGTTTTATTTTTTGTATTGGTAGCCTTTATTTCGGCATGTAGTCAGTATACATGCCCTACTTATGCCAAGAAAGAAGCCCCTAATAGGAATTTTTTGGAGCAGAAAAATTAGTTTATTTTCAAGCTTAAACTGAACAGCACTATTGCGCGCTGCTAGAAACTTGCAAAGGAGATTCCAATCGTAAAGGTATTGAAATCATTGTACTGATTATTTTCTTTTAAGCCTTTACCTTCTTCAAAGAGGGGAGTAAGATTATAGTATCCGAACAGACTGAAGCCGCCAAAACCAATTCGCCCTGTCAGACCATACCGAATTTTTGTTAACTGGAAATCCTGTTTATCTTTCAATTTCTTGACCTCTCCGTTTTGCTTGTACTTCAATTTGGTAAAAGAGTCATACAGGTAACCAATTCTTCCGCCAACGGATATCTTAAAACTTCTGGAAGGATCATCCGGGTTTGTTGAAAACCGGAGTTCTACAGGAACATCAATGTAATTGGTAATTAGCTGCGATTTCTGGATGTTAGGGACGCCTGCATCCTCAGGTGGCACCATGATTATCTCACTGCTTGTGCTTGATGTATAACCCAGTGTATATTCGTTTTTGAACTTATAGCGCTCCATACTGAGGCCAATTCCCGGGACGAAACTGAACCCGGATTTAAGGATACGGAATTCATATTGGTAATAAATGTTAACCGTTCGCGAGCCCCAGAACCCTAAGTCAAAATCTTTGGGGCCACTTACATCACCATTTATCCCAAGTTCGACTGCGAAGGTCCCCGGGATATCAGGGCGTCCTGAAGTTTTTTTTGTTGGGATGGTTTGACTTATCCCCATAAACGATATCCCCGAAAGAATTACAATACCTGCTAATTTCTTAATCATGCAATGCTGTTAGTCATTAATAAGCCCCAAAAATAGCCTTTTTGCAGTCAGGGCAAAACCGTTTTGTTTTGTTGAGTGAAATTATTCTTTACATTTGCACTCCAAAATTCATGGCCATCCACCAAATTGGACCCGTAGCTTAATTGAATAGAGCATCTGACTACGGATCAGAAGGTTCGGGGTTTGAATCCCTGCGGGTCCACTTCATTTTCTTCGGTGACCAGTAACTGCCATGCCTGGATTGGTTCAATATCCTGAAATATCTCCCTTACCGGGTTTATGTGATTTGCGCCTTGCGCAAGTGACTCTATTACCCTCATAAGATGCTGGCGGAAGCGAAAAAGTTGTCTGCTTGATATCTTTTCATCGGGTTGCTCCCCTTAAGACACGTGGATGAGGTTAAAGCTTGAGGTTAATGCGTTTTTGCGGAGGTAAACGTTGACCCATTGCTTTTCAGTACCCATGCGGTTTTTTCCTTCACCTTACCCTGTTTTTGCTCCCACCTTTTGACCATAATAAACAAAACCAATAAAAAAGCGATAATCAAGAAATAAAGAAACACCCGTACCGTGCGCCGGATCTTAATATCGCGCTCGTGTCGCGCCATGATTTCACCATAGTTGCGGTGCTGCGCGATACGACCGGAACTCATTTTTTGCCGTCGAAGCCGTATTTCATTTCTACCCATTGTACTTAATCCGTAAGTTAAAATTCTTTCGCAATCTATCTAATGCTCTATACGCCCGCATTTTTGCCCCACTTTCTGTAATGCCCAGAATGAAGGCAATATCTTTGAAGTCTCTGTCTTCAAAAAACCGCAGTTCCAGTACTTCCAGCATTTCTGTTGGTAAGTCTTTCAGGTAGTTCATCAGGCGCTGGATAATTTCTTCATCCCAGTCTGTCTCAGTTTGTTCAATTAATTCACGGATGCGCAATTCTTCAATACTGAAGACTTTGTTCTTCTTTAGCTTCCTGTAATGTTTATTAACCTCATTGCTGGCAATCCTGTAGAGCCACGCTGAAAAAGGAACTCCGCGAAATTCATAACGATCCAGATTTTTTAGCGCAATAAGGAAAGTCTGTGAGCACAAGTCGGCGGTGAGTTCTTCGTCATCTGTTTGCCTGAAAACATATTGGAAGATTCTGTCAAAATACTTTTCATAGAGTTCCCCAAAAGCCTTGGGATTTTTCCTGGATTTTTCCAGGACCGCATACTCATGTTGTATTTCAGCTTCTGACATGGGATGTGATTACGCGATAATAATGCAAAGGTTTGGTGAAAGTCACAAGTTAAAGTAGCTGAAGCCATGTGGCGCCAGCATGATGAGGCCAGTGTGAAATTTTGCCGTAAATGCCAGCAACAACGCGCTACTGATTTTATCGTATATACATTATTAATTATCCCGCATAAAGGGGTATTCATTAAATTGCCTCAAACGCCTACCTTGCAATGTGTTACGTATGAATAAGGCATATTTTCTTGTAATTACCTTTACTGTTTATCACGCATTTCTATTTGCGCAAGACTTTGATTTTTCAACGCGGAATTATACTGCAATAGACGGACTTCCACAGTCGCAGGTAATGGCCATGGCAGAAGACAAGAATGGTTATTTATGGGTTGGAACACAGGGTGGTGGATTGGCCCGTTTTGATGGGCGAACGTTTAAAGTTTATACAACCCTTGACGGGCTCCTTACAAATCAGGTTATCGGACTGAAATTTGATCGTCATGATAACTTGTGGATTGCTCATCCCAGGGGGGTAACGAAATTTGATGGTCTTGGCTTCAAGCGCTTCCAGCCACCGACAGCGCAAAGTGCTCCGAATTCTATTCGACAGATTTACGAAGTAAATGATACCCTTTTGTTGCTTTCTGGAAAAGGGCTGATGACGAAAATATACCATGACTCGTTGTATTACTGGGATAGGCAAATATTCAAGGGTAAATTGATTCGACGCATACACGTAGCCCCTGGGGGCATGACTTGTATTTATGTAAGTGATAGCTCATCGATAATCAAATCAAAGGATATGTCATTTGTGGTCTCGCCGGACGTGAAGACGGGAAGGATATATAATATTTTCAACTATAGAAATGATGTGTTGTTGCAAACCGCGTGGGGTTTGTTTCGCATGGATTTAACCAATAACAAATTAGAACGACTTTCATGGGAACTATCCGGCCATGTTTTGGCATACGATCAGAAGAAAAATGAGTTCTGGACACAGAAGGGTGGCTCACTTTACAAAGAAAAGTTTATCAACGGGATTAGTAATCCTTCGCTTGTTCTTGCTGATGTTTATATTCGGCAGGTTCTCCTTGATTCAGAGGGGAACGTCTGGTTTGCATCGGACGGTCGGGGCCTTTATAAATACTTCATACAGGATTTTATTCAGCGTAGCCCGGAGAATATCCGAAGCGTTATGGCTGTTACCAAAGATACAAAGGGGGCAACTTGGGTAGGCACGATGGGGAAGGGTTTGTGGAAGATTGATGGTGGAAGCATAACTTCCTACGCCATGGGTGGAGCAAAAGAATCTTACCGCAATGAGATACTCTGTGTAGCAGAATCGCCGGGGGGTACCCTATGGGTAGGAACAGGCAAAGGATTGGGCAAATATGATCGGGGTAGCGACTCCTTCCAATGGTTTACCAGGGCCGACGGACTTCCTGGGGATGGCATTGTGTGTATTGCCTTTGATGAAAATGGATTGTGGGTGGGTACTGGAAATGGATTAAGCTACTACGATGGTAAATCTTTTGGAACCTACAATACGGCGAATGGACTTGCGGCAAATTCAATTTGGGCGTTGCATTATTCAGAAAAGCACAAAACCCTGTTTGTTGCAACAGAAGTGGCGATAAACACTTTGCGAGATGGTAAGGTAGGTGTTGTGTCAATATCCGAAATGGTCAATACTTCCGTGTTAAGCATTCATTCTTATCAGGATTCTTTGCTGGTAATCGGCACAAGCGGGGCTGGTGTCGTTGTGCTAAACCCCAGTACCGGTCAACGAAAGTTCATCACTACCCGTGAAGGTATGGCGTCAGACTTTGTATACTTCGCTGCTGAGGATGAAAAGAACTACTTGTGGATCGGCACCGAGAAAGGTATTAGTCGCGTTAAGCTGGACGATCACCATGAACTCATAGAAAATCTTCATTTTGGTTATGATAACGGACTTACAGGAGTTGAGACAAATCAAAATGCATTTTATGTGAGTCCATCGACAAAGTATTTTGGATTGGTTGATGGCCTGTATGAATTCAATGATTTGAATAAGGAAAGATTGCGATCCTTTGATGTTCATCTTACCGATGTTCAGATTTTATATGGTGATTACGCACTACACACTTATGCGGATAGTACCGTCGGATTTTTTAAGATTCCATACAAACCTTCGCTTCCGCCAGATAAGAATCATCTTACATTTCAGTTTAACCGTGTAGATAAAAGGTACTCAAAGTCGGTAAAGTATAAATATTTTCTTGAGAATTTTGATAAAACATGGTCCCACCCTTCTTCCACCAGTGAGGTAACGTATAGCAATCTTCCACCAGGTCATTATACCTTTCGCGTGATGAGTACGGATAATAACGGTAGTTGGACGGACGCAAAAATAGCTTATGATTTTTCTATCAAGCCACCATTTTACCAAACCACATCTTTTATTGTGGCTATGTTCATCCTTGTGGGCGGACTCATTACCCTTGTGATGTACATACGTGTGAAGCAGCGCGTCAGCAGAGTCGTAACGCTGGAACGGATACGGCAGAGAGAACAGGATAACCTGCGAAAAGAAATCGCGCGTGATTTTCACGATGAAATGGGAAATCAATTGACCCGGATCATTAATTATGTAAGCCTGCTGAAGCTAAATGGTAACGGGAATAACAGTGGCCAGGATCTCTATACAAAAGTCGAGAACTCCGCAAAATACCTGTACACCGGCACACGCGATTTTATATGGGCGATTGATCCCGTAAATGATGAATTGTCTAAACTCTTCATACACATCCGCGATTTTGGGGAAAAGCTATTTGAAGAAAAAGGAATAAGTTTCAGGGCCTTCAATGATGTTAAGGAGAGAATTAAGCTCCCATACGGATTCAGTCGGGAGGCCAACCTTATTTTCAAGGAGGCAATGACGAATGCCTTCAAATCTGCTTGCGCCAGGAATGTAACGCTGACTTTAAAAAGAGATCAGAAGAATGGTTTCGAGTTGAGCTTCGAAGATGATGGCATAGGATTCTATGCCGGTGATATAGAAAAATCCAATGGTCTTCAAAATATTCGTGAAAGAGCGAACAAAATCGGGGCGGTTTTACGTATACACAGTATCAAGAATGAAGGAACGAAAATCGTTCTGTGCTTTACCCTTACTGAAACAAGAAAGTATGGCCTTACCTTTTAAGAAACGTGTAATAATCGTAGAAGACGATCAGGAAATACGCAGCAGTTTTACGTTGATTGTCAATAGTTCTGATAAATTCGTTGTGGTGAATGCATATGGCAGCTGCGAAGAGGCTATAGCAAATCTTTCCCGCGACAAGCCAGAGATAGCTTTAATGGATATTGAATTGCCTGGCGTAAATGGTATCCAGGGCACCAAGGCCATTAAAGACAAGAGTCCGCATGTAGATGTTATCATGGTGTCTGTGTATGAAGACAGTGATTTGGTTTTTGAAGCTCTAAAAGCCGGTGCATCGGGATACATTACCAAGAGCGCGAATTATATGGAGTTATTGGGGGCGTTGGATGAAATTGTAAAAGGGGGAGCACCCATGAGTAGTAAAATTGCACGCATGGTCATCGACAATTTTCATGTCAATCCAAACTCGCCGCTCACAAGGCGTGAGACGGAAATACTACAACTGATTTCTGAAGGTAAAACCTACACTCAGATTTCGGAAGAACTATTTATTTCGAAGGAGACTTCGAAAACGCACATCAAGAACATTTATTCGAAACTCCAGGTAAACAGTAAGTCGGAGGCCATTGCGAAGGCCAACCTGGAAAAACTTATCTAGTATTTGAAGGGACACCTGCCGGTACAAAGTTGGAGGGGTCAGCCATAGAAGGACTGGCCATAGCTATTCAAATTCTTATCTTACCACGGCAAAGCACGATGTTGCATAGCTAATCTTGTTTGCTATCCTATGCGATATCGGATTCAAGGTGAGTTTGCGGATCAAATCTTTTCACGAAGGCGTCAAGCCCAATTACCGGGTTGTTTAAGAAACGCCTACAGATCGCTGTGTATTCGCGATTTCCCCCCAGGTTGGCGTCACGTCTATTCCTATTTGCTGAATTGTTATACCAGTCCAAAATATTTCCGCAATCACCCAGCTAACGGGATTCCCATTTGTGGAAAATACCATTTAATAGGTCATTTTTTTC